>JACAES010000049.1 GCA_013388735.1 Chloroflexota bacterium | reverse complement strand
GTAACCGTTGCTCCCGTGAGGGAGTGTCTTCACCCAAGACCATTATGCCACGAAAGGAGCAAGAGCGCATTCATCCACCCGCTAAAGCTGGTGGTTTCCTGCGCCAAATCTTATGAAGCCGTCAAGACAATGGTTAATTTATGCGTTCATTTTTGTCGGCGCGGTGGTGCTGACCGCCGGCGTGGCCGCCCTGCTGGTGAACATCAACCAGCGGCAGACCGAAGCCCGGCAGTCGCCGCTGAAGGTGGTCGAGATCGCGGAAGATGAACTTGACCCCGCCGTATGGGGGCAGAATTTCCCCATGCAGTACGAGATGTTCCTGCGTACCGCCGAAAACTACGGGGCGACCCCCTACGGCGGCTCCGAGCCGTACAGCAAGCTGGAACGCTACCCGGCGATGGTGCGCCTGTGGGCGGGGTATGCCTTCAGCAAAGATCATAACGAGGAGCGCGGCCACGCCTACGCCCTGACCGACCAGCTGAATACGCAGCGCATCCAGATCGTCGAACAGCCCGGCGCATGCGCCAACTGCCACGCGGCGGAAACACCGCAGCTGATCGCCGAGATGGGCTGGGAAGAATTCAACCATACACCCTATAATGAACTGAAAGAGAACCTGCACACCAATACCTCCTGCGCCGACTGCCACGACCCGCAGACAATGGAACTGCGTATCACGCGGCCCGGTTTCATCAACGCCATGGAAAAACGCGGCATTGATCTGAGCCAGGCTACCCGCCAGGAAATGCGCTCCTACGTCTGCGGCCAGTGCCACGTTGAATATTACTTCGCCGGCGAAAACAAGGTGCTGACCTTCCCCTGGGAGAAGGGGCTGAACATTGACAACCTTGAGGAATATTACAATTCCTACGGGTTTAAGGACTGGACACACGCCGAAACCGGCGCGCCGATGCTGAAGATGCAGCATCCCGAATTTGAACTGTGGAGTACCGGCATTCACGCCCGCTCCGGCGTGGCCTGCGCCGACTGCCACATGCCGTATACGCGGGTCGGCAGCGTCAAGGTCAGCGATCACTGGCTGCGCAGCCCGCTGGTGAACATCAGTGCCGCCTGCCAGACCTGCCACAACTGGTCGGAAGAGGAACTGTACAACCGGGCGGTAGATATCCAGCACACCACCGCCGAACTGCTGCGCAAGAGCGAAGAAGCCCTGCTGGACGCGATTGATGCCATCGTCGCCGCCAGAGAAGCCGGCGCGACCGATGAAGACCTGGCCGAGGCGCTACAACTGCACCGCGTCGCCCAGATGCGCTGGGACTTCATCTCGTCGGAAAACAGCACCGGCTTCCACAGCCCGCAGGAAGCGGCGCGCGTCCTGGCCGACAGCATGAACCTGGCGCGACAGGCGCAGCTTGCCGCCGTACTGGTCGGCACGCAGCGCGCAGCAGAGGCCGCCAGCCTGCCCGCCGGCAGCTAAAGCGGCACCCGGCGCGGCTTAAAAACCGCTTAAAAACCGAGTCTATGCGACAGGGGCGCAAGCGATTGCGCTCCTGCGCGTACAAACGGGTTGGCACGATCCAGGCGGGACAATCCGTGACATCGCAGCACAGCTAAAATTGCGCTCCTGCGCGTACAAACGGGTTGGCACGATCTTCGCCGGCTCAAGCCTGTTTTCAGTAAGACGGTTGCTCCCCGCTGGGGCGGTGATGCGATTGCCCCCGGAATGGTACGCCGGGCTGTCGCATCAAACTGTATTTTCGCGTCACACGAACCCCTTCCCCCTTTCCTACCTGAAGGGACTCGCTTTGGTCGCCGTATGCGGAGAAAGAGGAGTAAGAGCCGTATTAAACCCCCTCTCCGAATTCGGGGAGGGGGTGTGGGGGTGGGGCCAGAAGGCGAAAGCCCACTTATTGAGACGAGGTATCTTCGTGCGATTGCCCCCCGAATGGTACGCCGGATAGAGTGCGTTTTTTCTTCCGTGATGTACAATCAGGCCATCGCGTGAACAACGAAGGACTACAAAAATGATTATCGGAATACCCAAAGAAATTAAGGACAGCGAGTACCGGGTGGGGCTGCCGCCGGGCAGCGTGCGGGAACTGGTGCGTCACCGGCATCAGGTGGTGGTGCAGGCCGGCGCGGGGGCAGGCAGCGCCTTCAGCGATGATGAATACGTGCGGGCAGGCGCGATGATCGCCCATGCCGCCGAGGAAGTCTGGAACCGGGCGGAAATGGTCGTCAAGGTTAAAGAGCCGACACCCGAAGAATACCAATATCTGCGCGAAGACCTGATCCTGTGCGCTTACCTGCATCTGGTGGTGGACGAACCGCTCACCCGTATGCTGCTGGACAGCGGCGTGACGGCGCTGGCCTATGAAACGGTCGAGGACGCGCACGGGCAGCTGCCGCTGCTTCAGCCGATGAGCGAGGTGGCCGGGCGCATGGCGACCCAGATCTGCGCGCATTACATGGAAAAGCAGGAAGGCGGGCGCGGCATCCTGATGGGCGGCATCCCCGGTGTGAAACCGGCGCATGTGGTCATCCTGGGGGCCGGCACGGTTGGCACGCACGCGGCGATTGTGGCGCTGGGCATGGGTGCGCGGGTGACGCTGCTGGACATCAACATGGATCGTCTGCGCTACCTGGATGAAGTGATGAGCGACCGGGGCCGGCTGACGACCCTGGCTTCCAACGAAACCAATATCGCAGAGTCCATCTCCACCGCCGACGCCGTGATCGGCGCGGTGCTGATTACCGGCGCGCGCGCGCCGCGTTTGATTACGCGCGATATGCTGTCGCTGATGCCGAAGGGCAGTGTGATCGTGGATGTGTCGGTAGACCAGGGCGGCTGCGTGGAGACGACGCGCCCTACCACCCACAGCGACCCAACCTACTTCGTCGAGGGCGTGCTGCACTACGGCGTCGCCAATATGCCAGGGGCCGTGCCGCGCACGTCGAGCTTCGGGCTGGCGAATGCGACCCTGCGCTATATCATGCGGATCGCCGACCGGGGGCTTTACGATGCCCTGCGCAGCGACCCCGGTCTGGCAAAAGGGCTGAACGTGTACCGAAACAAAATCACGCATCCCGGCGTGGCGGCCACCTACAACCTGCCGCTGGCCGAACCGGAAGCGGTGCTGGCGTAAGCCTGATTTTGCGTTAAAGCGTCAAAGGCGAATAAAGTGCCAAACTCCAGGAACAAGGGGCTTAAGCCCCTTGTTTTTTGCACAAGAGCAGAACTTAATCCCTCTCCCTGCCGTTTTTGCAGGACTGGGAGAGGGATTGTTGTCAACGGTCTAACCCGCTGCGCCTTCGGCGGTTGCTTCCGGCGTGGTTTCGACGGGCGGTTGTGCCGCTTCTTCGGTTGGTTCCGGCGCGGGCATATCTACCAGCGAGACGATGATCTCCTGGCGCGTTTCCTGGCCGGTGGCGTTAAAGGCGCTCAGCCCGAAAGTGACCTGGCCGGTCATGTCCATCGGCAGTGTGAAGGTGGTCGAGCCGGTAGTGGTCAGGCCGGCTTTTTCTTCCGGCGCGGCGGCCAGCAGCGACGACACCATACCGACCGAAACCCGCGTGGCGTTGGTCGTCTCCCAGGTCAGGGTGATGGTGCTGCCGCGCGGCGCCGGGTTCGGGTCGGCGCTGAAGGAGACAATCACGGGCGGCTCGCCGGTCTGAGCGCCGGTGATCGGAACGGTGATTTCCTTCGAGTCCAGCGTGGCGAAGGTTGAAAGGTTAATCAGCCGCAGTTGCAGACGCAGGACGGCGCTGTCAGCGCCCGGCACGATGGGCGCAACCACGCCCAGCCCCGACGACGGCACAATCGGCACGGGACGCGGCAGTTCGACGTTGATCACGCGCCCGTCGGCCAGGATTTGCTCGAAGACCAGATTGGTGTTCTGCGGGCGGTTGGTGACGTTCCAGGCCACCGGGATGCGCGCCGTCCGGTTTTCCAGGGCGAGCTGTTCCACGCTGGCGGCAGTGGTGCTGAAAGTGGTGATGAAGCTGCCGGTCGGCGTGGTGGTGATCGGCAGGCTGATCTGCCGTTCCGCGTATACCGTGCTGTTCGCCACGTCAAACAGGCGCAGTCGCAGCGTGATCGTGTTGGTTTCCGCCTTCTGCGGCGCGACCGGCGCGGTCACGCCCGTGCCGGACGAAGCCACATACGGGTTCTCGCGCGGCAGTTCAATGTTCACCACCGTGCCGTCTTCCAACACCTGCTCGAAAACCAGGTTGCCGGTATTCGGGCGGTTGATGACTTCCCAGGAAACCGGGATGCGCGCCGTCCTGGAGACGAGCGCCTGCCGGTCTGCCGACTGCGCGGTGGTGGCGAACTGGACGATGGCCGGCGTATTACCTTCGACGATGGCGACTTTGCCTTCGGCGGTGGCGTACACATTGTTGGAGCGCGTGTCAATCAGCCGCACGCGCAGGCTGACTTCTTTGGCGGTGCCGCCGGGCGGGATGGGCGCGACCACGCCGTTACCGGACGAAGGGATGATAGGATTGGGGCGCGGCAGTTCGACGTTGACGGCGCGGCCATCGCTCAACACCTGCTCAAAAACCAGGTTGGCATTGTCCGGGCGATTTTCGACCGCCCAGGATACGGGGACGCGCGCCGTCCGGTTTTGCAGCGCCTGGCTGCTGACGCTGGACGCCCCGATGTTAAAGACCCGGATCGTCGGCGTCGGGGCCGGCGTATCGTCAATGGTGATGGTTTGTTCCTTCTGGTCAAGCGTATTCTGCGTGGTCAGGTCAATCAGCCGCACGCGGATTTTAAACGAAGTGGCGGTGCCGCCGGGCGGCACGGGCGCAACCACGCCGTTGCCCGCCGAAGCCACAATCGGGTTCGGGCGCGGCAGTTCGACGTTCACCGCTGTACCGTCGGCCAGCACTTCTTCAAAAACCAGGTTGGCATTGTTCGGGCGGTTGTCCACTGCCCACGACACGTTAATCCGCGCGGTGCGCGCTTCCAGCGTCGCGCGGCTGACGGTGGAGGTGGCCGCCGTGAAGGTGCGGATGGCCGGTTTGCTGCCGGGCGCATCGCCCAGAGGCAGCGTCAGTTCGCGCTGGTCGAGGGTGTTCTGCGTCAGCAGATCCACCAGCCGCAGACGGAACTGCACGCTGGTGGCATCGCCGCCGGGCGGGAAGGGCGCGACCACGCCGTTGCCCGCCGAGGCGACCCAGGGGTTATCACGCGGCAGTTCGACATTCACCACGCGGCCATCGGCCAGCACCTGCTCGAAAACCAGGTTGGCGGTGCTGGGCCGATTCGCGGTCGTCCACGACACGGGAACGCGCGCCGTGCGCTGTGCCAACTGCGCCCGGTCAACAACGGTCGCAGTGGAGGTGAAGGTCGTCACCGCAGGACGGTTGGCTTGTTCCGGCGGAGCAGCCACAGCCGCCCATCCCGGCAGCAAAACAGAGACGATCAGAATCAGGAACAGGACTTTTTTCATTGGCTTTTCTCCATGGTGCCGCAGCCTACCGCTATCGGTTCAATTGCCTATTACTTTCTATGTTATCACAAAACATAGGATAATGTTTTTTTTCAAAACCCGCCACTGACTTTGGTCGGATTTCGTCGGTTTGTTTCCCATCAGTATGCAACATGGAAACGACCCATTGGTCTTGCATGGGCGGGCTGCGACTGCCTTGCGCTTGTTAAACGACTTCTATACTGTATCGTTATTTTTGTTTTTGCGGTAGAACTTGTCCCATTCTTCCCGAAACTCCGGCGTGACCTGTTCCGGGGTGGAGGCGCTGAGGGCCGGCGTGTGGTAGGGCGACAGGTCTTCCAGCGCCTTCTGCACGAAGAACAGCATCTCTTCGGCCTGGAGCGCCGCCGTCAGCCGGTGCCACGTCCACGACAGGCCGTAAAGTGTCAGCGCCAGCGTCAGAATCAGCCAGGGCGGCCAGGGCGCAAAAACCAACAGCGAGGTGATGAACGAGGGGATGAAAAAAATATCCAGCAGAAAGATCATCCGCATCCGAGCGCGCAGATCAAGGCGCGTCACGCCGTCGCCCGCATCGCTGAAGTGACCCAGCAGCAGCGCGGCGATGGTGGTGCGCCCGCGCCGCCAGGGGATTTTGCTGTTACAGGTCAGGCGGAAGCCGCCTTCGATGGGCTGGAGATAGTAGCGGCGGCCTTCCGCGAACAGGTTGCGCAGATGAAGACGCTGCTGGCTGGGACGGGCGGCCAGCGCCAGAGCCTTGACGCACTCCACCGGCGCGGCGCGGACGGTCAGAGTCGCCGGCGGCAGCACCAGCCACAGAGCGTCCACGAGCCGCCGACCGGCGTTCATCAGGCCGTCCGGTCGGCGATGACGACGATACGTTCCTGGTACACATCCTGGAGGAAATTGTAATCCCCGCAGGTGATGAGCGTAATCCGGTCGGTATCGGTCGGGTACAGGACGCTCAGGTCGTCCGGCTGCACCGTTTTAACGGCGCTGACGAGGTAGCGTTTTTCCAGCGTACCCCGGCTTAAAATCAGCGGGTCGCCCAGTCCCAGGCTGTTGATGCCGGCGAAAACGCCGGGGCGACCATCGGCCATTTCGACATGCCCGGCCAGCACCAGGTTGCCGCGCCCGGTGATCGGCGCTGTCCCCTGAAGATGCCCAGCGTTATATCCCAACCGGCTGACATCCCAGCTTATGCCGTCCAGGTAAACCTCGATCACGTTGGTGCGCACGCCGGCGGTCGGGATGAAAATCGTCGGGCGTGTGTCCGGCGGCAGCGCGGTCGGCAGGACCAGCGGCTGCGCGGTGGGCGGCCCGCCCAGCAGCGAGGCCGGCAGCGTGGCGCGCGGGGCCGCCGCGCCGGGGACGCGCACCCGTTCGTAGAGCGCGAACATCCCGCCTATAATGGTCAGCAGCGTGACCATCGTCAGCAGGCCGAATACCGGGCGAACAGGCTGCCGGGATCGGCGGTTATAGATAGCGAGTCGTCGTTTATTCATCTCTTAAAGTTAATGATAGCGGTTTGTGCGAAGGATTATATAACACTGATTTTAGGTTATTACCCGGTTAGCGCATGAGTGTAAGATAAAAAAACCGTTCGGAAATGGTTTGAATTTCAATTATGGACGCGCGCCTTGCCTTCAACTAAAAGATGGCGCGCCGGGGAAGGGCTGTCGGCGGTGAAAACTGCGCTGCTGGTCAGGTGGGGGATGGCGCTGCTGGGGGCGCTGCTGGCGGCGGCGCTGATCGCCGGGGGGCTTGGGCGGGCGCTGCCCGCAGACCCGCCGGTGGCGCTGCCGCTGGGGCGCGGCCTCAACCTGGACATCTACCTGATTGACCTGGTGCGTGGGGTTTTCGCCAACCTCAGCAAAAATGCGCTCTGGGACGGCGACCCGGCGGTTTCGCCGGATGGCCGGTCGGTCGCCTTCGCCTCGCTGGAAGGCGGCGGCGCAGGCGTTTACCGCTACGATCTGGACACGGGCGACATTCACCGCCTGACCGATATAACACAGTCCAGCGGCGAACCGGCCTGGTCGCCGGACGGGACGCGCCTGGTTTACACGTCCACCTCGCCGTCCACCCAACAGGACATTTACACTATGAACCCCGACGGCAGCGATCAGCGGCGGCTGACGGATTATCCCGGCGCGGATTATAATCCGCGCTGGTCGCCGGATGGCCGGTGGATTGCGTTTGTTTCCGACCGGCAGGGCAACCCCGCCGACATCTACGTGATGGACGCCGACGGCAGCCGTCCCCGCCGCCTTACCTTCCACCCCGGTTTCGACATCCGCCCGGCCTGGTCGCCGGATGGCGCGTGGCTGGCCTTCGTTTCTGACCGCGACGGCAGCCTGAACCTCTACCGGCTGCCGACGGCCTGCCTGGAGCGGGCCGGCTGCGAGGCAGAAAACCCGCGTCAGCTGACCCGGTGGGGCATCAATGCCGGCGACATCTGGTGGTCGGCGGACGGCGCGTTTATCCTGTTCTGGGAGCGCAGCATCGGCGTGCCGGAGCTGTACCGCCTGGAGGTGGACTGCGACATCCGGCCCGGCGGGTGCATCCCGGAGCGGCTCACCCAGCTGGGGCGTTCATTGACGCTGATGAACACGCGCTGATGATGGCGAACGCCGCGCAGGGCGATTATATATCCAATCTTAACCGGTTCATGGCCCTTTCAGACCCCTCCCCGGCCCTCCCCGTCTACGGAGAGGGGGACGAGTCAGGCGCGCATTCATCCTCAGCCCGTATACGGGGACGGAGGAGGTCGAAAAGCAGATTTAGAACACGTATACCGTTTATAGGCGATTGCCCTGGACCCTCCCACACGATTCTCTGCGTCTTCGCGCCTTCGCGTTACGCTTTTGTTTTTGCACCGGCTTGTGTCCCAGGCGCTGCCCCAGGGATACGTTCGCCCGTCTGGCAAACGGCACAACATCCAAGGCAAAACCGCCGCCACATCCGGCAGTGTGTTACGCCGGCTGCTGATATACCTGTTCAAGGCCTCTCCACCAGACACAAAAATTGTTCTGACCCATTACAGACCTTTACAGACCCTTTTCAACCCTTATTTCCGGTTTCCCAACCACCGCCAATTAGGGCAAACTGCCCGTATGGTTCGATTGGGCAAAGCCGCCGCCCGCATTACAATAGAAAATCGCCAATACAAACGCCCTGGAAAATTTATAACAACACCGAAAAGGACGCTTTATGCGAAAAAAAGTCATCTTAATCACCGGCGCGAACGGTGAAGTGGGACACGGGCTGATCCAGCAGCTTTCCGACATGGCGGATATGCCGCCGGTCATCGTGCTGGACATTCGCGGCCTGGATGACCACATGCGCCCGCGCGTCTACGAAACCATCGTAGGCGACATCCTAGACACGGCCCTGCTGGAAACGCTGATTAACGAATACGAAATCGAAACGGTTTACCATCTGGCCGCCCTGCTTTCCACCCATTCGGAGTTTAACCCCGAAGTGGCGCACCGGGTCAATGTTCAGGGGACGGTCAACCTGCTGCGGATGGCGACCGAACAGTCGCACCTGCGCGGACAAACCGTCAGGTTCATTTTCCCCAGTTCCATCGCCGTGTATGGGATGCCCGACCTGCCCACCAAAGCCGCCGCCGGCGCGATCAGCGAAGACCAGTATTTAAACCCTACCACCATGTACGGCTGCAACAAGCTGTACTGCGAACACCTGGGGCGTTATTACACCTTCCACTACCGGCAGTTGGCCGTCACCGAAGAACTGTACCGGGTGGACTTTCGCGCCGTGCGTTTCCCCGGCCTCATCAGCGCGCTGACGCTGCCGACCGGCGGCACCAGCGACTACGCGCCGGAGATGCTGCACGCCGCCGCGCAGGGCAAACCGTATGCCTGTTTCGTGCGCGAGGACACGCGCATCCCTTTTATGGCGATGCCGGACGCCATCACGGCGCTGCTGGCGCTGGCAAGCGCGCCTGCCGAGCGCCTGTCGCAGCGGGTGTACAATGTCACCAGTTTCAGCCCCACCGCCGCCGAAATCCGCGACCTGACGCTTTCGACGTTTTCCGGCGCGTCAATCACCTTCCAGCCGCATATGAAGCGGCAGGCGATTGTTGACTCCTGGCCTGCCGACCTGGACGACTCGGCGGCCCGGCGCGACTGGGACTGGCAGCCGAAATACGACCTGCGCGCGGCCTTCAACGATTATCTGATTCCGACGATTGCGAAACGGTATGGCTGAACCAGCAGGGGCGGGTTTGTGACCCTGCCCCTGCCAGAATTCTCTGCATCTTTGAACCTGCGCGCCTTTGCGTTGAGTCTTTTCTCCGCGCGCCGGGCGTCAGGTTTTATCGCCGTTGTCGCGGCCTTGCAGCCGTTTGGTCAGGAAGCCGCCCATCAGGTTCGTCATCATCGAAGTACCCAGCGAAGGCGGCTTTTCCTGTAACGGCTCGTCTTCCCAGCGGGCGCTGTGGCGGCGGTTCACCCACGCGCCGTAAGCCTCAGACGCTTCAAACAGCGCGCCTTCCAGGGCACTCCGGTCGTTCTGCGCCAGGATGCCCCGGAACAGCCGCAGGCTCTCTATCAGCGCGTCCAGGTGGCGCAGCAGGCTTTCGCGGTTGTACAGCCAGGTATCGCGCAGGTCGTCCGGGTGGGTATCAAACAGCGGGCGCGTCAGGCGGCCAAAAGCCGGGTTGGTCAGCCGTTGAGCGTCGTTCCAGCCGTCGCGCCGGGACGCCATGTAAAACGCGGCCACGCCCAGCAGTTCCGGCAGTTCTTCGGTCAGCGCCATCAGGCTGTCGTGTTCGGCGGGGTCAACAAAAAACGGCGTCGCGCCCAGAATAGTCGAAAAATCCGACGCCAGTTCGACGGCATCCCGCACGGCGCTGACGCTCGGCGTCAGCAGCATACCGCCCTTGTCGAACAAATCCGGCTGCGCGTGGGCGGTATCGTCCAGGCCGTCGAACAGATATTTGGGATTCAGCACCGGCGTCATGCCCACCATATGCACTTCTGACGGCAGATGTTCCTTCGCCCAGACCAGCGACGGCTGCTTGAGCGGCGCGGTATCCAGTACGACTGCGCCGGGGCGGAACTCCCCCGCCAGCGTCCGGTATGCCGACTGCACGTCAGCATACGGCAGCGCCAGCACCACGATATCGCGCCCGCGCGCCGCGTCGAACAGGCTGCGTTCGATCTTCGCCAGCCCGACTTTCTGCGCGTCCTCGCGCACGCCGGCACGCAGGTCGGCGGCGATGACTTCAAAAGTGTGCTGCGCGTCCTTGCCTTCGTTATACCGCTTAAGCGCCAGCGCCACCGACGCCCCGATACGCCCCAGTCCTAAAATTGCTACGGATACCGTCGCCATCGTTCCCTACCCTGGAATAGTCTGCTGCTCAAATTACTCGTTCGCTGCCCAAAACGTTCAGCCGCGCTCGCCGCTTAAAGCTGCACGTAGCTGTTTTCCGCCAGGATCAACCGCCGCGTGGCAGGCATCCGATGGGCGGCCACCACCTGGGCATTATCCGCCAGCAGGCTGGAGTCAATGCGCCCCGGAATATTGCGGATGATGCAGTTTTTCATCACGATGCTGGCCTCAATTTCGCTGCCTTCGACCAGCACGTTATCCCCTAATGAGGTGTACGGGCCGATGTAGCTGTTGCGAATCACGGTATTGTCGCCGATGATAACCGGGCCGCGAATCACGCTGTCAATCACCTGGCTGTTTTTGCCCAGCAAAACGCGGTGCGATACTTCCGACTTGCCGATGATCTGGTTTTTGTCCTCCGGCGCGGGCGTGTAGGGCAGATCTTCCAGCACCAACTGGTTCGCCAGCACAATCGCGTCCGGTTTGCCGGCGTCAATCCACCAGCCCTTCAGGACATAGGGGCGCGCCCGCCGACCGTCGTCAATCAAGGTCTGGATGGCGTCGGTGATTTCCAGTTCGTTGCGCCACGAGGGTTTGATGCGCCCGATGGCGTCAAAGATCGAAGCCCGGAACAGGTACACGCCGGCAATCGCCAGGTTCGACTTCGGCTGTTTGGGTTTTTCGACCACCCGCTCGATGCGGTCAACGCCCAGTTCCGCGATGCCGTAGCGCGTCGGGTCAGATACTTCGCCCAGGGCGATGGCCGTTTCGGCGTCGGATTCAACAAAACCGCTGAACAGTTTTTCCATCTTATCCTGAAAGATGTTGTCCCCCAGGAAAACGCAGAACGGCTCGTCCCCCACGAAATCCCGGCACAGTCCGACGGCGTGCGCCAGCCCCAACTGCTCCGCCTGGACGATGTATTCCAGTTTCACGCCCAGGCCGTCACCGCTGCCAAGCGTCTGTGGAATGGATGACTCCAGATCGTTGACGACGATGCCGATGTCGGTCAGCCCGGCGTCTTTCAGAACATCAATCGCGTAACCGATGAGCGTTTTATTGGCGACCGGAACCAAGGCTTTGGGCATGGTGAGCGTCACGGGGCGCAAGCGGGTGGCTTTACCCGCCGCCAGAATCACGGCTTTCATCGTCAAAAAATGCCTCCAGACTGAATACTGCGTAAATCCACTATCGGCATGGTATCAGAAGACGCGCCGAGGTAGCAAGCGAATTTCTTGTGAAGAGCCACCAAACCGGGCGCTATGGGCATCCGGCGCGCGGGCAGCATCTTTGCGGGATAGCCCTCACCCCCTGGCGCTCAGGGACATGCGTCCCCATTCGGCTCGCCTCTGCCGAACGTGCCTTCGGCACTGGGAGAGGCATGAAATACACAGCCTCTCGTATGGCCTCCCCTCTGCTGGCTGCAAAGCGGCGGTCGGGAGAAGGGGGAACGAGGGGGTGAGGGCAAATTGACAGCGCGGAAGTGCATAACGCGCGTTAATTGTCGTCCAGGAAATTCACCGCCGCCTGCAAAACCGGGTCTTCCTGGCTGAACAGGGTTTCTTCGTTCACCGGCACGCGCACCGTCGGCACGACGCCGGTGCCTTCGATGATGATGTTGCCGTCGGCGTCCACCGTCCGCCCGACGGAAAACTGCAACACCACGCCACCCGGCATGGTAAACGCCTTCTGGCTGCCGCCCAGCCCGGCGGTCGGGTACTGGCCGACGATGGCGGCCCGATCTTTAAGCGACATCGCGTAGCTGAAGAACTCGCACGCGCTGGCGCAGTTTGGCCCCACCAGCACGGCCACCGGGCCGTTATAGCGCAGTTCCGCTGGCGGCAGGTAAAACTCGCGCATCCCGCGCGGGTCGAAGAAGAACTCGCCGCGCTCCTCGTCATAGGTGCCGGTATTGCCGACTGCCAGCGGCTCGTTGAAGAAATAAGCGGCCATCTGGTTCGACAGAAAACCGCTGCCGCCGCCGTTCTGGCGCATGTCAATAATCAGCCCCGGCAGCTCTTGATCGTTGAGCGTCTGGATCATGCGTTCCCACAGCAGAATGGACAGCCGGTTGTTGTCGAAAAAGCTGTAGATTTTGACGTACAGATAGCCGCTGGGCAGCAGGCGATACTCCAGCGGCAGTTCGGTATCGGTCAGCCCTACGTTGAACGACGAAAAATTGAAGCTGGCGCTTTCCTCGATGGTCGTCAGCTCGACGGTCTGCGCCTCCGTCTGGCCGGGGTTGCGGTAGCCCACTTCAACGGTCGTGCCGAGCGGGAAACGAATCACATACCGGAGCTGCTGCAAACGCAGGACGTGTTTGGCGCTGAAAGGGGCCGACCAGGGGATCGTCTCGCGGATGGCGGTCTGGATCGGCTGGCCGTTCAGGGACAGGATTTCCGCCCCCAGTTCAATGCCGGCCATCGCCGCCGGGCCTTCCGGCAGGATGAAATTGGTGATGATGCGCCCATCATCCACCTCGCGGATCGCCATACCCAGGCCGCCGGCGACTTCTTCCTGAAACATCTGGAACAGCGGGCCGACCAGCGGAATCTGGTGGTGGCCGTCCGGGATGGCGCGGATAAAATCGCGCAGCGCCAGCAGGTAAGCCGTCGAATCGCCAGATGCGGCGGCTTCCTCAAAACGCGGGCGGAACTGCGCGTGCAGGGCGTCCCAGTCCACGCGCTTCAGTTCGGTGAAGGCGTATTCCCTGCGCATCATCTCGATCATGGCATCGAAGGCTTCGGGCAGTTCCAGGGCGGAAAAATCATCTAACTGCGCTTCTTCGCCTTCGATCAGGTCAATGACCGCCTCGCGCGGGCGGTCGAAGGTGAACGGGTCGGCGTCCATATCCACGACCGTATAACCCGCCGGCAGCGTCACAATCGGGTCGTCCGCTGTAAACAGTTTGCCGTCCTCGCCAAAACCGTTGGGGAAACCCTGCCCGTCCGCCGGCGCATACACGATATACTTGCCGCCGATCACTTCACCTTCGGCGGACGGGTCCTGATTGATGCGCGTGGACGCATAAGCCGTAGACCAGCCGCCGCCCTGCAAGTCGCGTTCCTCCAGGTACGGGTCGCCCCAGATGTTTTCCCAGAAGGCGACCGCTAAAATCATCACGCCGGTATCCTGATCGCCGTCCTGGTCTACGTCGCGCAGCGACCCCTGCGGCACAATGGGCAGCGACAGGTCGTAGGTGAAGGGCGAGGTGTAAAAATCGGACGTGATGTGGCCGATCACCTGGGACTCGATGGGCATCACAAAATATTTATTCCGGTCTACGAAACCGGCCTGATCTTCCAGGATGATGAGCGGCTCGCCAACCCCGGCGCTGAAAAAGAGGTTGGTATACGTGACCGAACCGCGAACGACCGCCGGGCCGCCCTCATCAGTGATAACAGGCGCGGGGGGGAATTCCTGCGCGAAAGCCATCGAGAGATTTATGAGCGCCAGCAGCGCGCCGACCAGCAGAACCAGATACCTGTATTTCATACCGTCATAACCCTCCACATTGATTAGATTAGATTAATAAACCATTCAGCGCCAGGCCCGCCCCGGCAGTTCAAACACCGGCGCGCGGCGATTGGTCGGGATGAGCGGCTTGTGGGCATACTGCCACACTTCATCGGCAATCGTCCAGACCGCCTCCGGGCGTCCCAGCCGGCGGGCATTTTCGGAACGCCGCCGAAGCCCCGCCGCGCCTTCCGACAGCCACGCGCTGACCGCATCCACTACGCCGCGCATGCTGGGCGCGAACACGCCCGCACCGTTTTCGACCACATAATCCACGTTGCCGGTTTCCTGGCCGGGGATGGCGTCGTTGAGGATGAGCGGCAGCCCGGCGATGCAGGCTTCGCTGATGGTGGCCGGGCCGGCCTTCGTCACCAGGATGTCGGCGGCGGCCATCAGCACCGGCATATTGGTCACAAACGGGTAAATGTGGGTCGGCTGATTCCAGTCGGCGGTTTCCAGTTTTTCCTTCAGCACTTTGTTGCGTCCGGCGATGATTGCCAGCTGGCAGGGGAAACTTTCGTCGTTGATGGCGCGGGCGGTTTTATACAGCGGCCCCATGCCTTCGCCCCCGCCGACCATCAAAATAGCGGGCAGGTCAGGATGCCAGCCCAGTTCGCGCCGCGCCGAGGCTTTGTCCGTAAGCGCCTGGGCGAAACGCGGATGCACCGGCAGGCCGGTCACGCGCATCTGTTCCGGCTTGAGGCCGCTGCGGATGCCGCGCTCGTAGGCCGGGCGCGTCGGAACCAGGCAGCGATCAACCCGTTTGTCATACCAGAACATATGCGTCGAAACCAGATCGGTGACGACCGTGATGAAGGGGGGGCGTTTTTCAAAACTGGCGAGCGCTTGCATGGCCGGCTGGGTGAGGATGGAATGCACGCACACCACCACGTCCGCCGGGTTTTCTTTGTACAGGCGTTTAAGCCCTTTTTCGATGGAGACGTACATGCCGCGCGAAAGCAGTCGCGCGCTTTCTTTGGAATTGGTCAGCTTGTAGCTGATGCCCCAGGATGTCTTGCTGTAGTTGATAATCCAGGGGTACATTTCCGGCATGTACTTGAACGGAAACGGGGTGTAGGAACGGAACACGTCTATCATCGCGACGCGCGCCTGGTTTTCGTACCGCAGCAGCAGCGCATCCCGGATCGCCTCTGCCGCCGCCCGGTGGCCGCCGCCGGTATCCGAAAACAAAAACAACACTCGTTTCATAAGATTTGGCGCAGGAAACCACCAGCTTTAGCGGGTGGATGAATGCGCTCTTGCTCCTTTCGTGGTATAATGGTCTTGGGTGAAGACACTCCCTCACGGGAGCAACGGTTACT
>JACAES010000106.1 GCA_013388735.1 Chloroflexota bacterium | reverse complement strand
GCCAGGCACGGGCTGACGACGTGGGTGGCGTAGTGCATGGGCGGCAGACCTTCCCAGTAACCCGGCCAGCCCAGCATTTCCTGCTGGTGTGTGGCGCGCAAATACTGGATGCGCCCCAGCTTGCCGGTGGTGTACAGCTCCTTGACGTACAGGAACTCGCGGGAATAAATGACCGTTTCGGCCATCATGTACTTTTTGCCGGACGCCTGCTGCGCCTCAACGATCTGGCGGCATTCCTCGACCGTGGTCGCCATCGGGACAGTGCTGGCGACGTGTTTGCCGGCCTTCAGCGCGGCGATGCTCTGCGGCGCGTGCAGGTGGATGGGGCTGTTGATGTGAACGGCGTCCACGTTCGGGTCGGCGATCAGCTCCTCAAAATCGGTGTAGCGTTTTTCGACGCCGAAGGCGTCGCCTACTTCGTCCAGGCGGCTTTTGGTGCGCTGGCAGATGGCGTACATGTTGGCGTGGGGATGCGCCTGATAGATGGGGATGAACTCCGCGCCGAACCCCAGGCCGACGATGGCAACGTTGATTTTGTCGGGCATAAATGATTCTCCTCACATAAGATATTTTCTGTTCCCTACAGCAGCAATCCTTTCAGGAACTTCAGGCCGTCCGCCGCCAGGGCGTCCTGGCTTTCGGCCAGCGGGCGCCAGATGGCCGCCGCGCGGGCGATGCTTTTCACCTTGTTGGTGAACGATTCGATCACCACCGGGCCGTCGTAGCCGATGTCCTTGAGGGCTTTCGCCACGTCCGCCCAGGGGACATGCCCCGAACCCGGCGCGCCGCGGTCGTTTTCGCACGAGTGCAGATGCACCAGCCGTTTGCCGGCCAGCCGGATGGCGTCGCCCAACGAACGCTCCTCGATGTTCATGTGGAAAGTATCCAGCATGATCTGGCAGGATGGGCTGCCGACCCGATCCACCACTTCGGCCACCTGCTCGGCCAGGTTGATGAAGCTGGTTTCAAAGCGATTGAGCGGCTCGACGCCCATCACTACGCCGCGTTCGGCGGCATAATCGGCCAGCGCCTTAAGCTGCTCCACCAGCACAGCCATATCCTGGGCGCGTTCGTCCGGCGTCTGCTGCCAGACGCGCCCGACCGACGAATACAGCGGGCCGACAAAGTTCGTGCCGCCCAGCGTCTTCACGGCGTCTATGCAGTGGCGTATATAAGCCGCGCCGTTTTCGCGGATGGCGGCGTCCGGGTGGATGAGGTCGCGGTCTGGTCCCATGGCGGCGCACACACTCACGCCCAGGCCGCTGGCCTTGATGATGTCTGCCGCGCGGGCATAGTCTATGTCCGATGTGCCTTCGATGGGTACTTCAATCCAGTCGAAGCCTAAACTTGCCACCTGCGGCGCGAGGGTTTCCAGCTCCGCCGTCGTCAGCGGCGAAACCCATACCCAGGTATTCACCCCGAATTTCACAGATCAGCCTCCTTTAAAAAAGGTTCTGGTAGAAAAAGGTCGTTCTTGAGCGGCAGCTTCAGGTTGTCCCGATGCGTTTGCCCTCCTGGTCGAAATAATGCAGCCGTTCGCGGGCAACATCAAAGCGCACCTCGTCACCGATGCGCAGGTCGGTGATGCCCGGCACGATGCTCAACAGCGTTTGCGCGCCGGCGCGGATGTGAATGATCGTCTCCACCCCCAGCGGCTCGGTCAGCGCCACCTGCCCGGCGAACGCGCCTTCCGGCGACAGCTTCACGTCCTCCGGTCGAATGCCGAGGATGAAGGCGGCGTGCAGGGTGTTGGGCGCGGGTACATGCATGGTGCTGTCGGTCACGTACAGTGTGCCGTTTTCGCGCCGGGCGGGCAGCAGGTTGATGCGCGGCGTGCCGACGATCTGCGCCACGAAGGTATCCACCGGGCGGTCGTAGATATCGTCGGACGAGCCGACCTGGACGATCTGCCCCTCGCGCAGCACGCCGATCCGGTCGGACATGGTCAGCGCCTCGATCTGGTCGTGTGTGACGAACAGGATGGTGCTGGACTGTATCTTCTGGATGTGCTGAAGCTCCACCCGCAGCGACTCGCGCAGTTTGGCGTCCAGGTTGGAAAGCGGCTCGTCCATCAGGTAAATGCGCGGCTCGCGCACGATGGCGCGCCCGATGGAGACGCGCTGCATCTCACCGCCGGACAGATGCGCCGTTTTGCGCTCCAGCAGGTGGCCGATACGCAGGATTTCGGCGGCATGGTTGATGCGCTGGCGGATGTCTGCCTCGGCCATTTTTCGCAGCGGCGAACGCAGCGGGAAAGCCAGGTTGTCGTAAACCGACATATTGGGATACAACGAATACTGCTGGAAGACAAACGCGATGTCGCGTTCGGCGGGCATAAGGGTATCTACCGGCTGGCCGTCGAACAAAACGCTGCCTTCATCCTGCTTTTCCAGCCCGGCGATCACCCGCAGGCTGGTGGTTTTGCCCGCGCCGGTTGGGCCAAGCAGCACAAAAAACTCGCCATGATTGATGGTCAGCGAGACATCGCGCAAGGCCGTAACCTGCTTGAAATGTTTGGTGATGTTTTGCAGAGCGACGTTGCTCATCAGCGCACCTCCTCCAGGGCGACTTCGGTTTCGGCGTCGAAGAACCGCACCATATCCGGGTGCAGGTCGAAGCGCACCGTCTCGCCGATTTTAAAATGCTCCCGGCGGTTGGCGCGGGCGTGTATGATTTCGCCGCCTTCGCCTTCCATGCTCAGGTGCAGCATGGTGTAACCGCCGTGCATGTCGGTGGCGTACACCGTCGCCGCCAGCGCGCCGCTCGCGCCAATGCGCGCCGCTTCCGGGCGGAAGCCGACAATTACCGTCCCGTGCTGCCCCAGCCGCGCTTTAAGGGCGCGATCCCAGCTTTCCGGCACAGGATAACGACCGCTGCCCAGCAGTTGTACGATGCCGTCGGTATAGTGGCCGGACAGCAGATTCATACCGGGGCTGCCGATGAAACGCGCCACGAACAGGTTATTCGGCTTGTGGTACACCTCGGCGGGGGTGCCGACCTGCTGCACGACCGCGTTCGACATGACCACGATGCGGTCGCCCATCGCCATCGCTTCGATCTGGTCGTGGGTGACGTACACGGTGGTGGCGTGCTGGTCAATGTGCAGCCGTTTGATCTCGGCGCGCATGGTTTCGCGCAGTTCGGCGTCCAGCGCCCCCAGCGGTTCGTCCATCAGAAAGGCTGCCGGATGGCGCACCAGCGCCCGCGCTAATGCGATGCGCTGCTGGTCGCCGCCGCTCAGTGCGCCTGGACGCAGCCGCAGCAGGTGTTCGATTCGGAGCAGGGCGGCGACTTCTGCCACACGTTTTTCAACGTTCGCGCCGGATTCACCCTGCGCTTGCAGTGGGAAGGCGATGTTCTGCCACACCGACAGGTGCGGGTAAAGCGCAAAAAACTGAAACACAAAAGCGATGTCCCGGTCGCTGGGATGCGCCCAGGTCACGTCGCGGCCATTGAGCAAAATCTGCCCGCTGCTGACGGCCTCCAGGCCGGAGATCATCCGCAGGGTGGTGGTTTTGCCACAGCCGGACGGGCCGAGCAGCACGACGAACTCGCCATCCTGGATGGTCAAATCCATCGGTTGGACGGCATGAACATTGCCGAATTTTTTCTCTACTTGTTGGAGCTGGATGGTTGCCATGTTGTCCCCTGTTTACTGGCGGATCGCTCCGAAGGTCACGCCGCGCAGCAGGTACTTCCGCAGCGCAAAAGTGACGATGACCACCGGAATCAGGAAGCCCAGCGACCCGGCGGCGATGGCCGCCCATTCGATGCCGCCTGTACCCAGCACCGACGGGATGCTCGGCGGCGCGGTGCGGGCGCGGTCGGCGGTCAGCATCAGCGCGAAGGCGTATTCGTTCCAGGCGAAGATCAGGCAGAAAACGGTCGTCGCGGCGATGCCGGTCAAGGACTGCGGCAGCACGATTTTGATGAAGGCTTGCAGGCGGGTATAACCGTCCACCATCGCCGCTTCTTCGTATTCGCGCGGGATTTCGTCCAGGAAACCTTTCAGCAGCCAGACCGAAAACGACAGGTTGAAAACCGTGTACAGGATAATCATGCCCAGGTGTGTATCGTAGATGCCGATGGCGCGGTACATCAGAAAGACCGGAATGGTCACGACCACCGGCGGCAGCATACGGGTGCTGAGGATGAAAAACAGCAGGTCGCCCGCGCCGGGAATGTTGAAGCGGCTGAAGGAATAGGCCGACAGCAGCCCCAGCGCCACCGAAAAGATGGTGCTGATCCCGGCGATGATGAGCGAGTTGGCGAGCCGCTGCGGGTAGTTGCTGGCCCCGGTGATGACCTGCCCGCGCGACAGGGCGATCTGGTCGGCCCAATTGAGGTCGGTGCGCTGGCTGTATTCCGCGATCTGCTCTGCCGTAAGCTGGCGACGGTCGGTCAGCAGGCTGAGGAAACCTTCCAGCGTGGGTTCGAACAGCACTTTGGGCGGCACAGCCACCGCGTCCGGGCGCGATTTGAACGCTGTCAGCGTCATCCAGGCGACCGGGATGAGCATAATCAGGGCGATGAGTATCACGATCACGGCGCGGACACTGTTCAGCGTGCGCGCCCGCCCGCTGATTTCATCCACCCGCGTGGAATAGTTAACTTCAGGATGGGGGGTTGACTGGGCGGCCATGCGTTAGCCCTCCCGCACTTTGTTCAGGGTTCGGATGTAAACATTGCTGACGGCGATGATGATGACCAGCACGATATACGCCAGGGCGCTGGCGCGCCCGGTGCGGAACTGCCCCAGGAAAGCCTGGCTGTAAATCTCAACCGAGATCATCTGGGTGGCGTCACCCGGCCCGCCGCCGGTTAAACCCATCACCAGGTCGAAGGCCTTGAACGCTTCGATGGTGCGGAACAGCACCGCGATCAGCAGCAGCGGCGCGACCTGCGGCAGCGTGATGCGCCGGAACTGGAACCAGGCGCCGGCTCGGTCAATGGCTGCCGCTTCGTACAGGTAATCCGGGATGGCGCTCAAACCGGACAGGCACAGCAGCATGACGAACGGACTCCACATCCATACGTCCACGATGATGACTGCCCACAGCGCCAGGTCGGAATTCGCCAGCCAGTCCGGCGCAGTGGCCGGGTTGGTAAAACCCACCAGATAGTTAAAGATGCCGTAGGATGGGTTGAACATCAGCTTCCAGAACAGGCCAACCACCACCGGCGACAGCATCATGGGGATGAGGATGAGCGTGGTGATGACGCCGCTGCCCCGGAACTTCTTCCGCAGCAGCAGCGCCAGCCCGAAGCCGATCACGGTCTGCAAACCGACCGAAATCACGGCATACCGACCGGTCAGCGCGAAGTATCCCCAGATGTCGTCGTTGTTGAGCAGGCGGTCGAAGTTGGCAAAACCAATCCACTCCGGCGGGCGGTTGGCGATGGCCGAATAGTTGGTGAAGCTGAGGAACAGACTGTAAAACAGCGGGAAAATATTGATGACAATCAACAGGATCAGGGTCGGCCAGATGAAAAGCTGGCTGAGCGTGCGGTCGCTGATCTGCCGCCCCGGTTTCGGCTGGCTGGTGGCCGGCGGCGCGGCCTGGTTTTTTAACATAAACGGTGCCTCTTTCAAAGTGACCGGAGGGAGGCGAAAGCAGCTTCGCCTCCCAGGCAACGGGTCGGGATGCGGTTTTGCCCGTCCCGACAGCAGGTTACGAACAGGGTGTTAGCCGTCAATGACGCCGGCATCCACCAGGATTTCATGCTGCGCTTCGGCGATATTGTCCATCGCTTCCTGGGCCGTGCCTTCGCCGCCGACCACGAAGCCGGTCAGGTAGGTCTGCGCCGGCTCCAGCAGCTCGCCGAACTGCGGGATATTCCAGAAGTCCTTAACGAAGGTCATCGAGTCCGCAAAGGCGGCGTTGTAGGGTGTGTTGGTCAGGAATTCTTCCGATTCCAGCACGTTGATGTTGCAGGTGTAACCGCCGACGGCTGCCCAGCGTCTCTGCACTTCTTCCTGCGCGAACCACTTGATGAATTCCTTCGAGGCTTCCTGGCGTTCCGGGCTGATGTAGGAGAGGATGCTCAGGCCCTGGCCGCCCAGCGACACGAACTGATCGCCGTTGGGGCCCTTCGGGCCGGGGAAGAAGCCGGTCACTTCGGCGTAGGGGTTGACGCCGGGGTTAATCAGCGCCGGGAAGAAGGCGAAGTAGTTCATAATCATGGCGGCCTGGCCGCTGATGAACACGTCGTTCATTTCGGCAAAGAAGGCGTTGCCGGTGCCGGGCGGGGCGAACTGGTACAGACCTTTGTAGAATTCCAGCGCCTCGACCGCTTCCGGTGAATTCACGACGCCCATCACCTGGCCGTCGCGTGACCAGTCGGCACCCCAGCTGAAGAAGACGTTCTGGAAGCCCATCACCATGCCGTCATAGTCTTTCTGGGTGTAGACGCCGACGCCGTAGATGCCGTCATCCGGGCGGGTGAAGAATTCGGCGATGTCGCGCAGTTCCGCCCAGGTTTCCGGCGGTTGCAGCGGGCGGCCATACTTGGCTTCGAAGTCGGCCATGTTCTGCGGGTCTTCAAACAGGTCTTTACGATAGGCCCAGCCTACTGCGTCGCCCTCGGTGGGGTAAGCATAATACTTGCCCGACCCGGCGGGGTATTCGCCGTAGTATTGCAGCGTGGCCGGGGTAACGGTCTTGTCAATGCCGTTGCTCACCAGGAAATCGGTCAGGTCGAGGTAATGACCCTGCTCGACCGCCTGGCCGATCCACTGGCTGTCACCCACCGTCATATCATAAGCGTCGCCCTGGGCGGCCCATTCCACCGCCATGCGGTCGTAGAAGCTGCCCCAGGGTTCCTGGATAACGTTGACCTTGATGCCGGTTTCGGCTTCGTATTCGTTGCCGATCTGCTGTAAGTAGTTGGCCGGGTCCCATTCCGCCCACAGGATGGTCAGTTCGGTGATGCCATCCTGTGCGACGGCGACGTTGATGGAAACCAACGCCAACAGCGCGAAAATCATCAGTGCTGAAAGCCAGCGGGAGTTTTTAGACATATGGGTAATCTCCTCTAAAGCCTTATCTTCCTAAAAAGCTGCGCTTAAGCGATTGACGAAAATCTCGTCCAGATTGATGATTGCTCGTGCCTGCCTCCTTTCGTCCAGGAAGACTTCGTGTTCCGTTCGAGTTAACGCGCCGCCACCGACTGCGAAAGAATGCTCTGGTGGACGACCGCGATACCTCCCATCAAACAGGCGTCGGCTCCGTGCCGCGCCAGCACCAGGCGGACGGCTTCGGCAGTCCAGCGCAGCGCGCGCCGGTGCAGCTCCGCCTCGACTACCGGCAGCAGAAAATCGCCGGCCAGGCTCAGCATCCCGCCCAACACCACCAGATCGGGGTTGAGCGCGTTCACCAGCGAGGCGATGCCGATGCCCAGGTAAAACCCGACCCGTTCCAGCGCCGCCCGCGCCACCGTGTCCGAACGCTGAGCGGCGTCCAGCACCATCGGCAGGGTCAGCCGCGACCAGTCCTGCGCCACCCAATCGGATAAAACCGATTTTTCACCCCGCTCAACGGCGCGGCGAATCTGGCGGAACAGGGCTGGCTGGCTGACCAGCGTTTCCCAGCAGCCGCGATTGCCACAGTTACACGGCTCGCCATCTACTTCCAGCGTCATATGGCCGAATTCGCTGGCATAACCGAGTTTGCCCTTGAACAGATGCCCCTGGCTGACAATCGCGCCGCCCAGGCCGATGCCCGCGCTGATGTACAGCACCGTATCGTAGCCGCGCGCCGCGCCGTAAAAACATTCGCCCAGGGCGGCCAGGTTGGCCTCGTTGTCCACAAAAATTGGCGTGTTGGGGAAGCGCCGGCGCAGGATGTCCCCCAGGGGGACGTTTTCCCAACCCAGGTTGGGCGCGAACAGCAGCATTCCGGTTTCGTGGTCTACCAGCCCCGGCACACCCAGTGCCAGCCCCAGCAGCCGGTTGAGCTGCTTGCGCTGGCCGAGCCGGGCGGCTTCCTCTACCATCGCCAGCGCGCGCGCCAGAACCGCCGCCTGGTTTAAGTCGCTGCCGGTGAGTTCTTTTTGCTGGCAGATCATCTCGGCGGCGAAGTTGGCGCAGGTCACCGAAATCGAGTCCACGTCAATTTCCAGGCCGATGATGTGTCCCGCCGAAGGGTTGAGTTCTAACAGGGTGGAGGGGCGTCCAATGCTGCTGGAACTGAGGCCGATTTCATAAACAAACCGGCCTTCGATCAGCTCGCGGATGATGCTGGAAACGGTTGATTTGTTCAGCCCGGTCATTTCGGCCAGCGCCGCGCGTGAAACCGGAGCGTGGTCGCGCAAATGATTCATAATAAGCGACAGATTTATTTCGCGCACCAGGGCTTGATCGCCGGTGCGGGTGGGGGATCGTTCGGACATGAAGCACCCATTTCCCCGCCCACTGTGAGCTAAAGATTTATTTCGGCTCAAAACACTTTTTGTCGTTTGGCCGGCCGCATCTTGTTTGTTGCACCAACCAACTAACTCCAGTTTACCTCGAAATTTTTTGTTTCGCAAGAAGCTGCCAGGGCGGCTGCCGCCGGAATTGCAGCCGGACTGCT
>JACAES010000127.1 GCA_013388735.1 Chloroflexota bacterium | reverse complement strand
TCTACTGGGAGATGGAGCAGAGCGGGGAAATGGCGCGGGAAATCGAACGGCGCGCCGCTGCCCGATCCGCCGCCGAAGCGCAGACGCCGGCTGCCCAGCCGACCGACACGCCCGCCGCCCCGGCTGCGCCGCCCGCGCCCGACCTGGCGGAAATTCTGCGTAAGGCCGAGGAAAAACGCCAGAAACGCAAAAACCGGTAGCGCAGGGGCGGGCTGTTTAAACCCGCCCCTCTACCCGCCAGGCGTCATTCTTCGTCTTCGGCCAGCAGGCGCGATTCGTCGGCCTTCTGGTCGCGCGGGCTTTTGGCGATATACCGCTTCCACAGCCGGTGAGCGACCGCCTCTGCGTCGCGCTCCACGCCCTGTTCCGCGAAATAATCGCAGATGCGTATGATGTCCCGCTCCAGCACGAAGCGGGCGCTGCCGTTGCCCTGGCTGTTGATGACCTGGGGAAAGTCAATGATGGTGATGCGCCCTTCCCAGTACAGGATGTTGTAGGGGGACAGATCGCCGTGTATCAGGTTGTGCTTCAGCATCAGTTCGACATTCCACAGCACCACGTTAAACAGCGACCGCGCTTCGTCCACGTCCAGCACCACGTCCTGCAAAATCGGCGCGGCTCGGTCTTCGTCGCCATGATAACTCATCAGAATGGCGTTTTCGCCGGCGGCGAAGGGTTTTGGCACAGCGCCACCGGCGGCGTGCAGGGTTTGCAGGGTTTTAAACTCGTGCATCAGCCAGGAGGTGTGCGCCACCTGCCGCCCATAGGCGGTTTTTTTGCCCAGCGCGCGCTGCATCCGGTCGGTGTGAACGCTCTGGTTCAGGTCGTGGCCTTCGGCGCTTAATACGCCGCGCCCCTCGCGGTACATGGCGTCGTTACGCAGGTTGCGGAATATGTTCGGGCGGTAGACTTTGGCGGCCACCAGACCGCCGCCAATGGCCGGCGTGGCCTGGCAGCGGTAGACGCTGGCTTCCTTGCCGCCCTTCACCCGCGCCAGCACGTCGCTGATGTAGTGTTGGGTGTAAAAGTCGCGCAGCGATTGCAGCAGCCAGCCTTCCTCAAACAGCCCCGGCTGGTAAGTGGTTTTAAAGCCGCCTTCCAGGCCGACGCTTTCGCCAAGTTCGGCGATCACCTGCTGTTGGGGCTTTTTCGGTGTGTGTTTGGTTTTCGGCTTGCGCCCGCGCCGCGCCTTGCGGTCGGAGCGCATCGGGTCAAAAAGCGTTTCGTACTGCTCGTAGTCGTCGAGATACGAATCGTGCTTCGGATTCAAGGTTTGGGTTCCTTTTCGGTCAACTCAGATATGCTGGTCAGGGATAAACCGACCTCTCCCCGGCGCGGAGAGCCAGAGCAAGTCCGAGGCGCAAAACCAAGCTGCCGAAACCGGGATGGACGCAGCCAGCATCAAACAGGCAAACGCCAAGAATCCGCCTCGAACCGAGAGCCGATTCGGGTACGCCTGTAACGACTGCTGAACTGACTTAGCGGTGGAACGTTAAACGAGGCAGCGGGCAGGCGTACCGCACGCGACAAGGGCCAATCTGATTTGTGACATGTAAACGCCTCCCATGAACTCTTAAACACCGTTGATGAGCATAACATAAGTGCTGGCCGCCTGTCAATCGGCGCTGTGGTACAATCGGCTAAAAGTCGGAGTGCGTCGGGGTATAACCCCGGAAAGAGACGCGATCTGGTTTGACTTAATGCAGCCAGATGTATTATAATGCACTCATCATGAGTACATATTCAGTAGGCGAATTTGCAAAAGTCGTTGGTGTATCCGTGCGAACACTGCAACGGTGGGACAGAGAAGGTGTGCTAATCGCAGATCGAACTGTCACAAATCGCAGGGTATACACCGAAAAGCACCTGTCACAACTGCGGAGACAGATGTTTTCACCTGAACGTCGCAAAGTGGTCGTCTATTGCCGTGTGTCGAGTGCTGCTCAAAAACCCGACCTGACAAACCAGCGTCAGATGCTTGAGCAGTTCTGTGCCGCACGCGGAATCGCTGTAGACGAGTGGGTTGAGGAAATCGGGAGCGGCATGAACTTCAAACGTAAGAAGTTTCTGGCGCTCATAGATCGGATAGTTGTGGGCGAAATTGAAACCCTTGTCACCGCACACCAGGATCGCTTAACACGGTTCGGGTTTGACCTGCTTGAGCATCTGTGCGAACAAGCAAACTGCACACTGGTTGTAATGAACAGCGAGAGCTTGTCGCCAGAACGTGAGATGGTGGAAGACCTGATGACCATCCTTCACTGCTTCAGCAGTCGGCTCTACGGACTGCGTAATTATCGCAAAGCACTAAAGGAGGCATTGGCGGATGATTCGCAGCCACCGCATCCGTCTCAACCCAACACCTGAGCAAGCGACCTGCTTTGCCCGTGCCGCCGGCACACGCCGTTTTGTCTTTAACCGGGGGCTGGCAGATATGATGCAGCAGCAGTCAGCCGGTGACTTGCGCCGTCGCGGTAGTGGCTACGACGAAACGTAAAACGCCTGTGGACAGGTGGTAAGACCCACTGCCTTCGGGCAGGCGGCACGCCTGGATGAAGCAGGAACAACCTGGATGAGTACTCTTGTATACAAGAAAGGTAGCAGTAAGCTATGATGCAAATCCGCGTTTTGCTGGCGGCTGTGTTCTGTCTGCTGACCATAACCGGCGTGTCTGCCCAGGCCACGCCGCGCCCGGTCACGCCGCAGGACTTGGCCGACCCGGACGGTCAGTTTGTCGAAATCAACGGTGTATCGGTTTATTATCGGACGCGCGGCCCTGAGGACGGCCCGCCGGTGCTGCTGCTGCACGGCTTCCTCGGCTCGACCGTCAACTGGGACGATACGCTCGGCATCCTGGCCGACGCTGGCTATCGCGCGGTCGCCTTCGACCGCCCACCTTTCGGCCTGTCGGACAAACGGCCCGAACTGGATTATTCGCTGGAAGCGCAGGCCGCGATCACCGCTGGGTTGATGGATGAACTCGGCATCGAATCCGCCGTGCTGGTCGGCCACAGCCAGGGCGGGGCGGTCATCGCCCAGTTCGCGCTGGCTTATCCGGAGCGCGTCGAAAAGCTGGTATTCGTGGCCGGCGCGGTCGGTCTGACCGGCGAGGATTACGGTGCGGACGACCAGGACCCCGGGCAGATGTTCGACTTCATGCGCAATGCCGACCCGGACTCCCCGGTGGCGCGGCTGGCGCTGCGGGCGCTGTTCACGTCCAGTTTCGCCCGCGATCTGTTTGGCCGCTCGATAACCAACACCGACCTGGTGACGCCGGAGATGATCGAACGCAGCAGCGCCTATCTGCGGCTGGAAGGCTGGGAAGCCGGGCTGCTGGCCTTTGCCCGCGACGGCGATTTACGCGGCATCGAGGCCGACCGGCTGACGAGTGTGGAAGTCCCGGCGCTGCTGCTGTGGGGCGAGGCCGACCGGCTCGTGCCGGTCAGCGTGGGCGAACGCCTGCGCGATGCCCTGCCCAATGCCACCTGGATCACCTACCCGGATGTCGGCCACATCCCGATGCTGGAGGCCAAGCAGCAGTTCCATGCCGACCTGCTGGCTTTTCTGAGCGGCGCGTAACACCCCCGACTGTTCGCCGGTTAAACCGGTGTTGCTGGTCAATTGATTGATCTGCATTTTGCCCTCATCCCCCGACCCCTTCTCCCGAACGCTGCGCCGGGAGAAGGGGAGAAAGACATTTTTGAAGTCCCTCTCCTAGCCGCGAAACGGCAGTCAGGAGAGGGATTTAGGGTGAGGGCTGAATTCGCCAACAGCAGGTTTAAACCATTTGCACAGCCTCAAACTGACCGGTAATTCAACTGCCGGTCAGCTTTTCTTCATTTTCTGGACAACGGCTCGAAAGCTCGCGCTTCCTTGTACAAAATGATAGGGGCTTGCAAGGCAGCCTTCGATACAGTTTGCGGAGTGTTTATACACCTGTACACTTTTTTTTACCTGTTCCGACCGTCCGGGTTAGAAATCAGAAGTAGACCAGGAGAGCGCCTTCTCTATGTTGTCAGTGCTGAACAGACGCTTGAAATACATGCTTCTCATCGGTGCGGTGTTCGTGATGACGATCCCCGCTCTGCCCGCCCTGGCCGACTGCGCGACCGTGACCAACGAATTCGGTGGCCTGGATTATACGTGTACCGGCGATACCCTGACGGTTATCAACGGCACGCCGCAAACAGACCGGCTCACCAATTACAGTTATATATCTGGCTATGTATGGAGCGGCGGTTTCAGAAGCATTCCGTCGCCCGACACGATCATCAACAACGGCACCATCGGTGACGGTGAAATCAACCCCGAAACCGGCGATGATGACGATGGCATCTGGGGTTCGGCGGGTGACGACACGCTTATCAACAACGGCGTGATCGTCGGCGGCGGGGTTGGCGCGATGTTTGGTGATGGGATGCTGGCTTATGTGGCCGACCGCGACCTCATCATCAACAACGGCACGACCTTCGGCGACATCATCGGCGACCTCCAGACGCGCGGCCACGATACGATCATCGTCAACGGCACAGTGAACGGGGGCGTTTACGGCGACTTTTCGCCGTTCACCAAAGGCTTTACCTCACCCAGCCTTCAGAACACCGGCGGCAACGACACCATCATCCTTCAGGATGGCGCGCTTATAACCGGCCTGATTGATGGCAGTCCGGGAACGGACATTTTGCGTTTTGAATTTACCGCCGGCAGCCAGCAGGAATACGACGCCCTCGGCGCGGCCATCAGCGCCGCTTCGCCGGCGTCCGGCTCGCTGACCTTCTTGGGGCGCACCTTCACCTGGGTGAACTTCGAGACGCTGGAAAACAACATCGCCTGGACGCCGGAAGGCACGCCGACTTATACACCCGTCCCGACCGACGTGCCGACCAGCACACCCCTCCCGACCGACGTGCCGACCAGCACACCCGTCCCGACCGACGTGCCGACCAGCACGCCCGTCCCGACCGACGTGCCGACCAGCACACCTGTTCCGACCAACACGCCCACCTATACACCATCGCCAACGCCGACCGATGCGCCGGCCAGCGGCACGGTAACTCTCCAGATCACCGCGCCCGGCGATGATGTGAACGAAGACGGCGCGAACTACTATCCGTCCTACCAGGGGGTTTTCATCGGCACGGGCGCTAATCCTGCGGCCAGCTTCCTGGGGCTGCGCTTCAATAATGTCGCCATCCCGCGCGGCGCGACTATCACCTCGGCCCGGCTGGAAATCTATTCGCCCTCGGCACAGTGGATTTCGCTGAACCTCCAGATCGCCGCCGACGCCAGCGATAACAGCGCGCCGTTCAGCGCCAGCAGCAGACCTTCGCAGCGCCTGCTGACAGCCGCCGTCGTCAACCATACTTCTAACGAAGGTTGGAATGTGAATGTGTGGTATACGCTGCACGATGTGAGCGCGGTGGTGCAGGAAGTGATTAACCGCCCCGGCTGGCAGAGCGGCAGCAGCCTGTCGCTGATCGTGCGCGGAATCGGCGGCGCGCCCTGGTCGCGCAAGCTCAGTTGGGCCTTTGAGGGCAGCCCGGCCTTCACCCCCCGGCTGGTCATCACCTACACGCAGTAGGCAGCCCTGCCGGACAGACGCAGAACGAATCGGGGCGCAGCACACGCGCCCCGGTTTTTTATTGCCTTTTTGTCCACCTGCCCAGGCCGCTAACGCAGATTGCGGCTGTAGTCCATATCAAACCACATGGCGAACATCAGGAAGTTCAGCCCGAACATAATCAGAAACATGGCGAACAGCCCGGACGTGGCCGCGACAGGCCCGACCAGCAGGCGGTAGAAAAACAGATAAAAACCCAGGATCATGCCGGGGAAAAAGGTCAGCGTGCCGAACAGGTAAAACAGCACCAGCGGGTGTGAGTCGCGCACGACGAACTTCTGGAACATACGCTGGATGAAACCGCGCAGCAGCAGCAGCGAAATGGTCGGGATGACCCGCCAGATGCGAATCCCGCTGCGCTCGCCGATGTTGTACACCGGCTTCACCGGCACGTCGCGCACGGCAAAATTATGGATGTTCAGCATAATCAGCAGATGGTTGGGATAGCCATAACGCTTCCACAGGCGGTCAAGTTCCAGCGTGCGCAGCGCCTTGCTGGAGATGGCCGTATAACCGGTCTGCGAGTCGAAGACGTGCCAGTAGCCGGAGGCGATTTTGGTCATCAGCGACAGCAGCACGTTGCCCAGGTAGCGCACGCGGGGTATCTGATACCACGCCTCGCCGGTGACGAGCCGGTTGCCTTTGGTATAGTCCACTTCGCCATCGGCCACCGGGCCGATGATGGCCGGCAGATCGTCCGGGTCCATCTGCGCGTCGCCGGCCATGACGGCCACCACATCCATTTGATCGAGTAAAGCCTGTTTGTAGCCGGTGACAATCGCCCCGCCGACGCCCTGATTAACTTCATGACGGATTAAATGCACCCGGTTGGGCGATTTTTCCCGCGCATAGTCTTCGACGATAGCGGCGGTGCGGTCGCTGCTTACATCGTCCACCACGTAAACGCGGTCTACGTAATCGGGCATGGTGTCCAGCACACGGGTGATGAGAAGTTCCTCATTGTGGCATGGCACGACGACCGCTATCGAAGCGTTATGGTACATAAAGAAGAAGCTCCACTGTGATGCGAGGCTCGTTTGTACGCAAAAAAGCGCCACCTGTCAAGCCTGCGCCGCCGCCGTACAGATTGTGTATATTGTGTATAATGAAATCAATTTTTGGGCAGAGGCCGCCTGTCTCGCATCTGCTCCGCTCGAATCGGCAAAGGCTTTTATGGCAAATATCCTGATTGATGTCGGCCACCCGGCGCATGTACACCTGTTTCGCGGCGCGGCGCGGCGCTGGATGGCGCGGGGGCACAGCGTGTTGTTCACGGCGCTCGACCGCGAGATGATCGTGTATCTGCTGGAACAGTACCACCTGCCGTACACCGTCACCTACAAACGCCGCCGGGGCAAACTGGCGCTGCTGGCCGAACTGGTCTTCCGCACGCTGGCGACCTGGCGCGCCGCCCGCCGCCTGCGGGCCGATCTGTTCGTCAGCATGGGCAGCCCGACCGTCGGCCTGCCCGCCTGGCTGATGCGTAAACCCTACCTGGCGCTGACCGATACCGATCACGCCACCGAGCAGCACGCGCTGTTCAAACCGTTTGCGACACTCATTGCCACGCCGGATGTTTTCGCGCCCGATCTTGGCCGCAAGCAGGTGCGTTATGCTGCTTATCACGAACTGGCCTACCTGCACCCGGATGAATTCACGCCTGACCCCGCCGCGCTGACGCCGCTGGGTTTGCAGCCCGGCGACCGGTTTTTCATCGTGCGCTTTGTCGCCTG
>JACAES010000126.1 GCA_013388735.1 Chloroflexota bacterium | reverse complement strand
GTAACCGTTGCTCCCGTGAGGGAGTGTCTTCACCCAAGACCATTATGCCACGAAAGGAGCAAGAGCGCATTCATCCACCCGCTAAAGCTGGTGGTTTCCTGCGCCAAATCTTATGAAACTCTGGGAACATTACCACACCCCAACAACCGTTGATGGCGCACTAGCGCTGCTGGCGCAGTATGCCGGGCAGGCGCGCGTGATCGCCGGCGGCACGGATTTGCTGGTAGACGCCCGCGCCGAAGGCGGGTTTCACCCCTATCCGGCGCTGGTAGACATCACCCGCATCCCCGAATTGTGCGCAGTAGAAGAAGATGGCGATTTCATCACCGTCGGCGCGGGCGTGACCCATACGCAGATCGTCAAATCGTCGCTGCTGGCGCGGTACGCCACCTGTCTGGTGGAAAGCTGCGGCGTGGTCGGCGGGCCGCAGGTGCGCAACGTCGGCACGCTGGGCGGCAATGTCGCCCACGCGCTGCCCGCCGGGGATGGCACAACCTCGCTGGTGGCGCTGGACGCCGAAGCCGACATCGTCAAGGACGGCCAGCCGCGCCGCGTCCCTGTTCAGGAGATGTTCCTCGGCCCCGGCCAATCGCTCGTGGACTCAACGCGCGATCTGCTGCTGCGCTTTCGTTTTCACCGCGCCGCCGACCACGAAGCGACCGCCTTCAAGCGCATCATGCGCCCGCAGGGGGTGGCGCTGCCCATCCTCGGCTGCGCCGTATGGGTGCGCCTGGACGAAAACCGGGCGACCTTCGAGGCGGCGCGTATCAGCATCGCGCCCGTCGGCCCCACGCCGGGGCGCGCCGGTGAGGTAGAACAGGCGCTCATCGGCCAGCCCGCCGCCGATGAAACCATCACCCGCATCGCGGAACTGGCGCAGTCCACGCTGCACCCGCGCACCAGCAAATACCGCGCCACCGCCGACTACCGCCGCGAGATGATCGGCGTGCTGGTGCGGCGCACGCTGGCGCTGGCCGTCAAACGCGCCCAAACCGGCGACATCGTTCCCGAAGGGGTGGGCGCTTAACGCTTAAAACGAAAGAAGAACCGCCAAGTTGCCAAGAAAAAAGATAAAAATCTTCGCGTTCTCCGTGTTTTGGCGGTTAATAGAGTATTTGAGGGTATAAGACGATGATGAGATTAGCGATTACCGTAAACGGCCACGACTACGATCTTGATGTATCCGAATCGCGCACGCTGGCGCAGTTCCTGCGGGAAGACCTGGGGCTGACCGGCACCAAAATCGGCTGTGAGGAGGCCGAGTGCGGCATCTGCACCGTACTGGTGGACGGCCTGCCGGTGGACTCGTGCATCTATCCGGTTTTTAGAGCTTACGGGCGTCATGTTACAACCATTGAAGGGCTGGCCGACGGCGAAACGCTGCATCCCCTGCAAAGTAATTTCATCCGGCACGGCGCGGTGCAGTGCGGTTTTTGCACGCCGGGGCTGATTATGACCTCCGCTGCCCTGCTGGACGAAAACCCCGATCCCGACGAACACGCTATTAAAGTGGCGCTCAAGGATACCTACTGCCGCTGCACCGGCTACACCAGCGTGATTCGCGCCATCCAGTCGGCGGCGCGGGAAAAACGCGGCCTCGACCCGCTGCCGGTGAATGACCCCGAAGTAGGCGAGCCGATGCGCGTCGTCAGCCGTTCCGTCCCGCCGCAGGAAGTGGTCGAAAAAGTGACCGGGCGCGCCCGCTACACCGACGATTACACCTTCCCGGATATGCTCTACGGGCGCACGCTGCGTTCGCCCTATCCGCACGCGCGCATCATCAGTATCCATACCGAAAAAGCGCGCGCCCTGCCCGGCGTCCGCGCCGTTTTGACTTATGCGGATGTCCCCGGCGAAAATCGGCACGGGCTGGTTTACCGCGACTGGCCGGTATTGTGCGATTCGGTCGTGCGCTACGTGGGGGATGCGGTCGCCATCGTGGCGGCGGACGACCCCGACACTGCCGCCCAGGCCCTGAACCTAATCGAAGTCGTCTACGAACCCCTGCCGGTGGTCGCTGACCCGAAGTACGCCCATTCGCCGGAAGCGCCGGTGCTGCACCCCGACCACCCCACCGGCAACCTGCTCAAGCATATCAAGGTGCGGCATGGCGACATCGAACAGGGTTTTGCCGAAGCCGACGTGATTGTCGAACGCGAATACCACACGCCCACCACCGAACACGCTTTCCTGGAGCCGGAGTGTTCGATTGGCGTGCCGGCGGGATATCCCGGCCACGATAAACTGACGGTCTATGTTGGCTCGCAGATTCCGTACCAGGATCGCAACCAGATCGCGCTGGCGATGGGCCTGCCGGAAGAACAGGTGCGCGTCATCGGCACGCTGATCGGCGGCGGTTTCGGCGGCAAGGAGGACATCGCCGGGCAAATTCACAGCGCCCTGCTGGCGACCGTCACCGGGCGTCCGGTCAAGATGCTCTACACCCGGCAGGAATCGCTGATCTTCCATCCCAAACGCCACGCGACGATTATCCGCATCCGAACCGGGGCCAGGCGCGACGGCAGGCTGACCGCCGTCCAGGCCGAGCTGTACGGCGACGGCGGCGCGTATGCCTCGCTTTCCGACAAAGTGATGACCCGTGCCACCACCCACGCCACCGGCCCCTACAACGTGCCGAACGCGAAAATTGACTGTTACGCCATGTACACCAACAACGTGCCTTCCGGCGCGTTCCGGGGCTTCGGCGTCACCCAGTCGGCCTTCGCCGTCGAGCAGAACATGGATTTACTGGCCGAGCAGTTGGGCATAGACCCCGTAGAACTGCGGCGCATCAATGCCCAGACCGTCGGCGTGACCACCGCCACCGGCCAGCTCTTGCGCGAGTCGGTCGGTCTGATCGAAACCATAGACGACGTGCGGCGCGATATGCTGGCGCACCACAACGGCGGCTTCCGCTGGGCCTGGCGCGAAGGCCACAAAGCCTATGGCTGGGGCATCGCCTGCGCCTACAAAAACACCGGGCTGGGCGGCGGCGCGCCGGATAAAAGCGAAGCAGAAGTCGAAGCCTTCGAGGACGGCACAATAGAAGTACGCACCGCTGCCGCCGACATGGGACAGGGCATCGCGCATGTGGTGGCGCAGGTGGCTGCCGAGGAACTGCACGTCGCCTATGCGAACGTCCGGGTGCTGCTGTGCGATACCGATTTAACGCCCAACGGCGGCCCGACTACCGCCTCCCGCCAGACGTTTGTGACCGGCAACGCGGCGCGGCTGGCGGCGGCGGCCCTGCGCGAAGCCATCGCCCAATCCGCCGCCGAGATGATGGATGTGCCGCCGGAGCAGATTCGTTATGAAGAAGGGCTGCTGCGTTACAACGGCCAGCAGGCGCAGTTGGGCGAGGTGGTGAAGTGGATGAAAGCCAGCGGCCTGTCGCCGCGCGCCCGCCACGAATACTGGGCGCCCCAGACACAGCCGCTTGGTACAGGCGGCGATATGCACGTCGGCTTCAGCTACGCTACTCAAGCTGCCCTGGTCGAAGTGAATACCGAAACGGGCGAAATCCATGTGCTGAAGATTTTGTCCAGCACCGACATCGGGCGCGCCATCAACCCGCTGATGCTGCAAGGGCAGATCGAAGGCGGCATCGTCATGGCGCTCGGCCACTGCCTGACCGAAGCCTTCATCATTGAGGACGGCCAGCCCTGGACGCGCCTGCTCTCCCGTTACAAGATGCCCAGCATCAAACACGCGCCGGAGATCGTGTCGCATCTGGTCGAGCAGCGCGTCAGCAGCGGCCCCTACGGCGCGAAGGGCGTCGGCGAAATCCCCAGCATCAATACCACGCCGGCCATCTGCAACGCCATCGCCAATGCTGTCGGCGTGCGGGTGTATGCCACGCCGGTTGACCAGGACGCCTTGCTGCGCGCCATCCGCGCCGGGCAGCGCGAGGTCTACACCGCCTGGCAGGATGTCCGGTAATCGCCGGCAGATCGCGTGATTATATATACAGGAGGCGGGGCGGGCGCCTTAGAGCGTGTTATGCCCTTCTGCGCTGCCAGGTTGCCCTCACCCCCGCGTTCCCCCTCTCCCCACCGCCACTTCATGGCGAGGCGAGGGGGAGGAAAACCGAAAAACTCTGTCTTGCACCCCTCTCCCAGTGCCGAAGGCGCGTTCGGGAGAGGGGATGGGGGTGAGGGCAAAAAGCGGGCGGGCGTGAAAAGCGGTTTCATTGCCCGGTTGGGGTGGCAAAGTGCATAACAGCCTCTAAGCGGCTGTCCCGCCTTTTTGCTGGCCGGGGTGTTCCACCCACAGCGCCCAGCTACGACCATTCCTGTTGGCCGCGCCAGACGCAAGGGGTACAATACACCCTCGTAAATATTATTTACCCGCCAGGATTTCCACATGACCAGTGACCCCCTGCTCGCCGGCCTGGATGTCGGCACAACCAATATCAAAGCCTTGATTTTCACCCCCGATGGGCAGCCGGTGGCACAGGCCAGCCTACCCACACCTGTCCACAGCCCGCAGCCCGGATGGGCCTATTACGAACCCGAAGAACTGTGGCAGACGACGGCTGCCGCGCTGCGCCAGGCCACCGCCCAGGTGGACGCCCGGCGTATCGTCAGCGTCGCCGTCGCCAGCATGGGCGAGGCGGGCGTGCCGCTGGATTCCGCCAATCAGCCGCCTTACCCGGCTATCGCCTGGTTCGACGCGCGCACCCAACCCCAGGCCGCCTGGCTGGAACAAACCATCGGCAAAGACCCCCTCTTTGCCATCACCGGCCTGTCTTTGCTGCCGATCTTCGGCCTGTGCAAGCTGCTGTGGCTCAAACAGAACGAGCCGGACATTTTCGCCCGCACCGTCCGCTGGCTGAACATCGCCGACTACATCGCCTTCCGGCTTTCCGGTCAGCAGGCCACCGATTATTCGCTGGCCTCCCGCACGCTGGCGCTGGACATCGCCCGGCGGCAGTGGTCGCCGGACATCCTCGCTCAGGCCGGAATCAGCGTCGGCCTGTACGCACCGCTCTGCCCCAGCGGCACGCCGTTGGGCGCGGTGACGCCCGAAGCCACCGCCGCTACCGGGCTGCCGGAGACGGCGCAGGTGGCCGCCGGCGGCCATGACCACGTCTGCGGCGCGCTGGCTGCCGGTGTGACGCAGCCGGGCGTCGCGCTCAATTCGCTCGGCACGTCGGAGACGGTGTTCGTCTCGCTGGAAAAACCGCTGGCCGACCCGAATCTGGGACGCCAGGGCTACACCCAGGGCGCGCATGTGGTGGCCGGGTTATATTACGTCTTCGGCGCGCTCTACACCGCCGGGGCCTGCGTCGAATGGTTCCGGTCGGCGCTGGCCGACAGCCGCGATTACGCCGGTCTGATCGCCGACGCCGAAGCCGTGCCGCCCGGCAGCGACGGATTATGTTTTCTGCCGCAGTTTCAGCTTGCCAGCCCGCCCTACGATGACCCGCTGGCGCGCGGCGCATTCATCGGCCTGAGTACAGACACCAGCCGGGCGGCCATGTTCCGCGCCGTCCTGGAAGGCACAGCCTACGACTCCCGTCTGATGCTGGAATCGCTGCTGGCTTACGAGGGCGTGCCGGAGCTTCAGGCCATTCACGCCATCGGCGGCGCAACCCGTAATACCCTGTGGATGCAGATCAAAGCCTCGATCCTCAATCGCGCCCTGGATGTGACGCAGGTTAGCGAAGCGGCCAGCCTGGGCGCGGCTATCCTGGGCGGACTCAGCGTCGGGGTATACCCGGATGTCGCGGCAGCGCGGGCATCCCTGCGGCGGGAAACCACGCGCGTCGAACCGGCAGCCGGACAGGTCGGCCATTACGACGCAATTTACCAACAGGTGTATAAGGCGCTGTATCCGGCGCTCCGTCCTTTTCATCAGACCTTACAACAGATCAAAGAAAGCGTGTAAACGATGCCTCTCATCAGCGACCCCCAACAGGTGGCCGCCGTTTACGCCCGCGCGGCGGACTGCGGCCTGTGCCTTGCCAACTTCTGCACCGCGAACCCCTATACGACCGAAGCGATTCTGCGCTCTGCCTACGAGTTCGGCCAGGAACACGGTTTGCAGGCCGTTCCCATCGTCGTTTCGGCGACGGCCAATTATCCCATCGAGCCGCAGTTGGTCAGCTATACCCACCTCAAAAACGCCGCGCTGGGTTTGAAGGCGCTGGTGGATGATGTGAACCTGATGGTTGCGCCCGGCAGCCCGTATGCCGATCTACAGGTGATGCTGCATTTCGATCACGGGCAGCCGGAAGCCGACGAAAGCCTTTTCGATTGGGCAGCGGAATATTGCGCGACCATCATGTACGATGCCTCTGACTGGCCGATGGCCGAAAATATCGAAAAAACGCGGCGCTTCGTCGAACGGATGCGCGGGCGCACCCTGGTCGAAGGCGCGGTAGCCGAGATCGCCCAGGCCGTCGAACATGCCAATGTGCCGCTGACCGAGCCGGAAGAGGCCGAACGCTTCTACCGCGAAACCGGCGTGTTTCTGATCGTGCCTGACCTGGGGACCGAACACCGCGCTACCGCCACCGCCGCTCACTACGACGGCGACCGCGCCAGAGCCATCACCGCCCGCATCGGCAAACGCATCGTGCTGCACGGCTCGTCCAGCCTGCCGGATGCCGATCTGCCCCGACTGGCCTCGGACGGCATCGCCAAAATCAACGTCTGGACGGTTTTTGAGCGCGTCGGCGGGCAGGCGGTCGCCCGTTATATGCTCAGCGAGCTGGC
>JACAES010000016.1 GCA_013388735.1 Chloroflexota bacterium | reverse complement strand
GAGCATCCAGACGAGACAGCAACACCTGAACATGGTAAATCATTCCTCATGATGGATCCGTCGCCTTATACACCCAACTCATGGCTTCAATCCACACAACGCCAGTATTTGCCCTAATGCTGCCACATAGCCGGTTCAGTCCGAAACAGCGTCGCAGCCGTCACAGCCCACAATATGCGCTTCTGAGCAGTATGCGATCACACCCATGATTTTTTGCATTTCTACAGGAAATGTGAGTTTTGGATCTGTGACACCTGTGACGGTGACGGGCACTTTCCGCAATAGAAAAGAGGCTGTAAATAGCGTTCGATAGCGCGGGCTACATCGCCTAAATCAAAGCTTGCCGCAATACCTTGTTGAGTTGGGGCTGAACCACAGAACGCGCGTCAGTTCGACGCGGCGGCAGGCGCGCCGGCAGTGTCGCTGCGGACGCGCAGATCGAAGCGCGCCGGCTGGGCGGTGTCATCGTTCAGCCCGGATACGGCGATGACCATAAACTCCCCGGCAGCCAGCGGGAACGACCACACGCCGCCGGTGGCCGTATCGCCGGGGCCGATCAGTCGGCGCACGCGGCTGGTTTCGGCACTGTCGCCGATGATCGCCACCTGAAGCAGAAATTTCTGGCGCGTCTGGCTGCCGGTCTGGCGCCAGCCGTCCAGCGTCCAGCCCGGCACACCGCGTTCGGCGTCATCGTAAAAGCCCACTTCCGGGACGGCGATATTATCCACTGCGAAGCCGGGGTTGTCGCGCCCCGGCAGGCTGATGCAGCCGAAACGCAGCAGGATTTCCTGCCCGGCATAGGCGGAAAGATCGGCCTGCTCCCGCATCCAGACCGCGTCTGGCAGCAAAACGCGGGTCGGGTGTTCGCCCAGCGTCACCGGCGCGTCGAGGAAGGTTTGCCCGCGCCGGATGTACAGGCTGACGGTATCGCCGGCCTCGTGCGTCGCCAGCCAGCCGAGCAGGTCAGGCCGCCCCGGCCAGGGCTGGCCGTCGTAACCGGCGATGGTATCGCCCGGCTGAAGGTCGCTGGTCGTCGCCGGGCCGCCCGGTAAAATCTCGGTGATGGTGAGGCCATCCGCGTCCAGGCCGATGCCCAGATAGGGGAACGGGCGCGGCAGCTGGGGGCTGCTGATGCCGGTATAACCCGGCCCGTAGGCCGCGCCGTAGGGGTTGGCCGTCTGCGTGCCGGTGGTCGCCAGCGATTCCCAGGTCTGGCCGCCGTCCGCTGATACCTGCACGTAGCCGTAGTTCCAGCCATCGGCCAGCATATACCAGGCGTCGAAGGCCAGCGTGGCCTGCCGCGTCTCGCGCAGGTCGAAAGCGCGCGTCAGCCAGGCGGCCCGGTTTAAGCCCGCGCCCGACCAGTAAAACTGGTTGTCTTCGGCGCCCGGCATGGGCAGACGGCTGACGGCAGGCTGGCCGTCAAACGTGACTTCGACGGCAGCCGGGTTGGAATAAGCCACAATCAGGTAGCGCGTGCCAAGCTGGCCGACGCTCGAACCGCTGAGGTCGGCTTCCGGCGTATCCTGTAACAGGCTGGCGGCGGCCTGCGCTTCGCCAAAGTTCAGGTTCGGGTACATAAACCGGCCATCACCCACGAAGCCGTTGAGGATATTCGCCATCGCAAAATCCGCGAATACCGCTTCGGCGGTCAAGGCTTCGCCCGTCACCATGTCTGTAAAGCCGCGCCGGGACAAAACGGCGTCCAGCGCCGACAGCCCTTCGCCCGGTTCATCAAACAGAGCGTCCAGCGCGCCCTGGCCCAACCGCTGCGCCGCGTATTGCAGAAACAACTGCTGCGCGCCGAAGACCGTCCCGGTATTCGCATTCTGCGTCAGGCCGGTATCCGGCGCGTTCAGAAACGCGGCGATGTCCGACGACGTGAGCGCCGCCCCCTGAAGCTGCCGCAGCATGTACCAGCCCAGGGCGTTGTCCAGCCAGGCGGCCAGCGTGGGGCGGTTGTAGTGCGCCAGCATGTGATAAAACTGGCGCGCCAGGATGCCGGCATAAACGTCGGCGTGCAGCGGCACGCCGGGCGCAGCGGATGTGTTGACGACGATCAGTTCGCGCTGGTTGCTGTACCCCCCCGGCGCGAGTTCGGCCACCAGGCTGTCGTTGGGGTTGAAGTAGGCATTTCGGGGGTCGCGCAGGCCGGCGGCGTAGAGGATTGAAAGGTGTGGGTCGTTATCCACGTCCGGCAGCATGAAGCGGGAACGCGCGTTAAAAGCGGCCAGCGTGTCCGGCACAACGCGAATCTGCCCGTAATTATCCCGGATTTGCAGCAGCGCCAGCAGCCCATTGAGGTTGGCGGCCAATTCCTGCATGGCGTCGGCGTCGTAGGCCAAACCCTGCTCCACCCATAGGTAGATGCCCGGCGCCGCGGCGGCCAGTCCGGCGCTGATCTGCGTCGGATAATCCTGGCCGGCCTTGCTCACCCAGAAGGTTTCGGTATCGCCGGGGCGGTAAAGCGGCAGCGGCGGCGGAACCGGCACATCACCGCTGAAACCGAGAAGCTGCTGCGCCAGCGTCAGCGGGTCGCGGACGGACTCGTCCTGAGCGCGGGCCGGCGCGGCCAGCAGCCCGGCCACCAGAACCAGCGCAAACACATAAGCCCATCGGGCGGATGTCGTTCTCATCTCAACACATTTCCACACACAGCCGATTGTTGGGTCTGGTGATGATTTTTTATGTGTTAAGTGTACTCAAACGACCGGCGGATTTTTGCATTTTCTCATTCGGCCTTAATGCGTTCGGGGCGTATTGAGGGGAGGCAGGGGCGAGGCTGCGTCCTCGCCCTCTGCATAATTATTAACGATGCGGCGCGTTACGGCAGCAGCACGTCCGCGCCCAGCACGCGCCCCGTCCGCGCCGACTCGTATGAGCCGAACACGAGGCGGACGGTTTTCAGGTTATCGTCGCCGTTGGTTTCGCCGTGTTCCAGCCCCTTCAACGCGCGGGCGATGTTCCACTGCGCCGGCACGATGCTGGAATGCGCCACGTCGTAGGCCGGGTCGGCCCAGGCATAACGCGGCGGTTTGTGCCGCGCGGCGAACACGCCGGCGGCGGTGGTTTCCCGAATCCAGAAGTCGGGCGCGAGTTCCAAAAAGCCATATTCGCCTTCCACCTGGAGATAGGTTTCCGGGAAGCGGTCATGTTCGCGGCGGGTGGCGTAGCTCATATCGGCCACCACCGTCATGCCGCCGCCCATCGTCATCATGGCCGTCGCCGAATCTTCGCCCTTGATGCCGGGCGTGACGCGGTGCGTGTGGGCGTACAGCGTGGTGGCGTCACCGAACAGGAAACGCGCCGTATCCAGGATGTGGCTGCCGATGTCGGTGAGGATGAACTGCTCCAGTTCCTTCAGAAAGGGCTGGTTGTCGAAGACCGGGAAACTGTTGCGGTAGTCAATGTGGGCGCGGAACAGCCGGCCCAGATGCCCCTTATCCAGCTGCGCCTTGAAGGCGCGGATAGCGTGCTGCCAGCGCCAGTTTTCGTTGATGTACAGCGGGACGTTGTGCTGCTTGCAGATGCCCACCAGCGCCTCGGCTTCTTCCAGCGTGGTTGCCATCGGCTTCTGGCAGACCACCGGCAGGCCGCGTTCTGCCGCCAGTTTCGTCTGCGGGTAGTGCAGTTCGACGGCGGTGCAGATGTCCACGAAATCCAGCTTTTGGTTGTCTAGCAGGGCTTCGGCGCTGTCGTAGACGGCGCTCTGCGGGATGCCGAACTGGGCGGCCAGCTTTTCGGCTTTCGATTTCGTCCGGTTGTACAGCGCCACACATTCGACTTCGCCGGTTTCCAGCCAGCCGGCAAGCTGGAAGTACGACCAGAAACCCGTGCCGAACATGGCAAAACGGAGTTTATCAGATGACATGGTTAATCCTTAATGAACTGTCTTAAATAAGCGACGCCCTCGCGCGCCCAGCGGGCTTCGATGGCGACCGTTTCTTCGATGGTGATCTGCATGGGCAGCCAGGCTTCGATGATGGCGTTAAACGTCCGCCCGAAGCCGTACAGTTTGTCCAGCAGCCAGGGGACGTTCATCATGCCCTGCCCGGTCGGACGCCCGGTGATCTCGAAGCCCATGGCGTGACCGGCGCGTTTGACGACGAATTCCTTCAGGTGCAGGTTGACGACGTAAGGCCCCAGTGTATCCACCACTACTTCCGAGCCTTCCAGCGCGCCGAACGAATTGACCGTATCCAGGCAGATGCCGGCGTGCGGGCTGTCGAGCGCCTCGATGATGTCCGCCAGCGTTCTGGCCTTGAAGCGGTCGTGGTTCTCAATCGCCAGGGTGATGCCCGCCGCTTCCAGTTCCGGCAGCACGGCGCGAATCAGGCTGACGACTTCTTCCGGCGAGGGGTGATGCTCTTTGGTATCCACCACCACGCGCAGAATAGGCGAATTAAAAAGCTGCGCGATCTGGATATAGCGGCGCAGAAATTCGGTCTGGATGCCGCGCGCGCCCACCTCGACGGCGATATTACGCCGGGCGGCCTCGTCGCGGACGGCGCGCAGCTGGTCGTCGGAAAAGGTGTGCAGCGGCAGGTTGTCGGCGATCTGCACCAGCCGCAGCCCCAGCTCGTCGGCAAACTTCAGGAAGGCGAATGCATCCATCGGCGCGGCAGGCTGTTCGTAACCCGGCACGCCAATTGCCCAGGCAACGCCGTAGCTGCCCAGTCCTAAAATAGTCATGGTCTTTTTTATCCCTGGTTGTCGGGGACGGTTCGCAAGCCCGCCCCGTTATAGTCGAACGCCCAGCAAAAGCGCGGCGATCCGCCGGATCGCTTGTGAGGGGCCGGCATAAACCCACAGCAGGAAGCTGTCGGTGCTGGCAGACCGGCCTGCCGCCGGGCCGATGGTCTGCCCGCTGCATTCCATTTCCCCAAAACCCTCGCCATCACCGCCGAACTGCCCGCCGTCGTTATAGACGTGTACGGAGTGGCCGGTTTTGCCCGGTTGGTCGGGCGGTTCTTCGGCATAAATGGACGATGGATTGTTGAAAAACTGACGCACGATCAGCACATCGCGGCCATCCGGCAGGTGGTGATGGTAGGCCATGCGCCCGGTCAGATAAACCGCCTGATAGCCGATTTTGTACTGGCGCTGGCCGGTGAGGTGCAGCCGCAGATGGTCGCCCTGTACGGCGCGGGCTTCTTCCGGCACGCTGCCGAAGTAGTCGGACGCCTGCACGTCCGGCGCGCAGGGGATTATCAGATGGCCGCCGGCCTTCACCTGCACCAGATTCCAGATTTCGCTGAGGATCGGCTGCGCGTCGTTTTCCGCCAGCGCGACGGTCTGCTCGTAACCGGCATACTGGACGCCGGCCAGATCGTTCAACCCGCGCAGGGGGTCAGGAACCGGACGAATGGTTCGCGTGATGTCAAGCTGCTTTGTACCGGAGGCCGTGTTGTAAGCCGTCAGTGTGATCTGCTGGTGAAACGTCACCAGTCCCCCCGATGTGTCCATGAGGTAGTGGCCGGGATCAATCGCGGGTGGAACGTGGAGCGTGCCGAAAAAATCCGCCCGGTCGTGGACGTTATACTGGATTTCGGGCGCGATCCAACAGCGTTCCCCGCCCAGGTTCCACTCGCCGTCGGCGATGAAACGGCGGAATGTGTCGGCGGTATTCAGCGAACCATTCGTCCAGAACAGGTTATCCGCGTCCGGGGCCAGGAACAGCCCCAGGACGCGCGCCCCCCGCTGCGTGAGCAGTGCAGCAGCGCCATTTTGCAGCGGCAGGGCATGGTACAACTCGCCCACGCCGTCGAACGTTCGCCGGAGTTGGGACAGGGTTGTCATGGGTTAGTTCACCGGCGTCTTCAGGCTGTCGGTGATTTCGGCCACGCTCTGCTTGAGCGCGTCCAGGTTCATGATTTTCTCTTTCCAGTCCGGCTTAAAAATTTTCTCGTAGGCTCTGGCAATCGCCAGTTTGGCGCCGTCGGAGAACGGGAAGCCGGAGAAACCGAAGATGATGGCGAATTCAATGCGGGCATGGCCGGACAGGAATTCCCAGGCGGCATCCGCCGGGACGCCCATTTTGACCGCCTCGTCGTAAGCTTCCTTGATGGCGCTGATGCAGGTGGCGGCGAAGGTTTCTACCAGCGCCGGCTCCAGAATCGCCATCTGTTCGACGGTGATGCGGAACGAGTTTAAGACCGGCGCGTACATGTCGCGGGCGATGGCGTTGCCTTTTTCGTAGTCGGCGTCCGGGCCGTGATACAGCGCATTGACGATGTGATGTTTGGCATGAACACCGCCGAACCAGTCGGTGCGCGCTTCTTCGGTCACTTCGTCGTTGAACATGGGCGGGTGGCAGGGATGGCTGACGAAGTAGGTCAGGTCGTCGCGGACGGGCATCACTTCGGCATAGGCGGCTGCCGGGTCGAGGCCGATGACCATCGCGCCGGGTTTGAGCAGCGGGATGATCTCGTGCGTGATTTTGCCGATCAGTTTATCGGGCAGCGCCAGGATCACCGCGTCGGCGTCCGGCAGCGCCTCGCTCTGCGGCGTGGTTTTGAGGCCGCGTTTGGCGAGGTTGGCGATACCCTGTTCGCTAATTTCGACGTAACGCATCTCGTATTTATCGCTCATTTTTTTCAGATTGTCGGTGACGCGGCAGCCCATTTTACCGCCCGCACCCATCAACGCTACCTTAAGCATGGCATTTACTCCCTGAATATTTAAAGTTGCGATGTCTGCAAAGTCGGTCGTCCATGATCGGCTTTGGTATTGCCGTTAGCGATTCAGTCGGCCAATCGCGCTGCTCGCCATTCCGCCCTCATCCCCCAGCCCCTTCTCCCGAACGCTGCGCTGGGAGAAGGGGAGAAACACGCTTTCTGAAGTCCTTCTCCCAGTCCCGAAGGGACGGTCGGGAGAGGGATTTAGGGTGAGGGCTTGCTGTTAGCCCGACGCATCCAGCGGACGGATGAAGCGCCGTTTGAGCTTGGCGAGGTTGGCCTCGCGCAGGCTGTCGAAAAACACGGCGATGAAGATGATGCCGCCGCGCACCATCGGCTGAATGTACAGGTTGACGTTATGGAATTGCAGGCCGTACTGTACAAGCTGGATGAGCAGCGCGCCGATGACCGTCCCCATCACGTTGCCCACGCCGCCGAACAGGCTGGTGCCGCCCAGCACCGCCGCCGCGATGGCGTCGAACTCCTTGCCCTCGCCAAAGCTGCGGTCGAGACGGCCTATCTGCGCGATAAGGATGAAACCCGCCAGCGCCGCGCAGAAGCCCGACACGATGTACACCAGCGTAATGATGCGGTCGGTGTTGATGCCGGCCTTCTTCGCCACCTCGATGTCGTTGCCGACGGCGTAAACCTGCCGCCCGATCGGCGTCCGGGTGAGGATGATGTAACCTAGCGCGATGATGAGGATGAAGGCGATGATCGGCATGGGGATGCCGGCCACCGAAATCAGGCCGAAGTCCAGCATGGGGCGCGGGAAGTCAATCTGCTTCGATTCGGTCAGCGCCGTGCCGATGCCGCGCCCGACCACCAGTGTGCCGAGCGTGACCATAAACGGCACGATCTTCAGCTTGACGATGCAGAAGGCGTTAAACGCGCCAAACAGTGTGCCGACGATCAGGGCTGCCAGCAGCGCCGGAATCACCTCGAAACCGGCGTGGCGCATCAGCAGCCCGGCCACCACCGACGACAGATACATATTCGAGCCGACCGACAGGTCAATGCCCGCCGTCAGCAGCACGAAGGTCATGCCGACGGCGATGATGCCGGTGAAGGATGCCTGTTTGGTGATGTTGATGAGGCTTTCGACCGTGATGAACTTGTCCGACGACAGGCCAAACACCAGGAATACGGCGATGAACAGGATGATGGTGGAATAGTTAAGCAGCAGTTGAGCGATGTTGGTTCGCCCGTTTGCGCCGCGATTCGCCTTGAGGATATTCATGCTCATGCGCCGTTGCTCCCGTTACTGCCGTTACTCGTCTCGCGGAAGGCCGCCCGCAGGATGGCTTCCTGGTCGAATTCCTCCCGCGTGAACGCCCCAAAAATTTCGCCGCGACTCATCACCAGGATGCGGTCGCACATGCCCATCAGTTCTTCCAGTTCCGAGGAGATGAACAGCACGCCGCTGCCGCCGGCGGCCAGTTGGTCAATGATGCTGTAAATTTCGTACTTGGCGCCCACATCAATACCGCGCGTCGGTTCGTCCATGATGAAGACGGTCGGCTGCGACAGCAGCCACTTGGCGACGACGACCTTCTGCTGGTTGCCGCCGCTCAGGCTTTTGGCCGGCTGCACCACGATGTTGCCGCTTTTAAGCTGGAGCGCGCCGGCGACCTGCTGCACCGCGTCCACCATGTCGCGCTGTTTGATGATCTGCGTCAGCGCGGCGGCGAAGGACGGCAGCGATACCAGGGCGATATTGTCCGCGATGTTGATGTTCATCAGCAGACCTTCTTCGCGCCGATTTTCGGTGACGAAGGCGACGTTGTTGCGGATGCTCTGCCGGGCGGACGTGCGCGTCAGGCTGCTGCCGTTGACGGCGATCTGCCCCTGCTCGAAAGTGTCCAGGCCGAACATCATACGCGCCAGCTCGGTGCGCCCCGATCCCATCAGGCCGAACAGCCCAACGACTTCGCCCTGATGAATGGTGAGATGGATGTCCTGCACGATGCCGCGCGCGCTGATTCCGCTCAGTTCCAGCAGTTTTTCTCTGGACGGCTTGGACGTGCGCGGCGGATACAACTGCTCGATGCTGCGCCCAACCATCAGGGCGATCATGCGGTTCACGTCGAAGTTTTCGGCGGGTTCCTGCGTCACCAGCAGGCCGTCGCGCATGATGGCGATCTGGTCGGCAATCGCCAGCACGTCGGTCAGGATGTGCGAGATGTACACCAGCGCCTTGCCCTGTTGGCGCAGGCGGCGCATGATGCCGAACAGTTTATCGGTTTCACGGGTGGTCAGCGAGGTAGTCGGCTCATCCAGGATGATGAGCGAGGCGTCCAGATACAGCGCCTTGGCGATTTCCACCAACTGGCGCTCGCCGGGCGACAGGCGGTCTACCACCATATCCGGCGACAGGTCGAGGCCGACTTCTTCCAGCACCGCGCGGGACTGGCTGCGGACGGCGGCGCGGTCAATCAGGCGGAACGGCCCGCGCCCGCGCGTGGGGAAACCTTCGATGAAGATGTTCTCGGCAATCGTCAGGTTGGTGAACAGGTTAAGTTCCTGGTGGATGAAGGCGATGCGCGCGTGGGTCGCGTCGGCGGGGCTGCGCGGGGCATAGGGTTTGCCCTGGTACAGCATCGTCCCGCTGTCCGGCTGCACCACACCGCCGACCAGGTTCATCAGCGTGCTTTTGCCCGCGCCGTTCTGCCCGATCAAACCCAGGATTTGCCCCTGGCCGACCTGGATGCTCACGTCCTGAACGGCGGCGATGCCGAAAAAGGCTTTGCTCAGATTTTGCGTTTCCAGGATGGGGGTCATGATCGCTGCTCCCGATTAATCAAACGGGTGCGGGTGATGTCCAGCAGCGCCGCGACAAGGATCACCAGCCCCTTGATGGCGTCAATCACGAACGGCGACAGCCGCATGGCGTTGAGGATGTTCAGCAGCAGGACGAAAAAGGCCACGCCGAAAAACGTGCCGCGAATCGAACCCTTGCCGCCGAACAGGCTGGTGCCGCCGATGACCGCCGCGCCGATGATGTCCATCAGCAGGCCGTCGCCCAGGGACGGGCGGCCAATTTCCAGGCGGGCGGAATACAGCACTGCCGAAACCGCCGCGCAAAAACCGCTGAAGCCGTAGACCAGCGTCATCACCCGGCGGCTGGGGACGCCGGAAACCTCGGACGCGCGCCGGTTGGTGCCGATGGAAAACATCTGGCGACCAAAAACGGTGCGGCTGAGGATGAACTGCGCCACCACTGCCAGGCCAACGGCAATGACAAACGGATATGTGACCATCGGCAGGATGTCGCGCCGGGCGATGTCCGGCGTCAGTTTTGGCCCCAGATAAACCGAGATGATATCGCCCTTGCCCAACACCAGAAAATCTTCCGGCAGGCCGGATATGTTACGAGAAGCGGTCAGCCACAGCGCCAGCGCGCTGAAAAAAATCATCGAAACGAGCGTCACCATGAACGGCGCCATCCTAAAACGGGTGATGGCGAAACCGTTCCACAGGCCGATGAGCGTCCCCAACAGCAGCATAACGATCACACCGATGAGGGTAGCGTTGGGACTGCCGGCCAGGATGCCGCCCTGGTCAGAAATGAGCGTCCCCCACAGGGGGCTTTTGTCGAAGGTGGGGGCGTCCAGCGTTTGCGTGATGAACAGCGCGCCCACGACGCTGGTCACGGCCATGATCGAGCCAACCGACAGGTCAATGCCGCCCAGGATCAGCACGAAGGTCTGGCCGACGGCAACCGCCAGCAGCGGCCACATATTGGAAAGCTGGTTGGCGATGTTCCCAGGGGCGGACAGGGTAGGGAAAAAAATCGAAGCGACCACAAAAAAGAAGATGGTCAGATACAGGATAAAATAATCCGAAAGCAGCACCCGGCGAAGAAAGGCCAGCAGGGGGCGCTCGGCGCGCCGGGACGCCGCTTCGGCTTTCGCCACCGGCATGATACGGACTGCGGCGGGATTCAGACGATCATCAAGCGTAGACACGGCCCTTTGCCTCAACTTCCGTGTTTAATACGGTCGGCAGGGAGCGCCAACGGCGGCGCCCCCTGAAAAACAAAGCTCGCCTCTTTTTATTGGTCGAGGAAGCCTTCGTAGTACAGCTTGCAGCCCCACATGTCCACGTCCTGCCACCTGAAGTTGCCGGCCGTCAGCGCGAAGCCGGGGTCGAGCAGCACTTCGTTGGGCTGGGTTTCGCCGTTGGCGACGGCCTGGAGCAGCCGGTTCATGGTCAGTTCGGCTTCATAGAACAGGTTCTGCACGCCGGTGGCGTCCACGTAACCCTGTTCGATCAGCATACAGGCGGTGGCGTCACCGTCGAGGCCGGCCATCAGCACATGCCCAGGCTGGCCCATCGGCACCCACTTGCCGCGCGGTTCCAGCACCGAGCGAATGGTCGGGAACAGGAAGTCCGACGAGGTGTACAGGAAGTCCACATCCGGGTTAGCGGTGATGGCGGCTTCCAGGTTCGCCAGCGCGGTCGCGGCGTCCCATTCCGAAGCGACTTCGATGGGGTCGGCGAACATGCCGGGGTACTTCTCGTTGTAGCGGTTGATGACGTTGAAGAAACCTTCACGACGGCCAATGGCGTTGGTGTCCTGCAGCGCGCCCACCACAATCAGGGGCTTGATCTGCACGCCGGTGGCTTCCCACTTCGCCAGCGCCTTCTGAGCGATGAACTCGACGGCCTGTTCGGTGGCGCTCACGTTGTCGGCCACGACGGTGATGCCCTTGCTGCGATCATTGGGCGGACGGTTGAAGACCGCAATCGGGATGTCGGCATCCTGGGCTTCGCCGATGATGGTCACGGCGCTGTCGCCATCCTGCGGGATGATGATGATGCCGTCCACGCCCTGAGCGATGCACTCGCGCACCTGCTCAAGCTGGCGGTCGGGGTTTTCGTTGGCGTTGTATTCCAGCACTTCGTGGCCGGCCGCGCGCAGGGTTTCGGTGATGGCCTTGTGACCGGCCACCCAGAATTCCGTCTCTAGGTCCTGGAAACCGAAGCAAATTTTGAGGGGGTCCTGGGCAGCAGCAGCGCCGAAGATCATGGTGGCGAGCATGGCTGCGACGACCAGGCTGATGCCAATTTTCGGGAATCTGTTCAGCATGATGTTTCCTTTCAAAATTTCTCTAAGCTGACGAACACCGTATATTCGTGACCATTCAGATTGTGTGGTTGTCTGGCGCCTCCTTTTGCTGCCTCAACGGTTCTGTTTATGTCGTCGGGCTGTCATCATGCATCCGGATCGGATGCGAAGACACAAAGTGTATATTGTATACAATCACCGCCGCCGTTAAAAAACACAACCCGGCGCCGATGCCCCTCTCTTGTTCCGTGCCGGTCAGGGCGCGCTGCCGTCCGCGCGTCCCTTTAACACGCGCACTGCCGACAGGCACTCCGCCGCCACGCGGTTGTTGATGCGCCGGTTTTCGGCTTTGACTTTTTCCAGGTCGCGCGCGCGGTACGCATCCAGGATGGCGCAGTGATCGCTGATCGCCAGGTATTCGTCGTAGTCCGGCTGGGCTTCGGCGCGCAGGTACAGCACCGCCGCCACCTGGGCGACGATTTCTTCCCAACTGCGCATCAGCAGAGGATGGCCGCTGTAGCTAATCAGATACTGGTGGAAGGCCATGTCGGTGCTGCGCACCTGCTTGAAGTCATTCTGTTCGATGTAATGGCGCTGCCTGTCCACCAGGTCTTCCAGATAGGTGTAATCCTGGTCGCCCAGGCGATCAATGACCAGCTCGGCGGCGAAGTTTTCCAGCGTGGTACGCATCGAGAACAGGGCTTCCACGTCCTCTTCGTTAAAGGCGCGCACAAACGCGCCGCGATGCGGGACGGTGACGATCAGAGCTTCGCGTTCCAGGATGATGAGCGCCTCGCGGACGGGGGTGCGGCTGACGCCAAGCTGCTCGGTGAGCGCGGCTTCCACAACATGATCGTTCGGCTTCAGTCGCCCTTCGATGATGGCTGTGCGGATTTGTTCGGCCACCTGCTCGCGCAGGCTGACCGGGCGGATTTGAGAAAAAACTTTCATCAAAAAAACCTTAAAGCCATTAGTTGCGGCGCGCCAGAATTAGTGTATAATGAGATTGTATACAATATGCTGTATATTGTCAAGTGGTCGGTGATTGTACCGGCTTCACCCCTGGCGCGCAAACTGTTTTGTGCATTTTGTTGGAAAGGTTGTTTTTTTGATGAACCCTTTTTCCCAGACGATACTGTACTATGGCAGCCCCGACCCCCTGCCCGAACCGGTCACGCTCCAGGCCGGGCCGCTGACGCTGACCTACGAGGACGGCAGCCTGCGTTATATCCGGCTGGGCAGCCGCGAAGTGCTGCGCCAGATTTACGCCGCCGTCCGTGACCATAACTGGGGGACGGTTCCCGGCAGCCTGTCCGACGTGCAGATGGATGTCCGGCGGGACTCGTTCGCCATCCGCTACCGCTCGGAACACCGGCGCGGCGACCTTCACTTCGTCTGGACAGGCGCGCTCACCGGCGCGCCGGACGGCACGATCACGTTTGAATTTGACGGCCAGGCGCTTTCGACCTTCAGGCGCAACCGCATCGGCTTCTGCGTGCTGCACCCGATGACCTGCGCCGGCCAGCCCTGCACGATTGAGGACGTGAACGGCCACATCAGCGAGAGCGCCTTTCCGCTGCACATCGCGCCGCACCAGCCGTTTTTCGACCTGCGCGCCATCACCCACGAGGTCGCGCCGGGCGTGCGCGCCGAAGTGCGGATGGAAGGCGACACCTTCGAGATGGAAGACCAGCGCAACTGGACGGACGCTTCCTTTAAGACTTACTGCACGCCGCTGGAGCTGCCCTTCCCGGTCACGGTCGAGGCCGGGACGGTCATCCGGCAGGCCGTCACCCTGCGCCTGATCGGCAGCCCGCCGGCGCTGTCCGCCGATGCCGCCGACTTAACCTTCACCCTGTCGGACGAGGCCGCTCCGCTGCCGCCGCTGGGGCTGGGAATCGCCGGTCACGGCCAACCGCTGACGGATAAAGAGACCGCGCGGCTGAAGGCGCTTAACCTGGCGCACCTGCGCGCCGACGTTCGCCCCTGGCTGCCGGACTGGGTGGACTCGTTCCGGCAGGCGGCGGCGGAAGCGGCGGCGATTAGCGCGGCGCTGGAGATCGCGCTGCACCTGACCGACAACGCCGAAGCCGAGTTAACGACCTTCCGCGCCCTGCTGGACGAACTGCAACCGGCCATCGCCCGAATCCTGGTCTTCCGCCGAGGCGAAAAATCTACGCGGGCGGGCTGGGTGAACCTCGTCCGTCAGAAGTTGGACGAGTGGGCGAAACGCGCCCCGGTCGGCGCGGGGACGGACGCCTTTTTCACCGAACTCAACCGCGAACGCCCGCCGGTGGACGAAGCCGACTTCGTGACGTATTCGCTCAACGGCACGGTTCACGCCGTAGATAACGCCTCGGTGACGGAGACGCTGGCGACCCAGGCGGAAACCGTGCGCAGCGCGCGCGCGTTCGCTAACGGCCTGCCGGTGGTCATTAGTCCGGTGACGTTTAAGATGCGCTGGAATCCCAATGCGACCGCCCCGGAACCGGCCACGCCGCCCGGCGAACTGCCGCCCCAGGTGGACGCGCGCCAGATGTCGCTGTACGGCGCAGGCTGGACGGTCGGCAGCATCAAATATCTGGCCGAAAGCGGCGCGGCTTCGCTGACCTACTACGAAACGACCGGCTGGCGCGGCGTGATGGAAACCGCTGCCGGCTCGCCCGCGCCGGACAAATTCCGCTCCATTCCCGGCGGCGTCTTCCCGATGTATCACGTTTTTGCTGATGTGGGCGAGTTACGGGGCGGCCAGGTGATCGCCGGAACGTCCAGCGATCTGCTGATAGTGGACGGCCTGGCGCTGCGCAAAGACGGGCGAACGCGGCTGCTGCTGGTCAACTTCACCAGGCATGAACAGGCGGCCCGGCTGCCGGGGCTGGCCGGGATGTGGCGCTTACAGCTGTTGGACGAAACCAGCGCCGAAAACGCCATGCGCGACCCTGAAGGCTGGCGCGCCATGAGCGGGCAGCCGGTCGAAGCGGGCGCGGACGGCCTGGGCGTGCGGCTGCCGCCTTTCGGTCTGGCGCGGCTGGACAGCGTTTAACAAACGTTTGCCTTCACCGTCTTTCACCCCTTGCCTGAATTCGGAGGGGCCAGGGGTGGGGTCAATAGCGTTTGCGGATATGCCTGCATAACCCGATTGTAAGGACACTATCATGACCGCCGCTGACATTATTCGCTGCACCTACCGGATTGAGTCGCCGTTTGAGCCGGAAAAAGCCGCCGCGCTGATGGCCGCCAATATGTCCGCCGGGACGTTCACCAAAGTCCCCGGCGAGACAGCGGCCCTCAAACAGCGGTTTTCCGTCCGCGTCGAAAACGTGCGCCCGCTGGAAACCGTGACCGGCGCGCCTGCCCTGCCGTTCGGCAGCCGCTCGCCAACCGATGGCACCTTTTACCGCGCCGATGTGACTCTGGCCGTCCCGCTGGACATCACCGGGACGGAACTGGCAACCGTGCTGGCCGTCATCGCCGGCGGCGTCACCGAACTGAAGGAGCTTTCCGGCGTGCGCCTGCTGGACTTTGAACTGCCGCCGGCCTTCGCGGACGCGCATCCGGGGCCGGGCTTCGGCATCGAAGGCACGCGCCGCCTGATCGGGGTCTACGACCGCCCGATTATCGCTTCGATCATCAAACCCAACGTTGGCCTGACGCCGGAACAGACCGCCGACATCGTGCGCGCCCTGGTTGATGCCGGGGTGGATTTCGTCAAAGACGACGAGAAGATGACCAACCCGCCTTATTCGACTATCGAAAAACGCGCGGCGGCGGTGATGGCCGTCATCAACGAAGCGGCGCAGCGCGCCGGCAAAAAGACCATGTACGCCTTCAACATCAGCAGCGACGACCCCGACGAGATGGTGCGCCGCCACGATACGGTGCTGAAAGCCGGCGCGACCTGCGTGATGGTCAACATCAACCACATTGGCTATGCCGGGGTGCGCTACCTGCGCCAGCGCGCGCAGCTTCCCATCCATGCCCACCGCAACGGCTGGGGGATTCTGACGCGCTGCCCGCTGCTGGGCATGGAATTTAACGCCTACAACAAAATCTGGCGGCTGGTGGGGGTAGACCAACTGCACGTCAACGGCCTGCGCAACAAATACTGGGAAGCCGACGAGTCGGTGGTGAACGCCATCCGTCAGTGTTTGACGCCGCTGTTTCGGCCCGCCGACCGGCTGCTGCCGGTGGTCGGCTCCGGCATGTGGGCCGGCCAAGTGCCGGACACGTATCGCCTGACGCAGACCACCGACTTTATGTACATCGCCGGGGGCGGCATCCAAGGGCATCCGGGCGGGCCGGCTGCCGGGGTGCGCTCGCTGATGCAGGCCTGGGAAGCGGCGGTGATGGGCGTTCCGCTGAACGATTACGCCGCCGACCATCCCGAACTGCGCCAGGCGCTCGACAGGTTCGGCACGCAATCGCCGGGCGGGTAGCCGCGGCGTTTCTGCCCTCACCCTCGCCGCGCGCTGCGCCGGCAGAGGGGTGTAAGGGCGGCCACGTTGGGCCGCCCCTACGATTGGTTGACCGCCTTGCATCCCCCTCGCCTGGCTGCGAAGTAGCGGTTGAGCGAGGGGGAACGAAGGGGTGAGGGCAAATGAGTCTGGACTCATCAACTCAAAAAGGAAAACATCATGACCCAACTATTACTCACTTTTTACGGCGACGACTTCACCGGCTCGACCGACGTGATGGAAGCGCTGCAAATCAACGGCGTGCCGACGGTGCTGTTTTTAGAGCCACCAACGCCGGAACAGCTTGGCGGGCGGTTTGCCGGCGTGCGCGCCGTCGGCGTGGCGGGCGTCAGCCGTTCGATGTCCCCGGCGCAGATGGACGAGGAACTGTTCCCGAAGTTTGGCGCCCTGAAGGCGCTGGACGCGCCCTTCTTCCATTACAAAATCTGCTCGACGTTTGACTCGTCGCCGACGGTGGGCAGCATCGGCCATGCCATCGAAATCGGCTTCCAGGTGTTCGACCCGCCCTTCGTGCCGCTGGTGGTCGGCGCGCCAGTGCTGCGGCGCTACGTGCTGTTCGGCAACCTGTTCGCCCGCGTGGGCGACATCACCTACCGGCTGGATCGCCACCCGACCATGAGCAAACATCCGATCACGCCCATGAACGAAAGCGACCTGCGCCTGCACCTGAGCAAACAGAGCCGGCGCTCGATGGGCCTGATTGACATCTGGCACATGGAAGACTCCGACGCCGCCATTGACGCCCGCTTCCAGACGCTCGTGGATGACGGCACGGAAATCATCTTCTTCGACACCTTCGACCAGCGCCACCTGGCGCATATCGGGCGCATCGTCTGGAGCCGGCGCGGCGACAAACCGGTGTTTATGGTCGGCTCGTCCGGGTTGGAATACGCGCTCACGTCTCACTGGCAGCAGGCCGGCGTGGTGGAAAAACCGGAGTCGCTCAAGTCGCCGGGGCGGGTAGATCAGTTGGTGGTGGTATCCGGCAGCGCCGCGCCGCCCACCGCCGAGCAGATTGATTACGCGCTGGAACACGGTTTTGTGGGCATCCGGCTGGATTCGCCCTGTCTGGTAGACCCGGCCACCGCCGACGCCGCCCGCGAACAGGCCGTTCAGGCAGCGCTGGAAGTGCTGAGCGATGGTCACAGCGCCCTGCTGTATTCGGCACACGGCCCGGACGACCCGGCCATCGAACAGACTAAAGCGCATATGGCGTCCATCGGCCTCGACCCGAAAACGGTCGGCAACAGCCTGGGGACGCAGCAGGGTTTGATCCTGCGCGACATCCTGGAACGCACCGACCTCAAACGCGCCTGCGTGGCCGGCGGCGATACCTGCGGTTACACTTCCAGGCAGCTTGGCATTTACGCGCTGGAAGTGATCGTGCCGATTGCGCCCGGCGCGCCGCTGTGCCGCGCCAGTTCCGGCCAGCCGCGTTTTGACGGCCTGGAAATTTCGCTCAAGGGCGGGCAGAACGGCGTGGCCGATTATTTCGTCAAAATCCGCGAAGGGGGCTAGGGCGGGGTATACCCGCAGCCGGGGCGCGATTGTGCGCCCCGGTTCTGCCCCGGCCATCTCAGCCTTCCGGCATCTGGCGGACGGTGTGCAGCGCCGCCGTCAGCCAGTCTATATACATCTGCTCCAGACGCAGCCCTAAATCGAGCGTCAGGCGGGTGAGCGTCTGCCGCCGCAGATATGCCGGGTCGTCGGTCGGCGGGATGGCGATACGTTCCAGGTCGGCCAGCCGCGCCCGGTGTCCCGCAAGCTGATCGTTCAGCAGTTCGATGATTTCCGCGTTCGTAAGCTGCGCCGCAAAAAACAACTGGATGAGGAACGCCTCGCGGTGCTGCATCAGCGGTTGAGGCTGCCGCAGCCAGGACGCCAGTTCCGCTTTTCCGGCGTCCGTGATGTGGTAGACCTTGCGCGGCGGGCGGTCGGTCTGCAATTCGACTTCGCAGCGAACCCAGCCGAACCCGTCCATTTTGTCCAGTTCTCGATAAATCTGCTGCTGCGCCGCGCTCCAGAAGTGCGCGACCGTGCGGTCAAACGCCTGCGTTTTCAGATCGTAGCCGGTCATCGGCATGGCTTGTAAAAAGCCGAGTATCGCATGAGGAAGTGACATAAAGCACCTTTTGAACCTGACGAACCCCACTAGAGGTTTAATATACACTCAATTTATTATACAATTAGTTGTATATAAAACAAGTAGAAATGGACTGAAGCCGCATGAACCTCATCAAACGCCGCCCGACGACCGCCTATTTCGCCCTGGCCTTTCTGTTTTCGTGGCTGCTCGCCTTCCTGATGCTGGCGCGCTACAACGGCCAGCTTGACCTGCCGGCCTGGCTGCATTATCTGGTCGCCTGGGGGCCGGCGGCGGCTGCGGTGGTGGTCACAGGGCTGTCGGGCGGGCGCGCCGGCCTGGGCGACCTGGCGCGGCGGCTGACACGCTGGCAGATCGGCTGGACGAACGCGCTGCTGGCGGTCGGGTCGCCGCTGCTGCTGCTGGCTCTGGCGGTGCTGGTCAGTTGGGCCGTCGGCGGCCAGATGCCTGACCTCACCCAGCTTGGCGTGGTGGATTACCTGGGCCAACCCGGCATCCTGGCCGCGCTGCTGGTATGGATTTTTTCGTTCGGCTTGGGCGAAGAAATCGGCTGGCGCGGTTTCGCCCAGCACCACCTGGAGCCGGAACGCGGCTTCCTGCTCACGACACTGTTAATCGGTGTGATCTGGGCATTCTGGCACATCCCGTTCTTCTTCTACAAGGATACCTTCATGGCGATGGGGCTGGTTGGTTTCCCGTTATTCGTCGTCACCATCCTGCCCGGCGCGATTGTATTGGGCTGGCTGTACAGCCGGACGCACAGCCTGCTGGCGGTCGGGCTGTGGCACGGGCTGTTCGACTTCGCCACCGCTTCGGCAGTAGACGGCGGCACCGTCTCGATGGTGGTCAGCATGGGGGTGATGGTCTGGGCGGCGTTGATCGTGATCGGCAGACTGCGCGCCGCATCCTCGCCCGTCGCCCGGCGCGAACCCGCCGCCCAACGCTGACCGCCGGTGTTTTTCCGCTTAATCAGAAATCACGAGGTGTATCCATGACAGCCACCGGCATCCAGAACAAACCCCCGCTCGTTTTCCGCCTGTTAGTTAAGGCACAGAATCCGTTCATGAAGCGGCTGCTGTGGTCGCCGTTTCACGGCCTGGTCAGCCGCTCGTATCTGCTCATCACCTTCAAAGGGCGTAAAAGCGGCGCGGTCTACACCACGCCGGTGCAGTATGCCCAAGACGGCGGCGCGCTCTATATCATCACCAGCGCGGGTTATACCTGGTGGAAGAACCTGCGCGGCGGCGCCGATGTCTGGATTCGTTTGCGCGGCCAGAGCTATCAGGGCCGCGCCGAGGTCTCCGATGATCCGCAGTGCGTCGGCGCACTGGCCGCCAAAATCTATCCCGGCCTGAGCGCGGAACGGCGCGCGAAGTTCGTGCCGGGCAAAATCGCCATCACCATCACGCTGGATACCGGCGCGGCCTGACCGCCCTCCGCGATCAGCTCCGGCTTTCCGGCGTGTATTTGACGGGCTGCAAACAGACGTCGCCGGTTCTGCCCCGGCCATCTCAGCCTTCCGGCATCTGGCGTCGTTCGCTGCGCCTACCGGATGGAGTCGCCGTTTGAGCCGGAAAAAGCCGCCGCGTTTATGGCAGCCGATATGTCCGCCGGGGCGCACGACCGCGCCCCGACCAGATCGAAATCGGCGTTAATCGCTGGCGCTCTTTTCCGGCTGCGGTTGGGCCAACCAGAGCGGGTTATCGGGGTACAGCCTGCGCCCCAGCCACAGCGATACATACACCAGCCCCACCAGCACCGGCACTTCAACCAGCGGGCCGACGACAGTCGCCAGCGCCTCGCCGGATGCCAGACCAAAAACGGCAATCGCTACGGCGATAGCCAGCTCAAAATTGTTGCTGGCCGCCGTAAACGAAATGGTGGCCGTATCCGGGTAGGGGAATTTGAGTAGATAGGAAAGGCCGAACGAGACGACAAACATGATGACGAAATAAAACACCAGCGGCAGCGCGATCCGCACCACATCCAGCGGTCTTTCCAGAATCACCTCGCCCTTGAGCGAAAACATGATGACGATGGTGAACAGCAGCCCGATGATAGCCGTCGGGCCAAGACGCGGTATAAAGCGGGTTTCGTACCATTCTTCACCTTTGAGCCGCCCCAGAATCAGCCGTGTGAGAAAACCCGCTGCCAGCGGAACGCCCAGGAAGATCAGGACGCTTTTGGCGATGTCCCCCATCGAGACGTTAAGCGCCACCCCCTGCGCGCCCAACCAGCCGGGGACGATGGTGAGGTAGAAGTAACCAAGCACCGTATACATGACGATCTGGAAAAGAGAATTGATCGCCACCAGCACGGCGGCATACTCGTTATCCCCGCAGGCCAGCATATTCCAGATCAACACCATAGCGATACACCGCGCCAGACCGACGATAATCAAACCGGTGCGGTATTCCGGGTGATCGGGCAGCATCAGCCAGGCCAGGACGAACATCAGCGCCGGGCCGATAATCCAGTTCAGCACAAGCGATGTACCGGACATCTTCCAGTTGCTGACGATGCCGGGAATTTTGCCGTACTTGACCTTCGCCAGCACCGGGTACATCATCCACAGCAGCCCGATGGCGATAGGCAGCGAGACGGTATCCAATTTGACCGAATCCAGCGCCGGGGCCAGGTCGGGAAACACTTTTCCCAGGATGATGCCGACCGCCATCGCGGCAAAAATCCACACCGGCAGGAAACGGTCAAGAACAGAGAGCTGGCGGAAAACGCCGCCGGGCTGCGCCGTAAGGGACTGGGATTGACTGACCATAGTTGATAACCTCTTTGCTCTATGATTGGTCTATGCGGTAAATAGCCTGATTTTCGCGCAGTTTGTCCTTGCTCTCGCGCAGGATTTTTCTGTCGCGGATGATTTGTTGAATGTAACCACGCGACGGAAACTCGATTGCCTCACGCGGACAGATTGTGGCGCAGGTTGAGCAGCCCACCATACAGTTAAGCGGGTTTGCAACCACCGCTGCATTGTGTTCATAATCGAACCCGTAGACCTGACGCCCGCAGGAAGTCACGCACAGCCCGCAGCCGATACAGCGTTCAGCCACAATCGTTGGATTCCAGTGAATTTCTTCGCGGGGTATCCCGTGCCAGGGTTTGACCAATGTTTGCGAGTCGCTCACGCCGATTTGCCTTTCTTTAAGCTCACACCTGGGCTAAAAACAGCCCGAACAGATACCCGGCCAGCGTGCTGAAGACCGCCACCAGGCCGACGTAAGTCGCCGTTTTGCGCCGCCCCAGGATTTTGCCCGTCACCAGGATGCTTTGCAGGCTCAGTTCTGGGTCGGACAGCAGGTAGGCCAGCAGCGGGCCGCGATTCATACCCAGGTCAAGGAACATGCGCGCAATCGGCACTTCGACCAGGGTGGGGAAGTACATGAACACGCCGAACGTCACCGCCAGCAGATTCGCCCCGATGGTGTTCTGCCCGGCCAGCGTCCGAATCCAGTCTTCCGGGATGAGCGCGCGCACCACCCCCGCCGCAAAAACGCCCACGATCAGCAGCGGGAAAATCTGTTTGACGAAACGCCAGGTTTCCGCCAGCCAGCCGGCCAGTTCGTCGCGTTCCAGGTGGCGCGCCGCCACATAGACGATGGCCGCCAGCAGCAGGGCTTCGGCCACAAAACGCCCGGTGAAATGAATGACGATGCTGCCGCTTTCGGTGGACGGGGCGGCCAGCAGCAGCGTCAGCGCTACCAGCGCCAGCGAAGCCCACGTCCAGCGGTTGAAGCCGTTCAGCACGTCGTTCAGCCCTTTCCAGGCCACCGGCGCGATGATAACCAGCAGCACGATCAGCAGCGCGCCCTGGAGCGTCAGGTTCAGCGCGTCCAGCGCCGGCTGGATCGGCACGTCTACCGGCAGCCGCACGGTGAACAGCGTCCCGGTCAGCAGGTCTATTTGCAGCGTCCCGGCCACCAGGACGGCCAGCAGCAGGCCGAAGAAAACCCACAGCGCCGGGCGCATGGCGGAATCATCCTGGAACAAATCCGACGACACTGGCGCGGCCTGCGGCTGTTTAAACAGCGCCGCCATGATGAGGCCAATCGTGATGCCGAAGGCGATGGACAGGACGATACGCGCCAGGGCGATGTCCATGCCGATGGCCGCGCCCGTGTAGCTGATCGCCAGGATGTTCACCGCCGGGCCGACGAACAGGAAGGTGATGGCCGGCCCAAGCCCCGCGCCGCGCTTCCAGATGCCGGCGAACAACGGCAGGATGGTGCAGGAACAGACCGCCAGCAAAAAGCCGCCCGCCGCCGCCGCCGGATAGCTGATGTATTTGGGCGTGCGCGGGCCGAGATAGCGGGTGATGACGCCTTTTGGCATCAGCCCGCTGAGATAACCGGCGATGAAAAAGGCCGGCACCAGGCACAGCAGGACATGAGCCGCCAGATAATCGAGCAGCCCCATCCACCCGGCCTGAAGCAGCTGCAGGATGTAATCGCCAACCGACATGATGTTTCCCCTTCACATTCAGTTTCGTGAATATACCTGACCACAGAAAAACCCTGGCGAACGGCCAGGGTCGTTTGGCCTAAAGCGTTTCGGCTTCCCGCGCCCAGTCCACGATCTGCTCGCGTTTGGGGATGCGCCCGGCGGAAACCACCTTCTCATTGATGACCAGCCCCGGCGTGCTGAGGATGCTGTAAGCCATGATGTCGTCCATCTCGGTGACTTTGGTCATCTCGTAAGCGATGCCGGCTGCATCCAGCGCGGCGCGCGCCTCGGCTTCCAGGCGTTTGCAGTTGGCGCAGCCTGACCCCAGGACTTTGACGTGAATCATAATCGTTTTCCTCCTGATACGTTCGCCTCAGCCACTGCCGCCGGCAAACGCGAATCCGAACAAAACAACGGTACGGGGACAGGCCTTTCGCCCAGCGCGCTCGCCAGCAGCGTTTCCGCCAGCGGGCTGACCAGCCGGTAAAACACCTGCAAGCCTTCTTTGCGCGTTTCGACCAGACCGGCTTCGCGCAGCACCATCAACTGCTGCGAGATGTAGGCCTGCCGTTTGCCCAGCGCGGCTTCGATCTGGCAGACGCAGATTTCGCCGCCCCGCAGCAGGTCGAGGATGTGCAGGCGAACCGGGTGCGCCAGCGCCCGAAAGACGAGCGCCAGATCATCGTAAGTGCGGCTCATGGCGTCCCCTTATATTCAATATCCTGAATATAGATTAGGCGATACAGACCCTCACGGCCAGTGCCGACTATCATGCCCTGGCCGTGACATTCGTTACGGGGAAAACTGCGCGCAAGCCCAGCCGGGCGAATGATTCAATTCACGCCGCAACCCGACGCGGTCAGCCCCACGTTTCCAGCGTGTGTTTGACGGTCTGCAAAAAGGCGTCGCCGGTCGCGCCGTCGGCCACGCGGTGATCGAACGTCAGCGTCACATAGCAGCAGGGGCGGATGGCGATAGCATCGTTGATGACTTTGACGCGCTTTTCCACCACGCCCACGCCCATAATGCCGACCTGCGGCTGGTTGATGATCGGCGCCGCCAGCAGGCTGCCGCTGACGCCGTGATTGGTGATGGTGAACGTGCCGCCCTGCGCCTCGTCCGGTTTAAGCTGACGGCTGCGGGCGCGGTTGGACAGGTCGTTGATCGCCCGCGCCAGCCCGGCCAGGTTCAAATCCTGGGCGTTTTTGATGACCGGCACGACCAGCCCTTCATCCAGCGCGACGGCTATGCCCAGGTGAACGGCATGGTGCAGGAAGATGCCCTCGTCCGTCCACTGCGCGTTGAGGTAAGGGACGGCTTGCAGCGCCGCCACCGCCGCCGCCGCGAAATAGGCCGTCAGCGTCAGGTTGACGCCCTGGCGGGCGAGGGCCGGTTTGTGCGCTTCCCGGTGTGCCAGCGCCGCCGACATATCTACCTCAAAAACGGTCGTCACGTGCGGCGCGGTGTGCAGTTTGCTCCGCACCATGTGTTCGGCGATGGCGCGGCGCATGGTCGAAAGCGCCACCAGTTCGCCCAGCGCGCCCTGAGGGATGGCTTCGGCGGGACGCGGGCGGGCCGGCGGCATCGCTTCAGCTTCGAGCCGCCGCCCTATTTTCCCCTCGCCCTCAGGGAGAGGGGCAGGGGGTGAGGGCTGTGCATCTGCGCCATACTCAACCGTCGGCTTGAACAGATCGCCGCTGCCGGGACGTTCCCAGGGCGGCAGGTCGTCCTGCGGCGTAAGAGGTGAAGGCTGCGCCCCGACGGGGGCATCTTTGCGGGCTTCGAGATAGGCCTCCACGTCCTTTTTGGTCACACGGCCACTGCGCCCCGTCCCCGGAATTTTCGACAGATCAAGCCCGTGTTCGGCGGCCATGCGCGCCACCACCGGCGTGATCGGGCCGTCGTAGCCGCCGTTGGCCGGGGCCGCCGCGCGCGCCGGGGCAGACGCCGCGTGCCGGGCCGCTGCCGGTTCGGATTCGCCGTCGCCGGCGGGTTGTTCGCCCGGCTGGCCGATTTCCGCCAGCAGTACACCGCGCTCGACCGTTTGACCTTCCTGCACGTAAATTTTAAGCAGCACCCCGGCGGCGGGGGCCGGCACTTCGGTATCCACCTTGTCGGTGCTGACTTCCAGCAGCGGCTCGTATTCGCCGACCGTATCGCCCTCGCGCTTCAGCCAGCGGCTCACCGTGCCTTCGACCACACTCTCGCCCAACTGGGGCATAATCACTTTCGTAGCCATACAAACTCCTGAAAAGATTCAACACATAGGCTCAAAGGTTCAGAGACACAGAGCAGGAGAGCCTTTTCTGCGTGTCTCTGCGTCTCCGTGCCTCTGTGTTATGCTTTTAAATTAATACTCCGCCAGGTCGCGCATGGCGGCGGCGATTTTGTCCGGGTTGGGCATAAAAAATTCCTGCATGGTATGGGCGAACGGCACCGCCGGCACATCCGGCCCGGCCAGGCGGCGCACCGGCGCGTCCAGATAGGCAAAACCATCGTCGGCCAGCACGGCGGCTACTTCCGCGCCGTAACCCATCGTCAGGTTGTCCTCGTGGACGATCAGCGCCTTGCCGGTTTTCTGGACGCTGGTCAGGATGGCCGTTTTATCCACCGGCAGCAGGGTACGCAGATCAATCACCTCTACATCCAGGCCGTCCTCGCGGGCGACCTGTTCGGCGGCCAGCACCGTATAATGCGCCATCATGCCGTAGGCGAAGGCCGTCAGGTCGCGCCCTTCGCGCGCTACCCGCGCCGGGCCGATGGGTACGGTGTAGTCGCCGGGCGGCACTTCCCCTTTGATCGCCCGGTAGCCTTTTTTCGGCTCGAAATACAGCACCGGGTTCGGGTCACGCACCGCGCTTTTGAGCAGCCCTTTGGCGTCGTAGGGCGTGGAGGGGATGACCACCTTCAGCCCCGGCACGTGGGTGAAAAAGGCTTCCACGCTCTGGCTGTGGTAGAGCGCCCCGCTGATGCCGCCGCCGTAGGGCGCGCGGATGACCAGCGGCACGCGCCACTGCCCGCCGGAGCGGTAGTGCATCTTGGCGGCTTCGTTGACGATCTGGTTAAAAGCCGGGTGGATGAAGTCCGCGAACTGAATTTCACAGATCGGGCGCAGGTCGGCCAGCGCCGCGCCGATGCCGGTGGCGACAATCGAAAGTTCCGCCAGGGGCGAGTCCACGATGCGTGTGCCGCCGTATTTGTCGTACAGGCCCTGCGTGGCGCGGAAGACGCCGCCGCGTTTGCCCACGTCCTCGCCGGTGATGAAGACGCGCGGGTCGCGCTCCAGTTCTTCATCCATCGCCTGTTTGATGGCGTCAATCAGGGTCAAAACAGTCATAAACGCTGAGTCCTTGTCTAAAAGTCATTAGTCGGTAGTCGGTAGTCATTAGTCGGTAGTCGGTAGTCATTAGTCGGTAGTCGGTAGTCATGAACGACTATTCATCTTTTTCCGACTATGAACTATAGACTAACGACTAGAGACTAGAGACTAACGACTAGAACCTTCAGTCCGCATACACCTCATCAAGCGCGTCGGTTTCGGCGGGATAGGGCGCGGCTTCGGCGGCGTGCTGGGCGCGGTCAACTTCGGCGCGGGCGCGGGTTTCGTATTCGTCCAGCCGCTCCGGGGTCAGAATGCCCTCGTCCATCAGGTATTTTTCAAAACGCAGGATGGGGTCTTTTTTCTTCCATTCTTCAACTTCCTCGCGGCTGCGGTAGCTGCGGTCGTCGTCGTCGGACGAATGCGGCACGACGCGGTAGGTTTTGGCCTCCACCAGCGTCGGGCCTTCGCCCCGGTAGGCGCGCTGCGCTGCTTCGTAGACCGCGTCGTAAACCGCCAGCACGTCGTTGCCATCCACCCAGATCCCCTTCACGCCGTAAGCGGCGGCCCGGTCGGCCACGTTCGAGACGGCCATCTGGCCTTCCTGTGGGACGGAAATCGCGTACAGGTTATTTTCCACCAGGCAGATGAAGGGCAGTTGGTGAACGCCGGCCCAGTTCATGCCCTCGTGCCATTCGCCCTGGCTGGTCGAACCTTCGCCCAGGCAGGTCAGCGCCAGGCGCGGCTGTGTGCTATCGTCCGGGTTGACCAGACCGGCCTGCTGTTTGTATTTGATGGCGAAGGCCAGCCCGGCGGCCTGCGGCACCTGCGTGGCGACCGGTGACGAGCCGCTGACGATGTTCAACTTTTTGCTGCCGAAATGGCTGGGCATCTGGCGGGCTTTGCTGCTGTATTCGTCTTTTTTCCCGAACAGGCTCATCATAAAATCGGTCGGCGTAATCCCCAGCGCCAGCACCAGCGCCAGATCGCGGTAGTACGGATGCACGTAATCCACGCCGCGATTGATGGCGAATGCCGCGCCGACCTGAGCGCCTTCGTGGCCCATGCCGCTGATGTGAAAGGCGATTTTGCCCTGCCGGTGCAGCGCCCAGGCGCGTTCGTCCACGCGGCGACTGAGCAGCATCAGCCAGAACATCTCCAGCAGATGTTCCGCCTTCAACCGCGCCGAGGGGCGTGCGAATATCTTGGTTGCCATTCCAACTCCTTTAAATCATGTTCCAAACATAAGCAAAGGTTCTGATTTTAGTATTGTGAAAATCGGAACTAGCGCATCACCATCGGGATCATTTACGATGGGCTAACATTTTTTATTATAGACCTTCTGCTGTAATTTGCCTAACAAAAACCCGTCATTCTGCCTAAAATCGCGCCGAAAAAGCCGCGTAAACGTTTTACTGCCATCCGGCGCGCCTGTGGTACACTGGGCGTGAACGTCCATGATAAGGGGGAAAATATGCAGCTGGCCGTGAATTATTCGCCACAAGCGGCGGAACTGCTGGAAGCGGGCGCCGTCCGGTTTGACCTGTTTAAATGCCCGGACTGGCCGGACATGATCGAAACCGCCCAGGCGTTACGCCCGGCTTACGTGCATTTCCCGCTGATGGCCGGGCGGGCGAACATCGAAAAAGTGGGCTGGCAGCAGATCACGCGGCTGCTGGCCGCCACGCCGACGCCGTTTGTGAATACGCACCTTGCGCCACGCGCGTCGGACTTTGATATGCCGCTGGACACCACCGACCCGGCGCACACCCGCGCTCTGGTCAGCGCCATGCTGCTGGACATCCGGCGGATGACGCGGCGCTTCGGGCGCGAGCGGGTGATCCTGGAAAACGCCAACTGGGACCCGAACTACGAAATCCCGCGTCCGGTGCTGGAAGCGGACATCATCCGGCAGGTGGTCTACGACAGCGGCTGCGGCCTGCTGCTGGACATCGCCCATGCCCGCATGGCGGCGGCTTACCTGGGCGTCGAGCCGCGCGCCTACATCGCGCAGCTTCCGGTTGACCGGCTGGACGAACTGCACGTTGCCGGGACGCTGTACAACGAAACCGAGGCACGGCTGGTTGACCATTACCCGATGAGCGAAACCGACTGGGCGCTCACCGAATGGGCGTTCGAGCGCATCTACCAGGGCGAGTGGAAGCGCCCGCATCTGGTGGCGCTGGAATACGGCGGGACGGGGCCGGGTTTCGCCTGGCGCAGCAAAGCCGAGGTGCTGGCCGCCGATGTGCCGCGCCTGGCCGCGCTGGTGAACGGTCAGGCAGATCACCCATGACCGCCGCCGTTTATCATTCCGCCATCTTTTTCGACCTGGACGGCACCCTCATCGAAGGGCCGTTCGGTGTGGGCGTGTGGCCGAACGTGCTGGACGACCTGGCGCGCAAAACCGGCCTGGAACGCCGCGCCCTGTACGAACATATCATCGCGGAAAACGAACGCCGCCAGAACGACGAGTCGTTTTCGGCATTGGCGGCGATGGACTGGGACGACATCACCGCCGCCGTCGCCGGGCAGCTTGGCGTCCGGCTGGCCGCCGGCGTGTGCGAACTGGCCGCCGCCCATGCCGGGCAGGCGCGGGTGCTGGATGACGGCGCGCGCATTCTGCGCCAACTGGCCGCGCCGGAGCGGGCGCTGGTGGTGGCGACCAAAGGGCTGGCGAAGTACCAGCGCCCGACGCTGGACGCGCTCGGTTTAACGCCGCTGTTCGACGCGGTGCTGACGCCAGATGTTCACAACGCGCTCAAAAAGCAGCGCGCCTTTTTTGGCGACTGGCCGGAGCGGGCGCGGCTGTGCATCATGGTGGGCGACCGCTACGACGACGACGTGGAAGCGCCCGCCGGTTACGGCTTCAAAACCGTCTGGAAGCTGGCCGATCTGCCGGACGCCCACCGCGCGCTCGACCCCTTCGCCCGCGCGCGTGTTTATGCGTATGCCCCGGAACAGCGCGCCCATGCCGACGCGATCATCGTTTCGCTGGGCGAACTGCCGGATGTAATCAGTTGGCTGGAGCAAAGTCTAATCCAAACTTAAAGCTTTTTGGCCTGATCTTCACAATTTGTATGCTACAGTCTAAAAACGTCTTAATTCGGAGGCTTGCCGGTTGGAACACTCGCGTTTTTATTGGGCGCGCCTGATTAGCAATCTGGTCAGCCCGCCGGTGGTCTGGGGTGTGATGATGTTCCCGATTGCGTTTCGGGAGGCCAACTCGCGCGAAACCGCCCTCTTGTGGGCGCTGACCTACGGTGTGCTGGTCTGCCTGCTGCCGGTGCTGTACATCGTCTGGATGGTGCAGCGCGGCAGCATCGGCGACATTCACATGCGGCTGCGGCAGGAACGCCTGCGTCCATTCCTGGTTTCGATCTTCTGCACCGGGCTGGCCTGGGGGTCGCTGCGGCTGATGGGCGCGCCGTCGGTTGTGCCGCTGGTGGCGGTGGTGACGCTGGCGCAGCTGGCGGCGATGGCGGCCATCACGCTGGTCTGGCAGATCAGCATCCATGCCATGAGCATCACCAGCGCGGTGGTAGCGACCGGCCTGCTGTTCGGCGTCGGCCCGGCGCTGGTGGTTTTCCCGCTGGTGCCGCTGGTGGGCGCGGCGCGTTTGAAGCTGCACCGGCACACGCCGGCGCAGGTGGTGGCCGGCACGCTGCTGGGCGCGCTGGTGACGGCGGCGCTGTACGTCTCCGCCGCCTGATTTTCCCCACAGAAAAAAAAGACTCAACGCAAGGGCGCAGAGCGTCACAGACACGAAGGTGTCGTCGGGGCGACCCTGCGCCGTCGCCCGCGCCCGGACACACCCCGCCCATTCATATCATATCACCGCATACCCGTTCTTCATCTTCATGACCGCGTGCAGCCCGGTGGGGCGCGCCGGTGTGCGGCAAACTCATGCAAACTCATATGGATAAACGCGCCGCCGGGCGGTTACAATCCGGGGCTGACGACGGTACAGCTCACAAAGCGAGGCAGACGATGGCGAAAAAATGGATGATCGGCGTGGTGTTCGCGGCGGCGCTGGCGCTGGCCGGCCTGGCGGCTTTCCGACCGGCGACGGCGCAGGGCAGCCCGGCTAACCTGCGGGCGCTGCTGGAACGGCTGAACGCCGGCGGGACGGCCTTCACGGTGCAGTTCGCCGCGCCGGTAGCCGCCGGCGAGACCCTGCTGGCACTGCCGGACGAGTCGCGGCGGCTGGCAGACATCGGTGAAGATTATCTGTGCTTCAGCCAGCCCTGGAACGACACCCTGCGCATGTACTGCACGCCCTTCAGCAACGTGGTGGGCATCACCTACACCACGCCGTAAACGGACTATCGTCCGTTTCTCACCGGCTTCTCATGGAAATTCGCCGCGAAAACGGTTATGCTGATGATCGCAAGCGGACTACAGTCCGTTTAGATACCCAGGCGAATACCAGACAGGAGCGTTTGCACAATGGAATGGAAGCTCGACCCCGTCCACACCGCAGCCGAATTTTCGGCGCGCCATATGATGATTACCACCGTTCGCGGCGGTTTCAAAAACGTGACCGGCAGGCTGGTTTACGACCCGGCCAACCCGGCGGCGGCTTATGTCGAAGCCGTGATTGATACCGCTTCGATGACTTCGACCGGCCTGGCCGACCGGGATAACCATCTCAAAAGCCCCGATTTTCTGGACGTGGCGAACTACCCGACCATCACCTTCAAAAGCACGAAGGTCGAACCCGCCGCCGACGGCCAGCAGGCGAAAATCACCGGCGACCTGACCATTCGCGGTGTGACGCGCCCGGTGACGCTGGACGTGGAACTGCTCGGCCAAGTGACCAGCCCGTTCGGGGATGAACGGGTGGGCTTTCACGGCACGACCCGCATCAACCGCGAGGACTTCGGCCTGACGTGGAACATGGCGCTGGAAGCGGGCGGCTGGCTGGTCGGCAAGGACGTGACGATCAACCTGGACGTTGAGGCGATTCTGGTGCAGGAAGCTCAGGCCGCCGGTTAAACCCCGGCGGCAGCAAAGTCTACCCGGAATTCGGGCGAGATTCAGAGGGGGTCTGGCGGCCATCACGAACAGGTTAGCCGGCTGATGTACCAGCCGAAACCGTCAGGGCTGGCCGCCGCCCTTGTTCGCCGGATCGCTGTCGTTTTTGACGCGGAATACGCCGTCCTCGGCGCGGTTAGCCGTCAGCCGTGTAAGCTGCTCGCCGATGTCGAACACGCCGCGCCGGTTCTTTTTGCCCGGCGCGGGCGGTTGGAGCGGCGGCGTGCTGCCTGCCACGCCGCGCGCCGGTATCTGCGGCACGTAGCCATAGCGGCTTTGCAGGAAGCGCCGGAGCTGCGCCTCGTTGGCTTCCGGCAGGTCGAGGACGTCGGCCTGCTGCGGCACGTTGAGGAAGGCTTCGCTGCCCTGCTCAAGCAGCAGCAGACCGGCCAGCAGTTTGGGCGGCACGCCCGCCAGCATGACCTGATCGAGCAGTGCCTGAAGCCGCGCCATATCCGCCTGGGCTTTGGCGCGGGACGCGATCATGCTGGTTTCGGCTTCCTGCACCGTTTCGTGGATGATGGGCGTACACTGCACCGTCTCGGCCTTGACGGTGATGCCCAGCGCCGGGCGCGTCCAGTTCAGTTCGCCGGGCAGAAAACGCCGGAACTCGTCTATGCTGCCGATGGTGAGCGCCGATTGCAGGGGGACGGTCACGAAAAACTGGCGGGCGATCCGGCGTATCGCGTTTTCCAGCGCCTTCTGCAAAACCGCTTCCAGCGCCTCGACCGAGCGCCACTTCGGCAGGCTCAGCCGGAACTCCGGGTTAAGGCGAATCGCCTCCGGGTCGAAGACAAAAGCAAATTCCAGCAGCATATTGACCGGGCTGCCTTCGCGGGTGATGATCTGTTCCAGCTTCATCGAGACATTGACCACGTGCGATTTGTCCCACAGCAGCCACACATCCTGCAGCGCCGATACGCGGCGGGGGCCAGGCGGGCGGTTTTCAAGGGCGTCTACCTGGCGGAACAACTCGCGCACCTTGTCGCGTTCGGCCTGTGCCACTTTGTCCAGCAGCTCTTCGCGCATGAAGTCCGGCCCGCCAAAATCGAGGAAATTGTCCAGCAGGTCGCGCCGCATCCCGGCCTCCACCACCTGTTTGATGAGTTCTTTTTCCACCTTTGGACGCGGGCATTTAAGGTACTGGACATCCGACCCTTTTTGCAGCAGGTAAATCTGCCCCGGCTTGATTTCCACATGCCAGAACGGGATGAACAGGCTGATGAACACCAGGATGTAAATCATCAGCGTGCCGCCGGCCCACAGCAGGCCGGGCTGGGCAAACCAGGGCGGCAGTGCCACCGCCACCAGCAGCCCGAAGGCGGCGAACAGCGCAGCGCCGACGAGCGCGCCCCACCGGGCGGTTTTGCCGCTGCCACTGCTGCCGCCCAGGGTAAGCCAGATGCCGATGCAGGCGACGATCAGCAGCAGGCCGGTGAGCGCCAGCAGCGCCGGGTGCAGCCGGGACGGCAGCAGCGTGAACAGCGCCACCCACACCGTCCAGCCCAGAACCCAGAAAAACAGCAGATAGGCCAGGATGGTCAGGCGGCGGCGCGAATCCAGATGGTGCTGCTCGACGGCCCGTTTGATGCGCGTCATAAAATGGTCGAACCCGCGCGCCAGCGGACGCCCGCGCGCCCGGCCAATTTCCACGCCTGCCGCGTCAAAATTCATCGGCATCAGCCCAGCCCTCAATCATCAAAATCATTTTTATTATAACACGGCTGCAACAGGTTTAATCAGGGCTATCCACGAAGATACTTCCTCATCTGTTCTGAACTATGTTTATCCCCGGCTTTGCGCTACAATTCCGGCGTCTGTCGCAAACCGAACCCATAAGGGGGCAGCATGAGCAGTAATCATAAACGTCTGGTCATTCCTGGCCCGGTGGAAGTCCGCCGCGAAATTCTGGAAGCGCAAACCGAGTGGATGATCGGCCACCGTTCGACGGCTTTTGCCGAGCTGTTTGGCCGTCTGCAAGGCAAACTCCAACAGGCTTTTCTGACACAGCATCGGGTGATCGTCAGCGGCTCGTCCGGCACCGGGCTGTGGGAAGGCGCGTCGCGCAACTGCATCCGCGACGGCCAGCGCGCACTGCATCTGGTGGGCGGCGCGTTCAGCGAACGCTGGGCGGAGATCAGCCAGCTTAACGGCAAAGAAGTGGACGTGATCGCGGTGGAATGGGGCAAAGCCCATACGCCGGAGATGGTGGCGGACGCGCTGAAAAAAGGCGGCCACTACGACGCCGTGTGTTTCGTCCACAACGAAACCAGCACCGGCGTCACCAACCCGGTCAAGGCCATCAGCGCCGTCGTCCACGAACTCGACCCGGACGCGCTGGTGCTGGTGGATACCGTCAGCGGCTTTTTGGGCGCGGAGTTCCGCACCGACGAATGGGGCGTGGATGTTGCGCTCACCTCGTCGCAGAAGGCTTTCGCGCTGCCGCCGGGCATCGCCTTCGCCGCCGTCAGCGACCGCGTGCTGGAACGCGCCAGACAGGTCAAAAACCGGGGTTACTACTTCGACTTTCTGGAACTGGACAAACTGCTGCAAAAGAACAACACGCCGTCCACGCCGCCCATCGCCCTGATGTTTGCCGCCGACAAACAGTTGGACGACATCCTGGCCGAAGGGCTGGACAACCGCTGGGCGCGCCACCTGAACATGCGCGACCTGACCATCCAGTGGGCGGACTCGCGCGCGATGGGGCTGTTCGCGCAGGACGGCTACCGCTCGCCGACCGTGACGGCGGTCGCCAACGGGCGCGGCATCAGCGTGGACGACATGGCGAAGTTCATGAGCGGCAAAGGCTTCAGCATGGATAAAGGCTACGGCAAGATCAAAGGCCAGACCTTCCGCATCGCGCACATGGGCGACATGACCGTTTCGACGCTGGAAGAAGTGCTGGCCGGCCTGGACGAATTTCTGGGGGTGTAGGCGGCATTTGGGGTTGCCGGTTACCGGTTGCTGGTTGCCAGTCATCAGTCCTGCCCGAAGACTATTGACTGGCGACTAAAGACTACCGACTACCAACTGTAAGCGATAGGAGCTGCTCGCAATGAATTACCATGTACTCGTACCGGACAGCGTGCATCCGTCCGCCGTCGAAATTCTCCAGAGCGCCGGTTTAAGCGTTACCGCGCCGGGGCAGATGAAACGCCCGGAAACGCTGGCCGCCGTCGCCGAGGCCGACGCGCTCATCATCCGCAGCGCCACCAAAGCCGACGCCGAACTGCTGAACGCCGCCGCCCGGCTGAAGGCGATTGCCCGCGCCGGGGTGGGCGTGGACAATGTAGACCTGGAGGTGGCGACGCAGAAAGGCATCGCCGTCATGAACACGCCGGACGGCAACACCGTCGCCACGGCCGAACACACCTTCGGCCTGATGCTGGCGCTGGCGCGGCATATCCCCCAGGCGCACAGTTCGATGCAGGCCGGCAAGTGGGATCGTAAGTCCTACATGGGAACGGAACTGCGCGGCAAGACGCTCGGCATCGTCGGCTTCGGGCGTATCGGGCGGGCGATTGCTCGGCGCGCGCTGGCTTTCGAGATGACCGTCGTCGCCCACGACCCGTATATTCCGCTGGACATCGCCGAAGATTTTGGCGTCGAACTGGTCAGCCTGGACGCGCTGTTCGCCCGCGCCGACTTCATCAGCCTGCACAGCCTGATTACCGACGAAACGCGCCACATGATTAACAAAGACAGCCTGGCCCGCATGAAACGCGGCGTGCGCATCATCAACGCGGCGCGCGGCGCGCTCATCAACGAGGCCGATCTGGCCGAAGCAATCATAAGCGGCCAGGTGGCGGGCGCGGCGCTGGACGTGTACGGCGAAGAACCGCCGCCCCCCGATCATCCGCTGGTGGGGCTGCCGAACGTGATAGACACGCCGCATCTGGCCGCCAGCACCGAGGAAGCGCAGGTGGCGGTGGCGGTGGAGGCGGCGCAGTTGATCGTCGCTGCCCTCACGCGCGGCGAGTTCAAAAACGTTGTGAATGTTGAAGTGCTGAAACAGTAGCGCGTCTACAACCCGCGCGCGGCCAGCCAGGACAGTATCCGGTCGGCGACGGCCTGCCAGCCGGCTTCCAGCATCATATCGTGCGCCACCGGGAAAAATTCCGCCTGCGTCAGATAGGCCTGCGCGGTGCGTTCCTGCTCGCGGCGGGTGAAGATGGCGTCGCGCTCCGCCGCCAGCACCAGCACCGGGACGGTGACACGCGCCGGGTTGGGCAGCGCCAGCAGACCGGAGTCCAGTATCATGCGGAATGATTCCGAGCCCAGGCGTTCATGGTAGCGATGCGCCTGCTCGTCCGGTATATCGGCAGAAAAAAAGGCGGCGCGGCTGGTTTTGGGGGCGGCGATCATGTGATAGCCGTTCAGCGTCAGCACCGTTTTGAGCATTGGCAGCGGGTGGCGTCCGGTATAACGCAGCAGGAAGGGCAGCACGCCGTTCACCGGCAGCGACGCCAGCAGCACCCCGGCAGGCGCGCGGCGGCTTTCCAGGTACTTCTGGACGACGTAACCGCCCAACGAATGGCCGATCAGTACCGGCAGGGTCGCCAGGCTGCGCGCCACCTGCTCCACATCGTTGACGTAATCTATCCAGCTTGACCAGCGCAGCGCGCCGGCGCTTTTGCCGTGTCCACGCAGGCTGAGGGCGTGGGCTTCGTAGCCGTGTTCGGCGAAGTAAGGCAGAAAATATTCGTCCCAGCACCATGCGCCGTGCCACGCGCCATGCACAAACAGCAGCGGGGTCGGGCGCGGCGCGCTGGTCGGGCGGCGGGTGATGACTTCCAGATGCATAAAAACGCTCCTGCTTTAAAAAATGCGGGGAGGCAGCGGAAAAATCCCGCGCCTCCCCCTATTCTAACGTGATTATAGCCCCGACAGCAGGTATCAGGGCTGCTCCGGTTCCGGCAGCGTCAGCACATAGGCCACCAGGGCGTCAATCTGGTCAGGCCGCAGCGCCGTGCCGTAAAGCTGGTACATATAGTTGGCACTGTAGTTCGGCACGATGAAGGCGTTCGGCGCGATGATGGACTGGCGCACATAAACCTCAGCACTGAGGCCCGGCACGCGCGACCCGGCGATCTGGTACAGCCCCAACAGCGACGGCCCCAGGCCGTTCATGTTCGGGTCAAGCAGATGGCAGGTGACGCAGGCAGGCGTGTTTTCCGCGCCGCTGTTGTAGATCAACTCGCCGGCGGCGACCAGCTCCGGCGGGTATTCCGGCATGGTCACGGACAGCAGCGGCGTAGGCGTGGCGGCAGCCAGCCGCGCGGCGATTGCCTCGTCGTAGCGAATGCGGTAGACCGTCCCGGTACTCCATTCCAGCACGTACAGCGCACCGTCCGGCCCGACGGTGACATCCACCGGGCGGTAATCCCCCAGCCCCAGGTTGAAGTCCGCGAACACTTCCCATTCCGCCGTGAAGGTGCCATCCTCGGTCGGCGTCAGCGAAACGTAGATGATGTTCTGGCCGTTGGAAATCCCCCGGTCAAGCGCCACGTTGGCGCCCGTCCCCCACTGCGCCAGGAACAGGCCGTTGTGATATTTCTTCGGGAACGGGCCTTCGTCGTAGTAGGTGATGCCGGCGCTGCCAACCGCCGCGTACAGGTCGGTGATGGGCGGCTCGACGTTCGGCCAGGTCACGTCCCCCGGCGGACGGCCATAATAGGTCGGGAAGCCGTAATCCAACCCCTGCCGCACATGGTTGATTTCCTCCGGTGGGATATAGGGCATCATCCGGCTGAACTCGCTCGGATTATTGTCCGATGTGAACAGGTCGCCCTCTGGCGAAAATACCAGATCGTAAGGGTTGCGGAAGCCGGTGGCGAAGGTTTCCAACTCGCTGCCGTCGGGGTTCATCCGCAGGATACGCGCCTCGTAAGGGTCGTCGCTGAGCGGCCCGTGATCGGTGACTGCGCCGACGCCGACGTACAGCTTGCCGTCCGGCCCGAAGGCGATGCCGTTATTGGAATGGTCGGGGAATTGCAGCGTCGGCAGCCCTTCCACGATGTCGGTCAGTTTATCCAGCCTGCCGTCGCCGTCGCTGTCTTCCAGGGTGGCGATGTGGCCGCCATACGACAGATACAGCAGGCCGTCGTCGCGGAACGCCAGGCCGACGCTGTGCGCGACGCGCCCGCCGGGATTGTCGTACAGGACGGTCTGCGTTTCGGCCAGACCGTCACCGTCGGCATCGTCAAAACGGTAGAGTCTGCCGCCGGCGTCCAGCAGGTACAGCCGTTCGTCCGGCCCGAAAGTGATGGCAGAGGGGATGTTTGTGCCGGTGGCTTTGGCGGCCACTTCCGCCACGAAGCCCGGCAGGACGAGTACGCGGAAATCAGCGGGCGGCTGACGGTCGGCCACCCACTGCTGCAAACGCCGGACGACCGATACCCCGCCGATGCCCGCCAACCCTAACAGCCCCAGCAGCGCCAGCGCCAGTGGAGTCAACATCAATGCCAGTTGCGTGCGTTTCACGATGTTTTCCTGTTTTTAAGCCTCCATTTTGTGAATAGTATAACAAACCGCCTAAATGCTGCCTAACCAAAACCCGCGCAGCTGCCTTCGAAACGGCTAAAAAACCTTTTAGTGTAATTCCCCGGCCTGGACGCGAGCAAGGGTTAGCCGCCGGCCATTCAGGGCGGTCGCATCAAACCGTTATTGCGCGCCATGTGACAGGCCGGGATTTCCAGAAGGGCCAGAGGCCTGCTCGCATCCTGGAATTATTCATCATCACGTGATGTTCAGCAGATAGCCCAGGCGCAGCGCCGCCCGCTCGACCAGTTCCGGCGCGCGGCGCAGGGCATCGTCCAGCGCCATCGGCCCGGTGACGATGGGCAGCACGGCCTGGAGTCCGGCCTCGTGCAGCAGGGCGTCGGCAGCGTCCAGCCCGCCCACCAGCGCCACCGTTGGCACGCCCGCCGCCCGCGCCCGCCGCGCCACGCCAATCGGCCCCTTGCCGTATACCGTCTGTTCGTCCATGCGCCCTTCGCCAGTGATGACCAACCGCGCGCCGCGCAGGTGTTCGTCAAACCCGCGCCGGTCAAGGATGAGGTCTATGCCGGACTGGATACGTCCGCCCAGGACGGCCATCAGCCCGGCGCTGAGCGCCCCCGCTGCGCCGCCGCCGGGCGCGTCCAGCACATCCACGCCCAGTTGGTCGCGCACCTTCGTAAAAAAGTGGCGCAGCCCGGCTTCCAGCATACGAACTTCGTGCATCCCTGCGCCTTTCTGCGGGCCGAATACCGCCGCCGCCCCGGTTTCGCCGGTGGTCGGGTTTTCGACATCCGAAGCGATGATGACCTCGACTGTACGCCAGCGGGCGTCCAGGCCGGAAACGTCAATCGTATACACGCTGCTGAGGCCGGCCCCGCCCGGCGGCACGTCCTGGCCGTAGGCATCCAGCAGCCGCACGCCCAACGCCTGCAAACAGCCCGCGCCGCCATCTACGGTGGCGCTGCCGCCCATGCCGACGATCACGCGCCGCGCGCCCGCGTCCAGCGCCGCCTGCATCAACTGGCCCGTGCCGTAGGTGGTCGTCACCAGCGGGCTGAGTTCACCGGGGCGCAGCAGTTCCAGCCCCGACGCCAGCGCCATTTCGATCACCGCCGTCTCACCATCCGGCAGCAGCCCGAAGGCCGCCACCGCCGGGCGCCGCAGCGGGTCGAGGACGGGGACATTCACGCGCTGCCCGCCGCCGACCAGAAAAGCGTCCAGCGTGCCGTTGCCCCCATCGGCAATCGGCAGAAAAATCAGCTCGGCGTCCAGGCCGGAGCGCCGCAGACCGCGACCGATGGCTTCGGCGGCGGCGGTCGCGCTCAGGCTGTGTTTAAACGCGCCAGGGGCGATCAGAATTTTCATAAGATTTGGCGCAGGAAACCACCAGCTTTAGCGGGTGGATGAATGCGCTCTTGCTCCTTTCGTGGCATAATGGTCTTGGGTGAAGACACTCCCTCACGGGAGCAACGGTT
>JACAES010000033.1 GCA_013388735.1 Chloroflexota bacterium | reverse complement strand
ATAGCCCTAAAAATGGGTTTTTGAATGTCTAAGTTATGAAGCTATAACCATTTTTATGAGTTTCCGGCGCGTGCAGATCATCCGGGAAACGGACAATTGCTGCGCTTCGGCAGCGTTTCAAACCAATGCAGCGTCGAGCGTCGGTCAGAAAACCGCCTGCGGAAGTGCGGGCGGCGGATGATACAGGAAAAGCGAGTCTGCGCGCGGCAAAAGCGAATCAGCGCGATGACTGTCTGGGTTTGTTAAATTCCGGCGGCATGTCCGTGACAATCGTATACAGGCGGCTGATCAGGTCATCAATCAGTCCGCGAATATCGTCGGTTTCGTGATCGTACCAGGCGTTAATTGCCGTATCATTCAGCGCCCGTGTGAGAAATGCCAGCAGTATGGGCGTGTTGTCCGCGCTTGTTGTACCCAGCCGCTGAATCATCAGCGCGGCGATGCGTTCCTCAAAGCGATTGCGCCGCTCCATCAGCGCGCGCCGAAGCGCGTTGGTCTCACGCAGAAGGCGTGTGACATCCCGAACGAGTTCCGGCTCCTGCAAACCATACGCTACCGCCGGTATCAGGGCGTTGCGGATCGCCAGCAGCGGCGGCTCATCGAGCGGGCGGGCCGCAAGCTCTGTGAGGAAGCGTTCCCCGTCGCGGTCAAGGTACTCGACCATTACATCCTCTTTGGACTTGTAGTAGCGGAAAAACGTCCGGCGGGAAACACCGGCAGTCCGCGCAATCGCCTCGACCGTGACCGCCTCGAAACCATGTGCGAGGAACAATTCCAGAGCAGCCGCACTCAGGGCATCGCGCACGACCTGCTGTTTGCGGGACCTGAGGCTCGCCGGGGCGGACGGCACGGCTTCCGCAAAGGGTTTAGCTCTGCGTTGGGTGCTTTTCCGGTCTGGATAACGCATAATCGTCTGCCTCTCTGCTGCCTCTGTCAGTCACACCTGGGCAGATTATAACATAAAGTGCCAATTATGTTATAGCGTGTTGACAATGGCACTGAGTGCCAATATACTCATAGAGATGATTGACGCCGGGCAGGCAGCAAAACCGATACACCGAGCGATATATACTTATTCTCAGCACGAGCCGCCGGCGTTTATTTATAAGGAGACGATATGGACATTCATACTACGATACCAGCAGACGCCAAGGTCAAGGCGCGTGTCGAGGCGCTTCTGAGCGGCATGAGTCTTGAGGCTAAGATCGGGCAGCTCGTCCAGTTGGGCGGTGCGGATTTTATTCCGGGGCCAAAGCCGGAAGACATCATCCGCCGGGGCGGGGCCGGTTCGGTGCTATGGCTCAACGACACGAAGCGATTCAACGAATTGCAGAAAATCGCCGTTGAGGAGAGTCCGTCCAAAATCCCCCTGCTCTTTGCCCTCGACGTGATTCACGGCTATCGCACGATCTTTCCCGTGCCGCTGGCGATGGCCGCGTCCTGGGACCCATCAACCGTTGAGCGAGCGCAGGCCATCGCCGCCAGGGAAGCCCGCGCCGCCGGTCTGCACTGGACGTTCGCGCCGATGCTGGACATTGCCCGTGACGCCCGCTGGGGACGCATCGTCGAGGGCGCCGGCGAAGACCCCTGTCTGGGCGCGGCGATGGCGGCGGCCCAGGTGCGCGGCTTCCAGGGGGACTATCTCGGCGCGCCCGACCATGTGGTGGCCTGCGCCAAACACTTCGCCGGCTACGGCGCGTCGGACGGTGGCCGCGACTATGACCCGGTCTACCTGCCCGAAGGCCAGTTACGCAACGTCTACTTCCCGCCCTTTCGGGCCGCCGTGGAAGCCGGCGTCGGCACGTTTATGAGCGCCTATATGGACCTGAACGATGTGCCTGCCAGCGGCAACCGTTGGCTGCTGCGCGATGTTCTGCGCGGCGAGTGGGGCTTCCAGGGTTTCGTCGTCAGCGATGCGTTTGCCGTCGGCAATCTTGTCATCCAGGGTTTTGCGCGCGACGGACGCGACGCCGCCTTCCGCGCCCTGAGCGCCGGCCTCGATATGGATATGGCAAGCGGCACGTACCTGGAACATCTGGCGGGACTCGTCGAAGATGGCACGCTGGATATGGCGCTGATTGACGACGCCGTGCGCGCTGTTCTGGCGATCAAAGTGCGGATGGGGCTGTTCGAGCAGCCGTACACCGACGAGTCGCTGCTGGAACAGGTGGTCGCCCTGCCGGAGCATCGCAGCGCAGCGCGGATTGCCGCGCAGCGTTCGATGGTGCTGCTGCGCAACGAAGGCCGGCTTCTGCCGCTGGCGAAAGACCTGAAGCACGTTGCCGTGATCGGCCCGGTGGCCGACTCGAAACCGGCGACCGAGGGTTCGTGGATGGTCTTCGGGCATGTGCCGGCGGCTGTCACCGTCCTTGAAGGCATCCGCGCCAAACTGCCGGGCGCGACGGTTGAGTACGCCCCCGGCCCCGAAATCCGGCGTGACATCCCGTCATGGATGGAGAACCTGGACATCATGAACTCTGAACCCAGGAAAGCCCCGCAGACACCAGCAGAGGCCGAGACCGCCTTCCAGACCGCCGTCGAGACGGCGCGCCGCGCCGATGTTATCATCATGGTGCTGGGCGAGAACGCCAGCATGTCCGGCGAGGCGGCGTCCCGCGCTTCGCTCGACCTGCCCGGACGTCAGGAAGAACTGCTCAAAGCGGTAGCCGCCCTGTGCAAACCGGTCGTCCTCGTCCTGCTGAATGGCCGCCCGCTCAGCATCAACTGGGCGGCAGAAAACATCCCGGCGATTCTCGAAGCCTGGCAGCCTGGCACAGAAGGCGGCCATGCGGTGGCCGACATCCTGTTCGGTGACGCCAATCCGGGCGGCAAGCTGCCGGTGGCCTTCCCGCGCAAGGGCAGCCATGCGCCGCTGTATTATGCGCGCAACCTGACACATTCGCCGGAGAGCAGCCCGATATACAACCCACGCTACTGGGACGGCCTGCCGACTCCGCTCTATCCTTTCGGCTTTGGCCTCAGCTACACGACCTTCGCCATCACCGATCTGGCGGTTTCGGCAGCGCAGGTGCGGGTGGGCGATACGGTCAGCGTGACCGCCAGCGTGACCAACACCGGCGCGGTGGCCGGCGACGAAGTGGTGCAGCTTTACATCCATCAGCGGGCGGGCAGCGATTCGCGTCCGATGCGCGAACTGAAAGGCTTCGAGCGCGTCACGCTCCAACCCGGCGAAACGAAAACCGTCACCTTCCGGCTTGGCCCGTCCGAACTGGGTTATTGGAGTACGAACCTCGGCCATTGGGTGCAGGACGCGGCGGCCTTCGACCTGTGGGTTGGGGCTGACTCGCTGGCCGAACTCCATGCGGAACTGGTGGTGGAATAAAGCCTGACCAGATACCTATACCCCGGCGTGGCCGCCCCTGTGGGAAGGTCTGACCTGACAGGGATAGGTATTGTTATGTCTTGCGCATGTAGATTTATGCAGGGGATTGCCGCGCTCGTGAACTGCACAGTCTCGCGCCGGGCTAATCAAAAAGCCGCCGGCGATGACGCGGGCGGCTGGTTGCGATAAGTATATCGGCGCGGCGCGAGCGTCAGTGCGCGGCGTTGGGAAACAGCGTCCATTTGAGCTGCTGGAAGCCGACGTTGATGGCCGACCGCAGCGCGCCGATATTCCGCATGGACTTGAGATAAGTGATAACCGGGCCGGGGCGGAACATCCATTCGCGCATGGCGCGGCGGGCTTCCCGCTCCAGGTCTTCGGCGTTCAGGTTGCCATATTGCAGCACCGTCGAACGATCCATATCCACCTGTTCCCAGCGCGTGCCGGGTTTGAACCAGTTGTTCTCCATCACCATGAAGAAAAACGGCGTGCCGGGGTAGGGCGCAGCGATGTGGAAAATCGCCAGATCGAGCGGCAGCGTCTTGCTGAAGTCAATCGTCTCCTGGATGCTTTCCTTGGTTTCGCCGGGCAGCCCGACAATGAAATAACCCAGGTTGCGGATGCCGAACGATTTCGCCCAGTTCACGCTTTGGCGGGCGCGCTCTGCCGTCGTGCCTTTGCGTGCCTTCTTTAAAATCTCCTCGTTGGCGCTTTCGATGCCCCAGGAGATCACGTCGCAGCCGGCCTTCGCCATCATCTCCAGCATTTCTTTGTCCACGTAGTCCACGCGGCTGTTGCAGGTGAAGCCGATCTTCAGGCCGCTGTCAATGATCTGCTGGCAGATGCCCATGACCTGATCGCGGTTGGCGGTGAACAGGTCAGCATACATATGGATGTAGCGCACGCCAAGATCGTACAGCATCCTGATTTCGGCCATGATGTTTTCCGGGCTGCGCAGGCGCAAACCGGCCTGGTAACTGACGTGTTTGATGCAGTAGATGCAGCCCGCCGTGCAGCCCCGACTGGTGACGATGAACTGGTACGAACCGGACAGCACCGGCGTGCGGTATTTATCCAGCGGCAGAAGGTGGTGCATCGGCAGCGGCAGGTCGTCCAGGTTCGGAATGAAATTGCGGTCGGGGTTGCGGACGATTTCGCCGCCGCTGCGCCAGACCAGCCCTTTCACGTGGCTCAGGTCGTACTGGTCGCTGTTCGGCAGGCGCTGCGCTACCTTCGGCTCCCATTCGGGGTCGGTGGTCTGGTACAGGCGCAAGGTTTCTTCGCTGAACTCGGTGCGCCCGGTGATGGTGTCCACCAGCTCGCGCAGGGTGACTTCCGGCTCGCCGCGCAGGCAGAAGTCCAGCGACGGGTACGGGCGCATGGTTTCCACCGCCAGCGGCGTGACGTGCGTGCCAAAAGCGATGGTGTATGCGCCGGCAGATTTCGCCAGGAAACAACCGTAGTTGTCGTTGGTCAGCGTCGGCGCGGTCATCTGGGTGACGTAAAAACGCGGCTTGTATTCGTTGATCTTCTGCTCGAACTCCGCCCATGACATACGCTCGGCGATGGCATCAATGATCGCCACGCTGTAATCCGGGTACATCACGGCGGCCAACTGCGCCAGCGACACCTGCCCCCAGATCATGTTTTCGCGGCTGCGGCGGCCTACCCGGTGCTGGCTGCGAATCCAGATGCCACCGTCCGGCGCAGGCGGATTGACGAACAGGATGTCTACATTGTGCTGCCGGTATTCCTCGGTAAACTTCGCCACAATCGGGTCGGCATCCGGGAAACGCACATTGGACAGCTTCGGCACGCGGCGCGAACCCAGGTTTTCGCGGATCGGGTCGGGCAGGTCACGACGACCGGACATCTCGCCGCCCGTCCAGGGTTCCGGCGACTGCGGATATTTGGCGCGCAGCTCATCATAGTTGATATTAGACTTCGACATAACGACTACTCCTCATCAGAATTCTCGTGCGACTTATGCCAGTGCCTCATTGATTTCAGCCGTTGCTTTTTTGTCGCGCCGGAAGACCACGCTGTTATCCGCGTCTTCTCCGCTCGCGCCCATATCCATCTCGGCTTTCAGATCACGTTTGCTCAGGTCAGACAAGGTTTTAATCAGCATCCAGTTGGTGCCAAGCTGGATGCCCGTCATCACAAACATCGCGCTCGGCACCAGCAGGAACCAGACCGGCTCTGCCGACTGCACGAACAGCGAAGCCACGAACAGCGCCACACCGGCGATCAACAACCCCAGGCCGATGCGCCCGAAACGCATTTCCAGCGGGCGGTTGAAGAGCGGTCGGCCAAACAAGCCCTGCCGGATGGGACGGTGATGAAACAGGCTGACCACGTAGTTAAAAGCCGTGCCGATGCTGAACAGGTTAACGGCGGCGATCACCATCGTCATCGCTACGAACAGCAGCGGCGTATAGGCGGTGCGGTCCTGCACGCCGCCGACGTAGGCCAACAGCCAGGGCAGGATCGCCAGCGCCGCCAGCAGCACCGCCAGGATCGAAAGCCCGCCCAGCAGCCGCACCGGGTTATAGCCGGAAGCCGTGCCGAGGATGGTGAACAGAAAACGGAAACCATCCCGGACGACACTCAACTTACTTTCGCCGGCGCGTTCCTCATATTTGATCGGCACTTCGATCATCTTCAGGTCTTCATGCAGCGCGCGCGTACTCATCACCGGCGTAAAGTTCAGACCGTCCGGCAGTGGGTAGAGCTTCTCCAGCACTTCGCGTTTGAGAATGCGCTGGCCGCTGGCGCTGTCGGTGATGCGCACATTGCCGATCATCGTCACCAGCGTGGCGAAGAAAAAGTTACCGATGCGGCGGGTTAGCGGCATCCGGCTTTCAGCCCCGGCCATGCGCGAGCCGATCACCAGGTCGGCGTCCTGTTCCAGGAGGGCCTGCATCATTCGCGGGAAATATTCCGGCGGATAGGTGGCATCAGCATCCATAAAGGCCAGATAGCGGCCCCGCGCATGGCGGAAGCCGGTCTTGAGCGCGCCGCCATAGTTGCGGTTGACCCTGTGCTGCACCAGCACTGTGCCTCGATCAAGATACTGTTTGACGATCTCGGCGGTACGATCTTTGGAGCAGTCATCTACAACGACAACCTCCACCCCATCCAGGCCGAGTTTCTGAAGTTCCGGCTCGATTGCCAGCGCCCGTTCGATGCACAGGCCGACGCTGTCTTCTTCGTTATATGCCGGGATTACAATGGACAGAATATTCATGACAAGCCCTAACCCTCTCGCCTCTGCGCTACGCCATACATCATGGATTGTTAGCCTAACGTGTTCCTAAATGAATTTTTTAGGCGGCCATCTTTTTTATTCCGGCGTCTGTCAGGGTTTTGAAAGCCCGCCGTCGTAGATGAGCGCCTGCGTTTTTACTTCCTTAATTCCTCCAGTTCGCCATAAAACACCAACGCGCCGGAGAAACGTTTGACCGCTTCCGGGTCGCGCCGGTCGCCGACCACTTTGGCCGGCACGCCGACGGCGATGCTGTAAGGTGGGATGTCCTTCGTCACCACCGCGCCCGCGCCGATGATACTTCCCCTGCCGATGGTCACGCCGTCCACCACCGTCGCATTTGAGCCGAGCCATACGTCATCCTCAATCGTGATGCCGTCGGCGGTGATGCCCTGCTCCCGGATGAAGCGGTTCGGGTCGGCAAAAACGTGGTTCACGGCGGCGATGTTGACCTGCGTGCCGGTGTATACGCCGTCGCCGATTTTTACGCCGCCCTGCCCGCGAATGCAGGTATACTCACCAAAAAAACAGTTCTGACCGACGGTGATGCCGGCGTGCGGCAGATCGCGGTAGTTAAAAACGTGGAAGACCGTCCCGTGCATCAGGCTCGTCCCCGTGCCGATGGTGATGCCGCCGGGCAGCGCGTTCAGGTAGACCTGGCTGTCCAGATAAACATTTTTGCCCAAGCGGATATTGCCGGGCGACAGCAGCCGGACGTTATGTTCGATCAGGGGAACACCCTCGGCACGCAGGATGGCCTTGTAAGCGATGCCGCGCAGGCCGATGCCAACCAGACTCGGCAGGCCGCCCAGCAGCGTCATGATGGCCTGCTCCAGGATATATCGCGGCAGGCTGGACGATTGGCTCTTGAGATAGTAGCGTAGTTCCCGTGTCAGTCCCATCCGTTAATCTCCGGCGTTGGTTGATGTTTATATTGTAGGCTATTTATGCAAACAAGGGGCTTAAGCCCCTTGTTTTTTCGACGAATTCAGCCGCGTGTATTACAACACCAGCGAGGTTTCGGGGTGCAGCGCCATGTGAAAGGCGCTGCGCAGCCGAGCAGTGGATGCCATCAGATTTCCCCGCAGCGACTCTTTAATCATCATTACGGCATCTTCCAGGTCGCAGGCGGCGGAAAAATCCAGCCCGAAGCGATTCCAGCACGAGACGAAATTCCAGCGTCCACGCCCGGTCATCACCAGGATACCCTGCGCGCCGACGGCCTGCGCGGCGGCCACATCCGTCCAGGCATCCCCGACGACATAACTTTTCGTCAGGTCAATCTCGAACTCGCTGGCGGCTTGCAGCAGCATCCCCGGCTCCGGTTTGCGGCAGGCACAGTGTTCGTGGTTGTCGTGCGGGCAGTAGAACACTTTGGTCACTTCACCGCCCACGCGGCGGATTTCTCGCAGCATCCGATCGTGAATGTCGTCCAGCGCCTCGACCGTGATATGGCCGCGATTAACAATCGCCTGGTTGGTCACGACGAAAATCGGCAGGCCGGTTTCGGTCAGTCCCCGGATGCTTTCCAACGCGCCGGGAACAAACTCAAATTCGTCCCAGTTTTTAACATGATCCACGCGGTTCTGGTTGATAACTCCATCCCTGTCCAGGAAAATAGCGCCCACCCGGTCGAACATGCCGCACCCCCTCACTCAGGCTAAAGCGACTTTCTGATTGGCTTCCTGATTAATCGCCAGCAGTCGCTCGCAAATCGCGTGTTCCAGCATCAGATGTACATCTTCCACCATCGCCATCACATTCGATGGCACATGCACCGGAAGGGTCACCATACCCTTCAGTTGACCGCCGTCAAAGCCGCAGAAGCCGATGGTGGTCGCGCCCGCTTCGTTGGCCGCCTGCATCGCTTTCAGGACATTGGGGCTGTTGCCGCTGCCGCTGATTCCGATCACCACATCTCCGGGACGCACCAGCGGAATTAACTGCTCCGAGAACACCACGTCATAGCCGATGTCATTGCTCAGGGCCGTCATAATCGCGTTGTTATCCGTCAGCGAAATCACACGGAAGCGCGGCTGGCCGGGGACAATTGTGCGTTTCGCCAGATCGCTGCCGAAATGGCTGGCGGTGGCGGCGCTGCCGCCGTTGCCGCAGATGAACACCGTCTTCCCGGCACGGTTGGCCTGTGCCAGGACTTCGACGACACGATCAACCGCCTCGAATGGGATGTCGTTTAATAAGTCCTGCACCATCCTGAAGTAGTGGCGAATTTCCACGAATAACTCCCCTGTTGTATCCGTTCAATGAGATAAAACTATTTAAAGTTAGCGACCTTGCGCGCTCCCAAAAAACAACCTAACAGGCGCTGCGGGTTCAAGCGGTCGCCTGCTTACTCCCGATCATCGGCGCTGACCCCTTGTCACCCTTTACAGACCCCCTACCGGTCTCGATATTTCTGGTTCTGATAAACGCGAGGATGATCCGTCTGGCGTCCTGCCGAACCGGTTCTCAGGCATTCGGTACAGACCTATTTCGTGTTAAGGAAGCATATATTTTTTCTATCCTTAACAGACGTATCGGTTCGCCGATGTTATAATAGCGTGGGCGCAGTATGCACCACTCACACAGTTACATCTCAGGAGACAGGTATGATCCGCCGCACCGTCTTTTTCGTGCTTGCGTGTCTGGTGCTGTTTGCCAGCAGCGCGCGCGCCGTCGAACCCTCGCAGATCATCGGCCCGAAAACCTACCCGGACGGCATTAATCCGCTGACCGGCCTGCCCGCCGCCAACCCTGATCTGCTTAACCGGCGACCGATCCTCATCAAGGTTTCCGACTACCCACCGGTCGTCCGGCCACAGTCCGGCCTTAATCAGGCCGACATCGTTTGGGAACACCTGCTGTCCGGCGGCGTGACGCGTTTCAGCGCCATTTATCTGGGACAGGACGTTACCCACGTCGGGCCGATTCGCAGCGCGCGTCTGGTGGATTTTGAACTCACACGCATTTACCGTTCGTTATTTGTCTATTCCGGCATGGCCGAAGGCACGATTGACATATTACGCACCGACGGGCTGGTATCTTCACGCGCTATCGGCGGCAGCGGGCCATGCCCGGCGCTGTGCCGCTTTCCCCAGGACGGGCTGGCGCTGGAACATACGCTGTACGGCGATACTGCCGCGCTGTACGAAGAAGCCGCTGCCCGCAACCGTGACATAACGCCGGAGCCGATCTACGGCATGGCCTTCAGCGAAGAACCACCGCCCGGCGGCGTTCCCGTAAATGGCCTGTGGGTGCAGTATCGTGAAACCGAAATCGAATGGGCATATGACAGTGGGCGCTGGCTGCGCAGCCAGGATGGCGAAGCACACATGGACGCCGCCACCAATACACAGATCAACGCCGCGAACGTGCTGGTCATCGAGGACGACCACATTGAGCAGCCTTTCGTGCGCGCGAATTACTGGGGGCCGGGCGATTTTGCTTTTTCGGTCAACCTGATCGGCAGCGGGCGCATCGTTTTATTCCGCGATGGCCGCTACTACGAAGGCCAGTGGCGGCGCGAAACCCGCGACGAACCCCTGATGTATTACGACCTGGAAGGCAATATTCTGCCTTTTAAACCCGGCAATACCTTCGTCAATCTGGTGCCGCGCTGGATTGATGGCTACCAACTGGTCTTTTTATCGGACGATGCGCCGCAGGCATCGGTCGTGACCGGCGGCGGCATCCTGATGCGGAACGGCCCCAGCGACGCCTACCGTTCGCTGGACGTAGCTTATCCCGGCGATACATTCGAGGCGTTGGGCCGCAACCGCGCCGCCGACTGGATTCAACTGCTGCGCCCCGGCGACGGGGTGATCTGGATACCCGCCAAAGACCTGGAATTAAACGGACTGGACGTGATGACTCTGCCTGTCGTTCGCCCATCCAACGAGCGATAACGCCGAAGGCGAATAACAGCGGCGGCACGACGGGCAACCGGCGGCTGTCTCCGCCCGATCTGGATGAATCTGATCTGCTGGCCTTGAGGCATCGTTCATCCGAAACATAGAACCTTCGTGACCGTATTACCGAACGCCGGCTGCCGCCGAAGGATCGTTTTAAGCGCCGCTCACAAATGCTTTGCCAGGGCAACGGTGAAGGTGCTTCCCTGTTGAGGGACGCTTTCCAGATCAATCCTGCCGCGCAGAGCCGTCACCGCTCGGCTGACCAGGCTTAACCCCAGGCCGACGCCGAAGGTTTCCCCGATATTGCTGCCCCGGTAGAAGGGTTCAAAAACGCGCGTCTGGTCGTTGGCGGGAATGCCAACGCCCTGATCCCGCACGCCGAGGCCAACATGGGTGTTTACGCCGGAAAACGTCATCGAAAATATTCATCAAACATCCTAAATAGCGGCAAAATAACCGCTTATGGTTGTAACATCAGGCCGTATGCGACAATTCATGAACCTTTTGAAACCTTACAAAACCGATAGATGCTTAATCCTGCTCAATATGGCAGCGCAGCCGATAAGCCCCGGTCTTCTGATTCCACCCCAACATTGCCAAACCGGATACAATGACGCATAATAAAACTAATAACGGTTGGTTGACAGGAATTTTGACATGGCGACGGTGTTCATCAGTCATGCCGCTCAGGATAAACCGATCGCGGAGAAAGTCTACCACGCGCTGAAGGGCGCCGGCATCAGCGTCTGGCTGGACAGCGTGGATGCGCCGTCCGGCCAGGATTGGCGCGACACGGTGGAGCAGGCCATTAGAGAGGCTTCCTATGGTGTTTTCCTGCTGTCGCCTGCTTCGATCAACTCCCCATCGGCGGCCAGTGAATACCGGCACTTCCTGGCGTATAACAAGCCACTGGTAGTTGCCCGCGTGCGCGAGGTGGACAGCGACGATGTGCCATCGCGCCTCCGCGATATACAGTGGGTTGATCTGACCGAGGATTTTGACCGCAACCTAGAGCGCCTGGTGCAACTGTTCCACGCCAACCAGCCGCCCATCGAAGAACAGGACACGCAGCCGGTCGAACAGGAACCGGACGTGACGGTGACGCTGGAAGTTCAGGAAAAAGCCGACACCGACCAGGTAATGGATCTCATCAACCGGCTGACGCGCATCGGCATCCGCGACATCAGGGTTAAGAATGGCGGCAAGCGGTAACGTCCAGGTCACGCTGACGATCTCGCAGGAGAACAAACGCGCCGCGCTCGACATGCTTCGGAGAAACCTGAAGCTGTTCAGCGGGGTGCGGATTTTTGATCCTGCCGCCCCGCCCTACCCCGACCTGAGCGTGTTCATCAGCTACCGGCGCGAAGACAGCGAGGACGTATGCGGACGCATCTACGACCGGCTGCAAGCCGCCTTCGGCAAGGAGAGCATCTTCCGCGACCTGGAAAGTATGCCGGACGCGCGCGATTTCCGCGAAGTGCTGAAACGCGAGGTGGCTTCCTGCGATCTGCTGCTGGTCATCATGGGCAAAAGCTGGGATTCTAGCCGCTACCTGCGCAGCCTGAACAACCTCAAAAAAGACGATTACGTGCGCCTGGAGATCGAAACGGCTTTCGATCACAACATCCCCGTTATCCCGATCTGGGTGCAGCGACGCAGCATGATGCCCGATGAAAACCACCTGCCCCCTTCGCTGCGCCCGCTGGTTTACCGCACTGCGCGCCCCGTCCGCCCCGACCCCGACTTCCACAAAGATATGGACGATGTGATCCAGCGTATCAAGGACGCGCTCAACCTTACCGACCCGGTGTTTTAAGCAACTGTTTGAACAAGCTGAACGCGCTGCCGCTCCCCTGCCTCAGCAGGCGGTGAGGGGAAAATGAGACGTTGGCCCCCTGATTTATAACCTGCTCTTTGCGAGACTTTTGAATAAGTTAAGTGTTCTTTAAAGTACCCATCATTTATTCATGGTAGCTTAAATAAAGCGGCGTGAATCGAAGTTACCGGAGGAGCTGAAGTGGAAGAAATCCTGAAAATTGTTCTCATCGTAGTCCTCAGCTACCTGCTCGGCTCAATGCCGACCGCCTATCTGATCGCCCTGCACAAGGGCGTCAATATTTTTGAGGTCGGCAGCGGCAATATGGGCGCGACCAATGTCCTCCGGGCGATGGGTTTCTGGTGGGGCATCACCGTCTGGGCCTTCGACAGCCTGAAGGGTATCGCGGCCATCATCCTTTCCAACCTGATCGTGCCTGACCATACCGCCGCCGTAACGGTCATTTCCGCCACAGTGGCGGTTGTCGGCCATAACTGGTCATTGTTCGCCACCCTGATAACCGGCACACTGCGCGGGGGCAAGGGCGCGGCCATCTGGTTTGGCACCATGCTGGTGATGGCACCGATTCAGGTGGTGGTAGGCATGTCGGTATTGGGTGGGTTTGTCATCGCGCTGACACGCTACGTGTCGCTGGCGGTGCTGGCGATGTTCGGCCTGTCTACCCTGTGGATGCTGGTGCTGATCGGCCAGCGGCAGCTGCCAACTGAATACACCGTTTACGCACTGCTCGTAACCGTGATGATGCTGTACCGCTTCCGCGAGAACATCCAGCGTTTGCTGGCTGGCACCGAGCGCCGTCTGGGGGAACGCATTTAACACCCTTTAAAAGCCAAGGGGACACGGTAATCGTGTCCCCTGGAGGGGGGCGAACACCCGCGTATTCGCCCAACAATGAGGTGGCGCAAAACCAATCACCGCTACTGCAACAGCACGCGGGCGTTCTCAGCATTCCAGTACATATTCACTTCCTGGCCGTCCTCAAAATAGGTATCCGAGCGCAAGCCGAAGTTCTGCACGCGGGCGACCACATCCTGCTCGCCGGGGATGTGCAGCACATAGCGTGTATCGGTGCCAATGTAAACCGCCTGCCGCACCCGGCCCCGGATCAGGTTCATGTTCGGCACGGACATCAACGACCTATGATATTCCTCAGCGGTTTCAGTCGAGCCTTCCTCGTATTCTACCAAACCCTTCACCGGGAAGAGATTAATCTTTTCCGGGCGCAGCGCGACCGTCACTTTCTGGCCGGGCGTCAGCGCCTGGCCGCCGGTGACGGCTTTGATGAAGGTCGTCTCGTCCAGCTTCACGGTGGCAAATACGCCGTTTGTTTCGGCGACCTCGGCCTGTATGAAGTTGGTTTCGCCGATGAAGTCGGCCACAAACTTGCTGGTCGGCGATTCGTAGATTTCTTCCGGCGTGCCAACCTGAAGCACCTTGCCCTGATCCATGACGGCAATACGGTCGGCCATCGTCATCGCCTCTTCCTGGTCGTGGGTGACGAAGATAAAGGTGATGCCCAGGCTTTTCTGCATGGCCTTCAATTCATACTGCATGGCCTGACGCAGTTTCAGATCCAGTGCGCCCAGCGGCTCGTCCAGCAGCAGCACCGCCGGGTGTTTGACCAGCGCCCGCGCCAGCGCCACCCGCTGCTGCTGCCCACCGGAAAGCTGCCGGGGCTTACGAGCGGCGATGTCCGGCAGGCGCACCAGTTGCAGCGCCTCCTGCGCGCGCCGTTCGGCCTCGGCCCGTGCCACACCTTCCATCTCCAACCCGAACATCACGTTTTTCTGTACCGTCATGTGCGGGAACAGGGCGTAATCCTGGAACACCGTATTGACCGGACGGTGAAAGGGCGGCACGTTCTGAACCGCCCGCCCCCGGATGAGAATTTCGCCGGAGTTGGCATCCTCGAAACCGGCGATCATCCGCAGGGTGGTGGTTTTCCCGCAGCCGCTTGGCCCCAGCAGGGCGAAAAATTCACCCTGCTGGATTTGCAGCGAGACGTTATCCACCGCCCGCACCAGGCCATCCTTAGCCCGACCGGGGAATTCCTTGGTTACGTTCCGAAGTTCAACATCAATTGCGGCCATCTTACCTTATCCACTATGCGCGGTTTACCAACCGCCCGGATCAATTAGCCTGCCTGGAGGGCGATTTTAATCTCCGTCCAGATGTCGTTGAAAAGCTGTTCGGTATCCTCGTCCTGCGGCAGCAGGAAATACAGGTTTTTGCGCATCTCCTCTGGCGGATAGATGCCGGGGTTTTCTCGCATGATCGGGTCAATCAAACCGGCATCAACGGCAACCTGGTTCGGAGAGGGATAGGTTGTGAAGTTGGCGATCTCCGCGCCGACCTGCGGGTCCAGAATGTAGTCAATAAACACCTGCGCCAGATCGGGATTCTGCGCGCCGGTGGGGATGGCGATAAAACCGGACGAAATGCCGGAGCCTTCCTGCGGGATGACGTAGGTGAAATCTTCACATTCGCAGTCCAGGTTGATCTGGAAGATGTCACCGTTATATTCGATAGCCATATCCACGTCGCCCTTCGCCAGCCATTCCTGGCCGTCGTCGGCGGCGATGATGACCACATTGTCGCTGTGATCGAGCAGAAATTGTTTGGCGACTTCGATTTCATCCGGGTCGCTGGAGTTGGGACTGTGGCCGGTCACAAGCAGCGCGATGCTCAACATAATGCGAGAGTCTTCCGTCCAGGCCACTGCGCCATCATGCTCAAAAAACTGCATCCAACTGCTCACCGGCTCTTCAACACTGTTAACGTTGTAACCGATACCGAACGTCCCCCACAGGTACGGCACAGCATATTTGCTTTCCGGGTCGAACGGCGCTTCGCGCAGGTCTGTCATCAGGTTATCCAGGTTCGGTATTCTGGCATGGTCGAGCGGCAGCAGCAGCCCTTCTTCGATCATGGTTGGAATGGCGTAATCGCTGGGGATTACGATGTCGTAGCCGGGATTGCCCTGGCGCAAGCGCGTGAGCATCGATTCGTTACTATCGAAATAGTCCAGCGTCACGGTAACACCGCACAGGTTTTCAAAATCAGGAATGGTATTTTCCCCGATATAGGTAGCCCAGTTAAAGATGTTGAGCGTCTTGTTCTCCATAACCTGGACGCTTTCCGGGCAGGCCCAGGGTTCGATGGCAGGACCGGCATCCTGGGCCTGAGCGGCCATTCCTCCCATCATTACCAACAGCAGGAAAGCAAACACGGTGAACTTACGCATGGTCATACATCTCCTCTATGAGGGTGGAGAGGTTTCTCCACCCATAAACGAAAGTTGGGCGTCATGCGCCCAATTACCGCGCGACGAAAATCTTCAATTCATCCCAGGCATCGTTGTAGTACTGCTGGACTTCGGGCATCTCGGCGAACGCCTGGGTGACGAACAGGCGATCAAAGACATCGCCAGTCGGGTAGATGATCGGGCTTTCCAGCAGGTAATCGTCAATCAAGCCGTCGTCAATCGAAACCTGATTGGGTGAGGCGTAGGCGATGTAGTTGCTGATGTCCGCGCCGACCTGAGGATGCAGCACGTAGTCTATGAAGGCTTCGGCCAGCCGCTTGTTTTGCGCCCCGACGGGGATCGCCATATTATCAATCCACATATTCGCGCCTTCATCGGGCAGGACGTAGGCATATTCCATGCCGCAGTTAGGATCGTCTTCGCAAGCCAGCGCCACCTGAAAGATGTCGCCGCTGTATTCAATGACCATATCCACCTCACCGCGCGCCAGCAGTTCCTGCCCATCGTCTACGGCGATTCGCAGCACGTTGTTACGCCCCTTTTCGACCAGATAGTCGGTCGCTTCCCGTATTTCATCCGGGTTGACGCTGTTGGGATCGTAACCGAGCATCAGCAGACCGATGCCCAGCATCACGCGCTGGTCATCCAGCCAGCCCACCCGCGCCACCGGGTAATCGAATAATTGATTCCAACTTGTGATTTCAACATCCTCACCCAGAACGGCGGCCACCGACTTCACGTTGTAGCCGATGCCGACCGTTCCCCATTGATATGGCAGCGAATACACGTTGCCAGGGTCGAATGCTGTGTCGAGCAGGTCAGGGCTGATATTCGCCATATTCGGGATATGGGTTTTGTCCAGCGGCTCCAACAGCCCTTCAGCGATCATCTCGGCGACCGTGTAGCCGGTTGGGACAATCAGATCAAAACCTGGATTGCCGGCCCGCATTCGCGCCAGCAGTTCTTCGTTGCTGCCATAAAAGTCGGCTGTGACTTTGACGCCGCACGCGGCTTCAAAGTCGGGAACGGTATTTTCAGCGATGTACGTCGCCCAGTTAAGGAAGTTGAGTGTTTTGTTCTCCATATTGAGTACATCTTCCGGGCACGTCCAGGGTTCTACCTGTGTCGCTTCCTGCGCCAGAGCCGTTGTTCCACCGACCGTTACAACAGCCAGAACCAGCAGCAAGAGCCATACTTTCATCCTTATCCTCCTTACTCATTCAAAATCGAACGATACAAACTGTGGTGATCTTCAACCGCCGGGCAGCCAACCTACCCGGCGGGCGATCGCGTTTATCAGGCGCGCGCCGCGTTGCGGCCCTGCATCCCCAGCGAAATCGCCACCAGCGCCGTCGAGGCCACCAGCATCAGGGTGGAAATGGCGTTGATCTCCGGCGGCACGCGCGTCTTTAACATGCCGTAAACGAACATCGGCAGCGTGGACGTGCCGATGCCTGAATTGAAAAACGTCACCACGAAATCATCCAGCGAGAGCGTGAACGCCAGCAGGCCGCCGGCCAGCACGCCCGGCAGGATAAGCGGAAACGTGATGCGCCAGAAGGTGCGCCACTCGTTCGCGCCCAGGTCGCGGGCGGCTTCTTCCAGGCGTGGGTTCATATCCGCCAGCCGCGCCCGCACTACAATCGTCACGTAAGAGATGCAGAAGGCCACATGGCCGATGATGATCGTGCCGAAGCCCGTGGTGGCGTTGATACCGGTTTGCATCTTTGTGAAGTCAAAAATCACCTTAAAGAAAATCGCCAGCGAAATCGCCTGGGTGATTTCCGGGATGACCACCGGCAGATATAACACGGCGTCTAATGCGCGCTTGCCGGGAAAATGCCCGCGCACCAGGCTGAGCGCCACCATCGTCCCGATGATAGTGGACACAATTGTGGAACTGAAGCCGACGATCATGCTGTTCTGCACCGCGCCCAGCATGTTTTCGGTCGTAAAACGCGCCGACTCGGTTCCGGCGGCGATGGCGTTATTGAAGATATTTTCGTACCACCGGGTCGTAAAACCCTGCCAGGTGGAAACTGAACCGCCATCGTTAAACGAAAAAACAATCAGGACGACGATAGGGGCCCACAGGAAAAAATAAGCAAAAATCGGGTTCACATGCAACCCGATCTTGCCAATGCGCCGCACCAGCAGGTCGAACTGCGCGCGGCGCTCATTGATGTCAATCGTCGGACGGGCAGATGTCCGCGAGAGCATAACCTGATTTGCCATCGTCACCTCTCCTTGTCGCCGAAACGGATGTACACCAGCAGGGAAATCATCACCATCGCCATCAGTACGACCGACAGCGCCGAGCCGAGCGGCTGGTTGCCCGACCCCCGGAACTGCTGCTGGATCAGATTGCCGATCATAATGCCGCGCGTCCCGCCCAGCAGGTCAGGCGTGACGAAAGCGCCGATGGTCGGGATGAAGACCAGAATAAAACCGGCGATCACGCCCGGCAGCGTCAGCGGCAGCACTACGCGCAGGAAGGCACGAATGTCGTTTGCGCCCAGATCGTGCGCGGCTTCCACAAAGCGGAAGTCGAAGCGTTCGACCGAGGCGTAAATCGGCAGCACCATAAACGGCAGATAACCGTAAACCAGCCCCAGGATAACAGCCTCCGGCGTATTAAGAAGCTGCACAGGTTCGCCCACCAACCGCAGATTCATCAGGATGGTGTTCACAATGCCCTCGCGTCCCAGGATGGTTTGCAGGGCGTAAGTCCGCACCAGGAAGTTCGTCCAGAACGGCAGGATAATCATGAACAGGGCCAGCGAACGCATTCGCGGGTCTTTGCGGGAGCTGATGAAAAACGCCAGAGGATAACCAACCAGCAGGCAGATCATCGTCGTGACAAAGGCAATCCAGATCGAGTCCAGGATGATCGGGCGAAAAACATCCCAGACGCGCGCGTAGTTTGCCAGCGTAAACGGAAGCTCGCCCACACCGCCGCGCCCGCGCGACAGAAAGCTCACCACGAACACGATGATGACAGGCAGCAGAAAGAATAACGTTAGCCATAGAATGGCAGGCAGCGCCAACACGAAGCCGCTTTGTTTTTGGCTGGGCCGCCGGGTAATCGAAGCCATACCACATCCCCCGGAACGTTTGCCTTGAAAAATCCAACCCTTTTCAGGCAAGGTTTCTCGCCTGACCGATCAGAAAGTTCAAATATTCAGTTGACGCACAAATTGGTCTTTTTTCCACGCCAACAGGGGCCAACCGGGTCGGGTGGATACGCCGCGATCTGGCACGATGAAGAAGCATTATACAAAAAACGTGGGAGCATTTCAACCTGTAATATCGGCGCGCGCCCGGAATTCCGACCCTCTGGACGCACTTTCGTTTCCGTGTTATAGTGATTTTGACGCTCTAAAACAACCTGTAGCAGTCACCTGCAAGGTGCTTTATGTCCACAATTTTCATAAGATTTGGCGCAGGAAACCACCAGCTTTAGCGGGTGGATGAATGCGCTCTTGCTCCTTTCGTGGCATAATGGTCTTGGGTGAAGACACTCCCTCACGGGAGCAACGGTT
>JACAES010000032.1 GCA_013388735.1 Chloroflexota bacterium | reverse complement strand
ACCTGTGGTTGGTGGCGTTGGCTGAACACGTCATTGCCCAGCGCCTCATGGACGAGATTGACCACACCGATCGCCGTGATTTGAGCCTGTTTCGCCTTGGTTGGGACTTCCTGGAGCGGCGATTAGCTCTTTTTGATCCCATACCCTGCGTCTCCATTCCGAACTTTTGTTTGATGTCCGGTGGCTAGCTTTTTGACCTTTGGGTAGAGATTCACAGCATCCCGGTGAGGATATTGAAAAACTATAATGATGGATTATCAACTAACGTTGAAAATTAAGTTAAGTTTTTAGAGAATCTTGTGGAAAAGATTTAATAAACAGCTATTATCCCGATCTTCGTATGCGCGCCTTGTTTCAGGATGATGAGAATTCCACCTGACCTCATGTTTCATTCTGTCGAATGATTCGAGATCATCCCGGAGGATGATTGCAGCCTTGACCGTGAGTGTGACAATAAAGAGCAAGGCGTACTTCGTTACGAGTACTGCTTGTGATGGATTGTCCGTATCGCGCGCTTGGGCAGGGGAGCGCCGTGCGGATGGTGAAACTCATCATCGAGTCCGATCCTTACATGGAGAAGGGTTATGAAAAAAAGTTACTTAATTCTACTGGTGGGCGTCCTGTTCATGGCATCGGGACTGCTCCTCCTGAATCAGTCTTATGTACAGGCGCAGGATGCGGAAGAGCCGCCGTATCTTGCCGAGTACTATGAAGCCTGGGTGACATCGCCCCATGCGGACAGCACCGCAGAGGCGTTTAACCACTGGAACGACGATGGTGAAATCGAAGCAGCCTGCGCTGGATGCCACTCGACTCCGGGCTATCGTGACTTTGTGGGGGCCGACGGTACGGAATTCGGCTCGGTCGAAAATCCTGCGCCGCTTGGCACGGTCGTCACCTGTGATGCCTGCCATGCGCCCACCGCCGCTCAGTTGACCAGCATCGTGTTTCCGTCAGGCGTCGAACTGGGCGATACGGGCGACTCGGCGCGCTGTATGGTGTGCCATCAGGGGCGCGCGTCTACCGACAGCGTGAACGCAAAACTCGAAGAACTTGGCCTGGTCGAAAACCCGAATCAGGTCAGCGCCGATCTGCGCTTCATCAACATCCACTATTATGCGGCGGCGGCGACGCTGTACGGCGGCGCGGCGCGTGGTGGCTACCAGTATGATGGGCAAGTTTACATGGGGCGCAACCTGCACGTTGAGGGCTTCCAGTCCTGCGCCGACTGCCACAATGCGCACACGCTGGAAGTCAAAGTGGATGCCTGTTCGACCTGCCACGAAGTTGACTCTGTTGAAGAACTGCGGGACATCCGCATGGACGGCTCGGACGTGGACTTCGACGGTGACGGCGATGATGGCGAGGGCATCGCCGGCGAGATCGAAGGGATGCAGGAAGTCTTGATGGCGGCCATTCAGGCCTATGCAACGGAAGTGGCCGGGACGGCAATCATCTACGACGCGCTCAGCTATCCGTACTGGTTCATTGATACCAACGGCAATGGCAGCCTGGATGATGATGAAAAGAACCCCCAGAATAGCTACAATGCTTTTACCGCCAACCTGGAACGCGCGGCTTATAACTATCAGGTATCGGTGAAAGACCCCGGCGCATACACGCACAACCCGCAGTATGTACTCGAACTGCTTTACGACAGCGCCGCTTCGTTGAGCGCAGAGCTGTCGGAACCCCTGGATATGGCGGGACTGTATCGTGATGCGCCCATGCACTTCAACCCGACGGTTGAGGCGTGGCGGCACTGGGACGAAGACGGCGAAGTGCCGGGAAACTGCTCGCGCTGCCACACGGCGACCGGCCTGCCGGTGTTCCTCAAGAACGGCGTGAACATCGCCGAACCCATTTCTGATGGATTGTCCTGCTCGACCTGCCACGATGATCTGGTTGAATTCACCGTCTACCCAGTGAACGAAGTTGCGTTCCCCAGCGGCGCGCAGCTCGGTTTTGGTGAAGAAGACGACAGCAATATGTGTCTCGCCTGCCACCAGGGACGCGAATCGACGGTGAGCGTGAATCGGGCGATTGCTACAGCCGGTGTGGGCGACGACGAAGTGAGCGACAAACTGACCTTCCGCAACGTTCACTACTTTGCGGCTGGCGCGTCGCTGTTCGGAACCGAAGCGCAGGGCGCTTACGAGTATGCCGATCATGACTATGATGGGCGTTACGCCCATGCAGAAGACGCGCCGAACACCTGCACAGGCTGCCACCGCCAGCACAACGGCACGATTCGTATCAACGAGTGCGAGGACTGTCATGAGGATGTAGAGGAAGCGGAAGATGTCCTCTTAATCCGCGTGACCGAAGATGTCGAACTGATTGATTACGATGGCGACGGCAGTGCCGACGAACCGATTCGTGATGAAATCGTGACGATGGAAGAGACGCTTTTTGCGGCAATCCAGGCCTATGCTGCCGAAACAGTCGGTACGGCGATTGCCTACGACGCGCACGCCTATCCATACTGGTTCGCTGATACCAACGCCAACGGCGCAGCCGACCCGGACGAAGTGAACTTCGACAACCGCTACGTAACCTGGACGCCAACCCTGCTGCGTGCTGCGTACAATTACCAGTACTCGCAGAAAGACCCCGGCGATTTCGCTCATAATCCGCACTACATCATGCAAGTGCTGTACGACAGTATCGAAGCTATTGGCGGCGATGTGTCCGGCTACACACGTCCGCCCGTGATGGCGAGCGAATAAACCGGCTTTGCCCCTTTCTTCGTCCCTTCTCCGGCCAGGGGGAGCGACGAAGACATCTGGAAGCACAAAACGGTCGAGGACACCTGCGCCCCGACCGTTTTTTATGCGAAAATCTCGAAGCGCGCGCCATCAGGTCAGGGTGGGCGATCCAGGTTGCGTCACCGCACATCAACCTGCCGGTCAGGGTCAGCAGGTGTCTGATCGACAGCGCATAGAAAGTGAAGCCGGCAAAAGCGCGTCTTTCTTCGCGGCAGCGCATCCTGCGCGCCATCGGTAGGCATGACCCGCCGTTTGTTATAAAATGAAGGAACGCGCCGAAATCGGCAAGTTCCGGGGCGACAAAGAATAGAACATATGTTACAATTACGGGATGCGCTTTGCCTTTTTTACCCTGATGTGGAGACACAAGTTATGATGATGCCCGACCAAGCTGAAAACCTGGACGAATGGTTCCCCCGCACGCCGTCCCCGGATGCTGCCCGCCTGGGGGTAGTGGTCGGCGGTTCGTTAAGCAAGGGGCTGGTCGTCAAACTCGACCGCGAGCAGAGGGTTGAAGACCTGGCGGTGGGGCGTTATGTGGTCGTGCATGGCGCAAAACATATCCGCTTCTTCTGCATGATTACTGACATCACGCTTAACAATACCAACCCGGCCATTCAGAACAACCCGCCCGATCTTTCGGACGAGTTTTTGCGCGATATTTACATCGGCACGGCAGCCTACGGCACGATTCACGTCACGCCCATGCTGTCTATCGAGGATCAGCAGCCGAAGCCGGTCAAGACGATTCCCGGCCACTTCATGTCGGTTTATAATGCCACTGTCGAAGACGTGAACGCCGTCTTTGGCGAGGAAGACGCGCAGCACTTTAACGTCGGCGCGCCGCTGGAACTGGAGCAGACGCAGATCAATCTTGATCTTAAGCGGCTGGTGGAGCGTTCGGTGGGCGTGTTTGGCAAAAGCGGCACGGGCAAGAGCTTCCTGACGCGGATGCTGCTGGCGGGCGTTATCCGGTGGGGGCAGGCCGTCAACCTGATCTTCGACATGCACAACGATTATGGCTGGGCGGCCACCGACGAACGTGGCGCGCAGGCCAAAGGACTGAAGCAGCTTTTCGACAGCAAGGTAGCGATCATCACCCTGGACGCCGAATCCACCCGGCGGCGCGGCACTCGACCGGATTTCGAGGTCAAACTCGGCTACGATAAGATCGAGCCGGAAGACATTGCTGCCTTACGTTCTACCATGAGCCTGAGTGACGCCATGATTGACGCAGCCTATACGCTGCGTAAACGCTGGAAAGCCGGCTGGATCAAACGGCTGATTGACGGCGACGCGATAGACTTCGACGACATCACCACCAATACCAATATCGGCGAAGGCACGCTGCTGGCGTTGCAGCGCCGCTTGCAGCGTTTTGAACGCTGGGGCTTCATGACCGAAGAGTCGGTTGGTGACAGCGTGGAGCAGATCATTCACCTGCTGGTAGAAAACCGCAAAAACGTGGTGCTGGAATTCGGGCGCTACGGCAACGAGTTGGAAGCCTACGTGCTGGTCGCCAACTACCTCACGCGGCGTATCCGCGACCGCTACGTGGAGATGGTCGAACGTTCGCTGGGCGACGAGGCGCACAAACCGCCCCAATTGGTCATCACCATCGAGGAAGCCCACAAGTTTTTGCAGCCGGGCATCGCCGGGCAAACCATCTTCGGCACAATCGCCCGCGAGCTGCGCAAATACAACGTTACTCTGGTGATCGTTGACCAGCGGCCCAGCGGCATTGACGAAGAAGTGATGAGCCAGATCGGCACGCGCGTGACGGCCCTGCTGGATAACGAGCGCGACATCAACGCCGTGTTAACCGGCATCAACGGGGCCAGCAGCCTGCGCGAGGTGTTGTCGCGGCTGGATACCCGGCAGCAGGCCATCATCATGGGTCATGCCGTCCCCATGCCGGTGGTCGTCAAAACGCGCACTTACGACGAGGCGTTTTATAACGCCATCAAACGCGGCGACATCTCCACTGCCGGACTGCGCGATAAACTGGGCGCCGGCAGCAAGGAACGGCGCATCCGTTAAAACCGCGCAGGATTCGGTACAATAGAGCTTGCAAACCCGCCTCAGGGGGAAATTTTATGCAGCGCGACGAATTTTTGAATCCATTAAACGCCGTCATCAATGCCTGCCAGTCGCTCCAGGGCGAAAGCGACCTCAGCTTCTACCAGGAACGTTATGTAGATGCCATGCTGCGCTCGGCACACACCATGCGCGATCTCATCATCAGCATCCCGGAGATCGCCAGCGCCCACGAAATCCTGAGCTATGAAGCCCGTTCACATCTGGCGTCCATCATTGGTTATGCCGAAGTGCTGCTCGATCAGGTCGAAGGCAGGCTGACGCCCACCCAGCAGCGCCACGTCCAGGCAGTGCGGGCCAACGGCGCGCAGATGCTTAACCTGCTGGTGCGCCTGCTGGAATCCGCCGGGCCGCAGGGTTAACGCGGCGCTATGGGCGGAACCATCCTCAATATGATAACGGTCGCCATCGGCAGCACCCTGGGGCTGCTGATCGGTGGGCGGCTGCCGCACAAAATTCAGGAGTCGGTCGTCACCGGGCTGGGACTGGTGACGCTGTTCGTGGGCTTTAGCAACGCCGGGCAGACCGGCAATGTGATCGTCCCGCTCATCAGCCTGGTGATCGGCGTCGTCCTGGGCGAGATTCTTGATCTCGACGCCGCGCTGCAAAGGCTGGCGGGCTGGCTGCAAAAACGATTTGCGCCCACCAGAGGCGCAGCGACGGAGGAAGCCGCCGGCGACACACGCGCGCGTTTCATCACCGGCTTTGTGACGGCCAGCCTGGTATTCTGCATCGGCCCCCTGACGTTCGTCGGTTCGATACAGGACGGCATGGGGCTGCCCATCGGCTTCCAGCAGTTAGCCATCAAAAGCGTGCTGGACGGTTTCGCCGGGATGGCTTTCGCCGCCAGCTTTGGCGTGGGCGTCAGTTTCAGCATCCTTACGGTGCTGTTCGTGCAGGGGGGGCTGGCGCTGGCCGGCAGCGGGGCGGGTTACTTCATGTCCGCGCCGATGATAGACGAGATGACCGCTGTTGGCGGGCTGCTGCTGATCGGCCTGGGGCTGGTGCTGCTGGACATCAAACGTCCGCGCATGGCGAACTTCCTACCGGCGCTGGTGATCGCTCCGCTGCTGGTGGCGCTGGCCGGGGCGGTCGGCATCAATATCTACCCATTTTCGTAGGGTTCGCCCGGACTACGGGTGAGCTTTTCATTCGGCGCGCGGCGGCAGTTCACCGATCAGCACCAGGGCATAATCACCATACGTATCGCCGTCGCGGCTGCCCAGGATGAGCGCCACCGGGTCGGGGCTGCCGGGCGCGAGAATTAACCCGGCATCCTGGCGGTCGGCGGTGATGGTAATGCCGTCACGATCATGAAGGATGAAGCTTGCCCCCGCCAGCGACGGCACATCCTCGCAGCCGCGCCGCCCGGCGTCGTCACAGGCGCGTTCTTCATCCGGCAGCGCCAAAAACGGGTCGAGGCGGCTGTTGGGTTTCGCCACCATGTAGACCATCAGCAGGGTGGATTGGGCGGCCAGCGGGCCCAGCCGCACTTCCACAATATCCTGGTCGCCGCCGCGCGCGATGGAAAAACCTTCGATCAGCGCCACATAACGCCCCGGCGCGCCATCACGGCTGGCGATTGTCACCGTGATCGTCCCCATGTTCTCCGCCCCGTTGAGGGCCAACTGCGCGGCGCTGTCCAGCATGTCGGCTGTGATGGTGCGCGGCGCTTCGCCGGGCAGCGCAAAGGTATCGTCTATCGTCTGTGCGGCGTCCGATGTGCAATCCTCAAAACCCGGCGTGGCGCTGACATCCAGACGAATAACCGGCAGGAAACCATCTATCCCGTAAACGGTGATACGCTGGAACAGGTCGGCACTGGCGTCTTCGGCAAAAACGAGCGTTGCAGCCGTAGCGGCCTCAAAATCCTGACAGCGGAACGTCACGTCCTGATACAGGTTGGGGCGCGCTGCCGGCGTACCGGCGCGGGCCACGCGCAGCGAATAGACACCGGTCGAAACGCCCTCATTGCTGCCGACGCGGGTCGCCACCAGGGTATAGATGCCGGTGGAAGGGACGGTGTATCGCAGTTGAACGGTCGCGTCCGGCGCGCCTTCGGTGCGGGCTACCGTGTCGCCGCCGGGATTGAGAATCGCCAGCAGCGGCTCCAGCCCGCCGGCGGCGGCCATGTCCACTACCATCACATCACCCTCAATGGCCTGCACCCGCCACCAGTCAAAAAAGGCGCTGTTGGTGATGCTGTCTTCGACAAAATCGCCATAAGCAATATCGCTGACGATTGGCACATCATCCTGTGCCGACATGGGCAGGGCAGCCAACAGCAGCCACCCAAAAACAAACAGGCATTTTCGTCCCATGACTCGCTCACCATCCAACCGGTCAATCATCTCGATTGTACGACGGCCCGGCGTGGGAATCAAACAAGGGGCATAAGCCCCCAGGGTAATCGCTTCAAACTGTCATCTTGCGTCACATTAACCACTTTCCCCGTATACGGAGAAAGGGGGAGTAAGAGTCTCTTTAAGCCCCCTCCTTGAATTCGGCGACCCGAATGGGGACGCATGTCCCCTGAGAGAAGGGGGTTTGGAGGTGGGGTCAAAAGGCAAAAGTCTGCTTACTGAGACGAAGTATCTTCAAGCGATTACCCTGCATAAGCCCCCTGTCAGATGTTGTAGATCGGCCAGCCTTACGCGGGTTTCACGTCCACCTTTGCGCCTTCGGCTTCCAGCTTGCTCTTGGCGTCATTGGCCGCTTCCTTGTTGACTCTCTCCAGGACGGTCTGCGGAGCGCCTTCAACCAGGTCTTTAGCTTCCTTGAGGCCGAGGTTGGTCAGGGTGCGGACGACCTTGATGACGTTGATCTTCTTCGGGCCGGCTTCGGCCAGGATCACGTTAAATTCGGTCGGTTCTTCTTCCGGCTCGGCAGCGGCGACAGCGCCCCCGGCGGCGGGCATGGCGGCCATCATCATCGGCGCGGCAGCGGCGGCGCTCACGCCCCACTTTTCTTCCAGCATCTTCTTCAGTTCGGCGGCTTCCAGAACGGTCAGCGCGCTCAGTTCATCCACGATTTTCGCCAGATCGGCCATGATCGGTTTATCTCCTTTTGACTTACAGGTTCAATTCTTTAACGAGTGTCTTACGAGTTTTCAACTGCCGGTTTCCAACTGTCCGCGAAGTGCGCAAGCTGGAGACTGGCGGCTGTCTTAGGCCGCTTCTTCCTGCTTCTGGACATAGGCGGCCAGCACCTGCGCGACCGACGCCACGCCGGCGTTGATCATGCTGACCAGGCCGGCAGCAGGCTGCACAATCAGCCCGGCGAGCTGTGACCGCAGTTCGTCCAGCGACGGCAGGCTGGAAACAGCATCCACTTGAGCCGCGCTCAGAATCTGGCCGCTCATCACGCCGCCTTTAATAGCCAGGATGTCCGGGAAATCCTTGTTATAACCCAGGACAGATTTAGCTACGGTGGGAAAGTTGCCCTGACCGAATACCACGCCGGTTGTGCCAACCAGCAAATCGTCCGGCACCGGCCAGTTCATATCCCGCAGAGCGATTTTGAACAGCGTGTTTTTGGTGATGACGTACCGCCCCTGCACTTCACGCAGCCGGGCGCGCAGATCGCTGATCTGAGTGACCGTTATCCCGCGATATTCGGTGACAACGATGCCGTCGGCGCGGTTCAGGAAATCTTTGTAGACGGCGATAAGTTCCGCTTTGCGTTCCTTTGAGATTGCCAAGCGTCTTCCTCCTTTCTATAGAATGAATGAATCGCTTCGTATGGTGTCTGACCATACCCGTTTCGGTTTTTGCAAGGGGCAGAACCTTACGCTCCGCGCCCCTGCGTTATACCCACCTTGAATTAATGCAGCCCGCCTGCGTCGTATTCGACATATGGCACATTCAGCCCGAAGTCGGCGTAGACCGGGTCGGGCAGCGCGCGTCCCAGCACCTTTGCGGCCAGGATTTCACCGGCGGCGGGCGAGGACATCACACCATGCCCGACGTGCGCCACCGAAAGAAACAGCCCATACACTCCCGGCCAGGCGTCAATGATCGCCCGCTGGCTTTCGTAGGGCTGCCGCGTCCCGTCCGGCAGGGTAGTGTAGGCATTGCTGCGGCAGACGTAATAACCCGCCCGGTGGCTGATGTCCCGCAGATAACGCGGGTCGGCAAAGCCCACGCCATCGCGGTGGCCGAACTGCCGCGCCAGCAGCGCCAGCGTCAGGGATGGAAACCTGGCGTCGTTAAACGACTCGGCGGGTTGTTCCGGCGCGGCCAGCCTGTGAACACCCCCGTATTCCCAGCCGAAGATTGCTCCGGTGCGCGCTTCGGGCCGCACATGCGGGAAGGGCGCGGCGCTGATGATACAGGGCGCATCCTCCGGGAAAGCCGCGTGTCGCCAGGGAGTTGTGAAGCTCTGCCGGGGGCGCGCCTCGACCGGGATTTCAATCCCTGCCGACCGCCCCACCTGTCGGGCATTCGCCCCTGCCGCGATCACAACGTTGGGTGTATCAATCGCGCCGCTGTCGGTTATAATGCCTGCCACGCGCCCACCGGCAAGACGGATACACGCGCCTCGCACGCCCAGCACGAAACGTGCCGCACGGGTGCAGTTGGCAAAGGCATAGATCAGGGCGTGCGAATCCAACCAGCCGGCCAGCGGATCGAACTTGGCTGCCATCACACGCTCACCTAACCAGGGATAGCGGTAGGCGACCTCGCCCATATCCAGGTATTCGACGTGCGAAAGGCCGATGTTGTGAAGGTGCAGCACATCGCGCCGGAGCGTTTGCGCCCCTTTTTCGTCAAACGCGACGTAGAGATAACCCTGCTGTCTGACACCCAGCGCCGTGTTTTCGCCCAGGTCGGCGGCTGGGTTCAAAAACGCGCTAACGCTGCGCTGCATCATTCGTGCCAGGCAGGGCGCGGGCCAGCAGGTGCGGAAGTTTTCCAACGATGCCAGCGACGCCCCCGCTCCCAGGCTTCCGCTCTGTTCCAGCAGGACGATCTGCGTGCCAGGCGCAGCGCGTTCGATAGCCCAGGCCGCTGCTGCCCCGGCGGGACCGCCGCCAATAATAGCCACATCGGCCCTGGCAGGCAGTTCGTTGGCTTCGATGAACCTTCGTCCAATCATCGCCATTCGCCCCGGCAACCCAAACAAAAAGCGGTTCCGCCGCGCGCGACGAAACCGCCATGATTAACATGGTGTGGGGTTTTCGTCCTCGCCTCGGCAGGAGATTAAGCGTTTCGCGCCTGCGGTCTGCGGCAGGATACTGACCAGATATGATTATAGGCCATGCCGGCGCAGGTGGTCAAGGCCGATTCTGCGCCGCGTCGGTTAAACGCAGTCGGAACCCGATTGAAAATGAAGTGGTTGGCAAGTCACGAAAACGCGCGGCGATGTTATAATGTATACTGCAAACGGAAGAATGCGCATAAATGCATTCGGATAAATGCAGATCCAGACGACTTTGGCGGCAGGTTGCGCCGTCAAAGCAATGTTTACCCTCACACGACCATAACACAATCATCTCTGAATTCGGGGAGAATCTGACAAAATGGCAAAAAAACGCCTTGCTATTCTGACCAGCGGCGGGGATGCGCCAGGCATGAATGCCGCCATCCGGGCTGTCGTCCGTACCAGCCTGGACTGGGGAGCCGAGATCTACGCGATTTATGAAGGGTATCAGGGGTTGATTGATGGCGGAAATCAGATCCGAAAGATGACCTGGGACTCGGTTGGCGGCATCCTGCATCGGGGCGGAACGGTGATCGGCACGGCGCGCTGCGAAGCGTTTCGTACCCACGAAGGTCGCCGCCAGGCCGCTCATAATCTGCTCAAACACGAGATAGACAGCCTGATCGTAATCGGCGGGGATGGCAGCCTGACCGGCGCAAACCTGTTCCGCCAGGAATGGCCGGTGCTGTTGAGTGAACTGGTCGAGATGGGCGAAATTGACCAGAAAACAGCCGACCGCCACGCCTTCCTGACGGTTGTCGGGCTGGTCGGTTCGATTGACAACGATATGTACGGCACCGATATGACCATCGGCGCGGATACTGCCCTGCATCGTATCACCGAGGCGATTGATGCGCTCAGCAGCACCGCTGCCAGCCACCAGCGCACGTTTGTGGTCAAGGTCATGGGGCGGCACTGCGGTTATCTGGCGCTGATGGCCTGCCTGGCGACCGGCGCGGAATGGGTGCTGATCCCGGAATGCCCGCCTGAAATGGACAACTGGCAGGAAAAGATGGTCTCCGATCTTAAAGCCGGGCGCAAGGCCGGGCGGCGCGACAGTATCGTCGTCATTGCCGAAGGCGCTCATGACCGGCATGGCAACCCGATTGGCAGCACTGAAGTTGTTAAAGCTCTGGAAGAAGGGCTGGGCGAGGAAGTCCGCGCAACGGTGCTGGGGCATGTCCAGCGCGGCGGTACGCCCAGCGCCTTTGATCGCAACCTGGGTACGCTCATGGGTTATGCGGCTGTCGAAGCCGTCTTTGAAGCCACGTCGGAAACCGAACCGCAGTTGATTTGCCTGCGGGGTAATCGTATCAAACGCGCCCCGCTGATGGAATGTGTCGAGCGAACACGCGCGGTCGCGGACGCGATCAACGCGCACGAATACGAGCGCGCGATGGAACTGCGCGGCGGCAGCTTCACTCAGGCATTCCGCACGCTGCGGACGCTTAATCGTTCCCTTCCGCACCCGCCGACCGCCGGACAAAAGCGCCTCCGGTTGGCGGTGATGAACTGCGGCGCGCCGGCCCCCGGCATGAATACAGCCGTCCGGGCGGCGGTGCGTATCGGGCTGGACAACGGCCATATCATGCTGGGCGTCACTAACGGCTTTCAGGGGTTGATTGATGGCGAAATTCATGAACTGGACTGGATGAGCGTTAATGGCTGGGCATCAATGGGCGGCGCAGAGTTAGGCACCAGCCGCATCACGCCCACCGGGCGCCATCTGTACAGCATTGCCCGCGCCATCGAAAAACACGAAATTCAAGGGATTCTGCTCATCGGCGGCTGGACGGCCTACAAAGGCGCTTACGAGATGTACCGGCACCGGGACGATTACCCAGCTTTTAACATTCCGATGATCTGCCTTCCGGCCTCCATTAACAACAATCTCCCCGGTTCCGAGTTAAGCGTAGGGGCAGATACCGCCCTCAACAACATCGTCTGGGCGGTTGATCGGATCAAACAGTCGGCCATTGCCCAGGAACGCTGTTTTGTGGTGGAGGTTATGGGTCGGCGCTGCGGATACCTGGCCCTGATGAGCGGCCTGGCGACCGGCGCGGAGCGCGTCTATCTGAACGAGGAAGGCGTCACCCTGCGCGACTTGCAGGAAGACCTGAATCAGATCGTGGCCGGTTTTAAACATGGCAAGCGGCTGGGCTTGATTATCCGCAACGAAAACGCCAACGCCATTTACACCTCAGACTTTATGGCGTCGTTGTTCGAGGAAGAAGGCGGCGCGCTGTTCGACGTGCGACAAACCATCCTGGGACACTTGCAGCAGGGCGGCGACCCGTCGCCTTTTGACCGCATTCAGGCCACCCGCCTGGCGGCGCGCTGCATGGGCTTCCTGGACGAAAACGCTGCGACGGATGCGCCAGCCAGCGCCTTCATCGGCCTGGGTGCGGGCGGCATTCAAATTCTTTCAATCGAAGAATTTCCCAAGCTGATTGATGAGGTTAACCAGCGCCCCAAGAATCAATGGTGGCTTGACCTGCGCCCGATTTCCGGCACGTTGTCTCAGCTTGGGCCGCGTTCTCGCGCCCCGGAGAAAAGCTCACCGGACGCGGCAGGCTCGTAATAATCATCTGCTCAACACGTCACAATCGCCTCCGGGCAGAGGCGATTGTGATTCGCACGTTTGTCGCGGCGGCTCACCAGCTCCCCATTGACGAACCCCAACCCCATCGCTAGAATGACCATATTTCCAAACCTGAACCCCAAGTATCACGCGACAGCATCCCGGCCTGCGCCATACGCTGTCCGAAGGAGTCCCTAATCGTGGCCGAGAAATATGTTTTGGATGCGCAGTCGCGCACGATCGTCGGTAAAAAAGTCAGCCAACTGCGCCGTCAGGGGTTGGTACCGGCGGTTGTTTATGGCGCGCGTCTCGCACCTGTCCACATTCAGATTCCCTACCGTCCGCTGGAAGTGACCCTGATGAAGGCCGGCGGCACGCACCTGATTGATATTCAGGTGGATGGCGGCACGTATACCGTCCTGGCTCGTGAAGTCCAGCGGGACATCCTGCGCAGCGACATCCTGCACGTAGACTTTTTCGCCGTAGATGAATCCACGAAAATACGCGTCGAAGTGCCGATTCATTTCGTCAACGAAAGCCCGGCGGTGGAAGCGCGCCTGGGGGTGTTGATGGCCGGCTCCACCACCCTCACGCTTGAAACGCTGCCGAGCAAGCTGTTAAGCGTGGTCGAAGTGGACATCTCCGGCCTGGCCGCCGTTGGCGATTCGGTTTATGTCCGTGACCTGAACCTCGGCCCGGATGTGACGATTGTGAGTGACCCGGATGAAATGATCGTTCGCGTCAGCCAGACCGCCGCTGCGCGCTCGATTGAGGAAGAAGCCCTCGAAGAAGCGGAGTCTACACCTGCTGAAGTTGAGATTATCCAGAAGGGCAAGATCGAGGAAGACGAGGATTAGTTTCTTCATCGTTATGGCAGATCGTAAGGGGCGCATCATGCGCCCCTTTTTGTTTACAACGGCAGCTTCAGACGCCGTTTTCCGGCGCGCTGCCGTTATCCATCACCGTTAGGCTGACCACTTCATCCCCTTCGGCCAGGTGCATCACCACCACGCCCTGGGTGTTGCGCCCGGTTTCGCGGATTTCGGCCAGTTTCGTCCGCAGCACCACGCCCAGTTTCGTCATCAGCATGAGGTCGTCGTCGGGGTTGATGCACCGCATGGCGACAATCGCCCCGGTTTTATCGTTTCGCGCCAGGGTACGAATGCCGACGCCATAACGCCCCTGCGAGCGATAATCTTCCAGAAGCGTGCGTTTGCCGAAACCGTTGCGCGTTACCACCAGCATGTGCGTATGGTCGGCGCAGACCACATCCATGCCGGCTATCCAATCGCCGTCTTCGAGCCGGATGGCATTAACGCCTGCTGCCGGACGCCCCATCACCCTCACTTCGGATTCGTGGAAGCGAATGCTTTGCCCGTTTTGCGTCACCAGGATGATGTCCTGATCGCCGTCGGTGTACTTCACCCAGCCCAGGTAATCGTCGCTGTCCAGCGTCATGGCGATCAATCCGCTGGGGCGCACCGCCGCGAACTCCTTCAGCGCCACCCGTTTGATGCGCCCTTTCACCGTCGTCATAACGAAATAGCCGTCATTCTCGAACGAGATGACCGGCAGCGCGGCGGTGATATATTCATCCGGCGACAGGTTTAAAATTGCCTGGATCAGCGTCCCCCGGTTGGCGCGTCCCGTTTCCATGATGCGGAACGCCCGTTCCGAGTAGACCTTCCCCTTGTCACTAAAGAACAGAATCGTATCGTGATTGTTGGCGGTGAAGATTTCAAACAGCACATCTTCTTCTTTGGTCGTCATGCCGATGACGCCCTTGCCGCCGCGGCGCTGCGCCCGGTAGGCGGTCGCCGGCACGCGCTTGATGTAACCGCGCGTGCTGAGCGAGATGATGACCTGCTCATCGCGCACCAGGTCGGCCTCGTCGAATTCGGTGTTCACGCCATACAGGATTTCAGTCCGCCGACCATCGCCGTATTGTTCGGCCATTTCCAGAATATCATGGCGAATCAGGTCGCGGATTTTGGCAGGCGACGCCAGCAGGTCTTCCAGGTAGGCGATGCGTGCCAGCACTTCGTTATATTCATTCTGGATTTTCTGCCGCTCCAAAGCTGCCAGCCGCCGGAGCTGCATCTCCAGGATGGCGTTGGCCTGCGGCTCGCTGAGGTCAAAACGAGTCATCAGCTTATTGCGGGCGTCGTCGGTATCGTCCGAAGAGCGAATGGTCTGGATGATCGCGTCCAGGTTGGAAAGCGCCTTCAGCAGCCCTTCCAGGATGTGCGCCCGCGCGCGCTGTTTTTCCAGTTCAAATTCGCTGCGCCGGACGATCACTTCGTAACGGTGGTCAATGTAGATTTGCAGCGCGCGTTTGAGGCTGAGGGTGCGCGGCTCGTTGTTCACCAGCGCCAGCATCTGGATGCTGTAGGTGGCCTGAAGCTGCGTATATTTATAAAGTTGGTTCAAAACCGTCAACGGCTGCGCGGCCTGTTTGAGTTCGACCACCATACGCATCCCGCGCCGGTCAGATTCGTCGCGCAGATCGTGAATCTGCTGCAAGCGTCCTTCGCGCACCAGTTCCACGATGCGCTCGATGAGGGACGTTTTGCTGACCTGATAGGGGATTTCCGTAAACACAATGCGGAAGCGCCCGCCGCGCGTTTCTTCGATTTCAGATTTAGCCCGCATGACCACCCGCCCACGACCGGTGGCGTAGGCTTCTTTGAGTTCATCGCCGACCACGATCTGCGCCCCGGTCGGGAAGTCCGGCCCTTTGACGAACTCCATCAGGTCATCAACCGTCACTTCGTCCATCGTCTCGTAATGGTCAATCAGGTAAGCGATGGCCTGGGCCAGTTCGCGCAGGTTATGGGGGGGGACGTTGGTCGCCATACCGACGGCGATGCCGCTGGTGCCGTTCAGCAGCAGGTTCGGCAGCCGGGCCGGCAGCACCGCCGGCTCCTGCGTCGTGCCGTCGTAGTTGTCTGCGAAATCCACCGTGTTCATGTTGATGTCGGCCAGCAGTTCTTCGGCCATTTGTGACAGGCGCGCCTCGGTGTAACGCATGGCCGCCGGGCTGTCGCCGTCCACGCTGCCGAAGTTGCCCTGGCCGTCCACCAGCGGGTAGCGCAGCGAGAAGTCCTGCGCCATACGCGCCATTGCGTCGTATACGGCGCTGTCGCCATGCGGGTGATATTTACCCAGCACATCACCGACGATGCGCGCGCTCTTTTTGTAGGCCGAATTGGCGCGGATGCCCATATCGTACATGGCATACAGGATGCGCCGGTGGACCGGCTTCAGGCCGTCGCGGGCATCCGGTAGGGCGCGGGCGACGATCACGCTCATGGCGTAATCCAGGTAGCTGCCGCGCATTTCTTCGTTAATGTTAATCGGGCGAATCGTGCCAGCGTCCATCACCATGTTCGTTTATGCTCCAAGACTCAAACCCCACCCTGGCTGTTTTTCCGGTTTCCCTTCCTGGCATGGAAAGAAATTCGGGGGGTGAGGTCGTGTTCGTTGTGCTGATCGTTCATTGCATGTCGGATTGAGGCGCGCCGGGTCAGTGCGCCGGGGTGAAAAAGAAGTTTCCACTACAATACACCTGAACAACAGGTTTAATTATACCTCAAAACACCCCTGAAGGCCATATCCAACCCATTGTATCCCAACTGCTAAGATAGTTATCCCAAGTGGTTTGGGATAATGGAGCGCGGCGTGAAGGGGTATAATGTGGTTGAGGAAATATCGAGAGATGGACGAAACCAGAATGGATGCTCGTAATCACGGGATTGCTGCCTGTCTTCCGCGAGAGGCTAAAGCCGTCTGGCGGCGCTGGTGTGCGCTGGCCTGTGTGCTGCTGTTTGCTTTGGCGGGGGTTGTGCAAGGACAGGATGTGACGCCGGACAGTATTGCTATTTATGCCGATTTGGAGATTGATAATTTAGGAATTAAAGCGACCATAGAAGATAACCTGCTCAGTTATGGAATCGAATTGGTTTGGGCAGATGACCGTGAATCGGTGATAATCGCATTATACTATCGTGAATTCAGTGATCGGGAACTGGTCTATGTGGGACACCGCGTCGCCCCCCACATTACCTTACCCGCAACACTACTCGAATTCAGTCCTGGAGTAAGCGGCGTTTATAATGCTGCGTCCCCCGATGATTTGCGCGCTCTGACCGATTTTGTGACCGGACTGGCGTTATTTTCCTTCGGGCGATACCAAACCGCCATGCCCTATTTTGAGCATCTGCTGGAATTTTCGACATTATCCTTCGATTCACCGGGCGATTTTGCAAATTTCTACCTGGGTATGTGCCTGCTCCTGGATAGTCAGGATTATAAGCGCGCGGCGTATTATCTGGAAAAGGCCTTTCAGGGTTTTCACGATCAGGGTGGGAATGCTGTGTTCTATGGCGCAGCAGCCAATTTAGCCTGGATATATCTGCAACTCGGCCACGAAAGGACGGCGACCAGATGGATAGACCAATACGTTGAGATGCGGTCGCATATGTCCAGCGAGGCGATACCGCAGCCCCATAACACAGTTACAGCCCGGATCAAACGCGCCGAATTCTATGCCCTCATCGAACGCTACGCCGACGCCATAACCGACCTGACCGCCGCGATTGAGCTGGAGCCGGAAGACCCCAAACTGTATACCATGCGCGGACAGATGTACCTGGCGCTGTACGAATGGGATGCCGCTTTGGCCGACTACAACGCCGCGCTGGAACTCGCGCCCGATTACACCGACACCTATTTCTATCGCGGCGTGCTGTACGCCTCGATTCTGCAAACCGGCCTGGATACCCGCGACGATGCCCTAGCCGACTTTCGCCGCTACCTCGATCTCGCGCCGGACGGCGACCGCGCCGCCGATGCCGCGCAGCATATCGCCGACCTGGAAGCGGCGCAGGACGCGCTCGGTACGCCCTGACAGAAGATCGTGCATGTTTCAGGTACGCAGATAAGAAGCGCCGTTCACGTCAATCACGCCGCCGGTCAGCATCTCCGCGCCGGCAGCAGCCAGAAAGGCCACCGTATGCGCCACGTCTTCCGGCGTGGCAACGCGCCCCAGAGGGCTTTGGCGGCGGATGTCTTCCCAGGCGGGCGAGGCTTTATCGCTGGCGGCCATGTCGGTTTCAACCACGCCGGGCGCAACAATGTACACGTGAATGTTATGCGGTGCCAGCGCCAGCGCCAGATTTTGCCCCAGCGCATTCATCCCGGCTTTGCTGGCGGCATAGGCCGGTGCTTCCGGTTTGCCGCGAAAAGCCGTGCGCGACGAGATCATGATGATTTTGCCGCCGCCTGCTGCGACCATGTGGCGGCTGACGCAGTATGAGGTGTTGGCCGCGCCGACCAGATTGGTTGATAGGATGCGCGTCCAGGCCGAGCGCCAGGCGGCATAGCCGGTCTCAAGCGGGGGATGTTCCTCGAAAATGCCGGCGTTGTTCACCAGCACGTCAATCCGCCCGAAAGCGGCCAGCACTTCGTTTACCATGCGTTCGACCGCATCGCCATCGGTCATGTCGGCGGCAACCGCGATATGGCCGCTGCCCTCTAGCTGCGACAGCGTGGTGTCGGCGGCGGCGCGGTTGGTGTTGTAGTGAACGGCCAGCCGTCCGCCCAACCGCGCGAACTCCAGCGCGCAGGCACGGCCAATGCCGCGGGACGCGCCGGTGATCAGGATGTGCTGGCCGCGAAAATCGCTCATGCGCGTTCTACCTCACGGGTGAGATCGAGGGCGTAAACAATCAGTTCTTCGGTTATGCGTGTATGGTAATCATCGAACGGCAGAATCGGCTCGCGCACGCGCGCAGTGCGATAAATTCCCTGTCGGTACAGCAGCCGCTTGAAGAAATGAATCGAAATGTCGAGATGCTGGTTGGAAAACGCCAGCACCGGCAGCAGCCGACGGAACAGCGCCGAGGCCGCCTCGCGCTGGCCGTCTGCGTACAGGCGATTAATGCGCGTGTAGATCGGATGCAGCCCGGTGGGCATCAGCGCGTGTACGCCCCGGTCGAGCGCCTCGATCATCTGCATGACGGCCCAACCGCCCGCGATGTGCAGTCTGCCGCCGGTTGCGTCTAGCACCTGCGAATATTTCACCCCTGCCGGAATCACTTCGATCTTGATCGAACGGAAACAATCGAAACGTTCAAACAGGTCAAGAATCAGCGTCAGCGGCAGACCGTAGCCCGCCGCGTCCCAGTCTTGCAGCATCAGGAGCGGCGGCTGAAGCTGCGCCAGCGCCGCCACCTGCCGGATATATTCGGCCTCGGTGGTGTAGGGGATGGCGGCGAGAATGCCGTCACAGCCCAGTTCGAGCAGACGTCGCGCCGCTTCCAGACGTTCGTCGTCCGAAGCTGCCGTCGCCCCGCCGATGACCGGCACGCGCCCGCGCGCCGTGTCCAGCGTGGTTTGCACGACCAGGGCGCGCTCGTCAGCCGTAAGTTTGTAAACTTCACTCGCCAGCGCCGGGACGAGAAACCCGGCCACGCCCGACCGGAGCGCGTACTCAACGTGCGCGGCCAGCGCGTCCGCGTCCACGCGGTCGTCGTCGGTGAAGGGTGTATTCAGGACGGTGACAATCCCGCGCAGCCCGGCGATGGAGTCCACAACTTAACCCTTCAGGCCGGTGCGCGAGATGCCTTCGATGAAGTATCGCTGCAAAATCACGAAGAAGATAATCGGCGGCAGCGCCGCAAATACCGCGCCGGCCATAGACTGCCCGATAGACTGCTGCCCCTGCACCATGCCGGCGCGCAGACTCAAAAACTGCGCGATGCCGACCGGCAGCGTTCGCACCTCATCGCTGCGGGTGGCGATCAGCGGCCAGAAGAAGCTGTTCCAGGTCGAGAGAAACGTGAGGATGGCAACGGCGGTCAGTGCCGGGCGCGCCAGCGGCAGCACGACCGACACGAGAATACGCAGGGCATTCGCGCCGTCCACGCGCGCCGCGTCTTCCAGCTCAGACGGAATGCTGAGGAAGAACTGGCGCATCAGAAATACGCCGGTCACGTTCGCGCCCACCGGCAGGATCAGCGCCCAGTAGGTGTCGGTCAGTTGCAGGCGCGAGAACAGGATGAACAGCGGAACGACCGTTACCTGCATCGGCACGAACAGCATGGATAGAATCACCATAAACAGGATGTTCCGCCCGCGAAATTCCATCCGTGCAAAGGCATAACCAGCCAACGAATCCAGCACCAGCACCAGCAGCGTGGCCGCCGCCGACACAAACAGGCTGTTAAACAACCAGCGCAATATCGGATAATCGCTGAGGATGGCTTCGAAGTGCGTCACGGTAAACTGGCGTGGAATCCAGTGAATGTCGGTTGTGACGATTTCCGTCTCCGGGCGGAGCGCAGTCGTCAGCATCCAGGCAATCGGTGCCAGCGCCAGCACGACAATGACAGTCAGCAGGGCGTACCATATCAGGCGGTTGACTCGGATTGACATGTTATTCGACCCCCTGCAAACCACGACGGTAGGCGCGTATCTGGAAAAAGGCCACGAAGACCAGCATCAAAAACAGGATGACCGTGACCGCCGACCCGTAACCGAACTTCTGGAACTGAAACGATGTGGTGTAGATATACTGCACCAGAGTCAGCGTGGCCGTACCGGGGCCGCCGCTGGTCATCACGTAGACCTGATCGAAAATCTGAAACGAATTGATGATCGTGAGCATGATGACGAGGAACGTCGTCGGCGCCAGCATGGGCAGCGTCACGAAGCGGAACAGGCCAACCGCTCCCGCGCCGTCAATACGGGCCGCCTCGTACAGTTCGCCGGGGATGTCTTGCAGCCCGGCCAGGAACAGCACCATGTTGTAACCGACCGTCCACCAGACGGTGGTGAGGATGACGCCCCACATAGCGTACCGTTCGCTGACCAGCCAGGGGATATTGGCGATTCCGACCCCGGAGAGATATACGTTCAGCAGGCCGAAGTCCTTGTCGAGAATCCATGTCCACAGCACACCAACGACGGTGGACATGACCACAAACGGCATAAACACCGCGACGCGCCCCAGCGCCCGCCCGCGATAGGGGCGGTTGAGGAAGATCGCCAGCGCCAGGCTCAGCACAACCAGCAGCGGCACGATCACGCCGGTAAAACCGACCGTGTTTCGGAAGGCTTCGCCCAGACGCGGGTCGCGCCCCATCGCCTCAAAGTTGCGGAAGCCGATCCACTGCGGCGTGCCGACCGCCTGCCAGTTGGTAAAACCAATCGCCAGCCCGGCCAGCGATGGCCCCAGCCGAAACAGCACAAACAGGATTAAATAGGGCAGGACAAACAGAAGCGCGGTGGGGAACTGCCGCCGGGGAGCTGCCGCCGCTTGAACTGCATAGGTGGTGGCGTTTCGTGGCAGGATACGCATCTGCATCACCTCTCGCGGCTTGAATCAAACCGATAACTGGGGCGACCCAGCGGATCGCCCCAAAGGTATGTCCCGTTACGGAATTGACAGAATCGCGGTGATTTCGTCGCAGGCCGTCTGCACGGTCGAGCGCACGTCCGCCTGTTCCAGCAAAATCCGCTGCGCCATCACCATCATCGGCGTGGGGGCGTTGGAGGCGAAAATCTCCGAGAACTTCGGGATGTTGGGCAGCAGTTTTTGATTGGCCAGCATGTCTACAAACGACTGGCGACCTTCCAGTTCGGCAAATTCGGGCGAAGCGATGATGTCCTGCCGGATCGGAAGCTGACCGGAAGCCAGCCAGCTGAATGAGTTTTCTGCCAGCCATTCAATGAAGGCGATTGCTTCATCGCGTTTTTCCGGGTCAGCATTGGTCGGCAGGGTGAAGTTGTGACCGCTGCCCCAGACCGCCGGCTGATCGAAGATGGTCGGGTACGGGGCGCTGGCCCAGCGGAAGCCGCTTTCGGCTGCGGCGGCCTGCAGGGCTGGAATCTGCCAGGGGCCGTCAACCAGCATGGCCGTGCGACCGGCGATGAAGTCGCGGGCATAGTCCGTCTGACCCTGAGGCGCGGCATAGTTGACGTATACCAGGTCTTGGAGCCACTGCCAGGCCCGCGTCGCCTTGTCAATGTCCATCGCGCACTGCGTTCCATCTTCAGAGAGCAGTTGGCCGCCAAGCTGGTTATACAGCGCGTACCACTGGTAAAAAGCGTGATGGTTGGTGTGCATGTTGATGGCGTACTGGACGATGTTGGCGGGGTCAAAGCCTTCGTCGCCGGGGTGATTGCCGTTGGCATCTTTGGTCAGCAGGCGCGCGGCTTCCAGGAGTTCTTCGGCGTTGCTGGGCGGCGCGGCGATGCCGGCTTCCTCGAACAGGGCAACATTGTAAAACAGCCCATGAACGCCCAGATCAAATGGGAAAGCGTACATCTGGCCGTTGTAGAACTGGAGTTCCCACGCCTTCGGCACGTAGTTTTCCTCGACGAACACTGACGAGTTCGCCACAATGTCGTCCACCGGCCCGATCAGTCCGAGGTTGATGAACATGGCCGTTTCCTGCGGGTGCATCGCCATGATGTCCGGCGATTCCCCGGCGCTGGCGGCAGCGATAAACGCATCGAACAGCGGCGACCAGGCCTGAATGGTCAGGTTGACGTTAACGTTCGGGTTTTCTGCGCTGTACCGGTCAACCAACTCCTGCATGATCGCGCCGTCCGGGCCGGTCCAGCCGCCCCAGAATTCCAGCGTTATTTCGTCCTGCGCAGCGGTCAGGCTGAAGACGCCCAGCAAGACAACCACCAATACCAACAGAGCATATTTACGCATGGTTAAACCTCTTTTCAAACTTATCTGTAAATGTGTCGAGAGCGTTTTTGCCGGCGTATTGATTTCTGATCGCAACCTCCTTAATTCAGCTTATGCAAAAGTAATCCCGGCTTCTGCCAGGGCGCGCCAGGCGGCTTCAATCCGCTCGGCGCTGGCCGGGCGCAGCGGCGGGCGCACATCGCCAATCGGAACGCCGCGCCGGGCGCACATCGCCTTAAACAAGGAAAGATCGCTGCCATCGCCCAGGATGCGGCGCGCCGCGTCCAATTGTGCTTGCAGCGTCCGGCCTGTCTCCAGGTCGCCGCGCCGGGCCGCGTCGTAAAGCCCGACGACCAGTTCTGTCGCATAGTTAGCGTTGCCCGCAACGCACGCATCCACGCCGACAGCCTGTGCCGCCAGAATGAGGCCGTCCGGCCCGCTGGCCGTGTTGAATCGGCCGTCGTGCAGCGACCGGCTGGCAAACAGAGTCGCCAGCGCGCCGCTGCTGTCCTTGAGGCCGATGATGTTCGGGAAGGTTTCGGCCAGCCGGAACACCAAATCGGTCGTCAGGTGGTTGGGCGTAACGCCGGGGTTGTGATACAGGTAAATCGGGAAATCGGGCAGGGCGCGGGCGACGGCGGCATAATGCTCAAGCAGCGCGTCATCGCTTAATTTGTAGAAGTACGGCGGCACAATCGCCACCGCATCCGCGCCGACTTCATGTGCGTGGCGCGTCAGTTCCAGCGTTTCGGCGGTCGTGATCGCGCCGGTATGAATGATGACCGGTACGCGGTTGGCCGTGTGTCGCACCACCCACTCGGCCACCTGCCGGCGTTCGTCCAGCGTCAGCAGCGGGCCTTCACCGGTCGTACCCAGGGGGAACAGCCCGGCGACACGCCGTTCAAGCAGGAACTCGATTAATGCAGCGGTACGGCTCTCGTCAACCTGGCCGCCATCGGAAAACGGCGTGAGCATAGGGACGATCACCCCACAAATTTTCATAAGATTTGGCGCAGGAAACCACCAGCTTTAGCGGGTGGATGAATGCGCTCTTGCTCCTTTCGTGGCATAATGGTCTTGGGTGAAGACACTCCCTCACGGGAGCAACGGTT
>JACAES010000125.1 GCA_013388735.1 Chloroflexota bacterium | reverse complement strand
GCCCATTGGGCGGCCATCGCTTTCGCTGAAGCGGGCGACGATGCGGCTGAAGCCCGGCGGCAGGCGCTGTGGTTCGCTCAGCGTCCACAGTTCCGACTCCGCCGCGCCGACCACGCGCGGGCTGATACGCACCCGCACCCGGCTGACCAGTCCCGCGCCGTAAGCATAGGCCAGGCCGTCCATGTCATCGGCGAAAATCGCCTGCGAAGTCCGGTCTTTAAGCAGGTGATGGCGGTTGTAAAAAACCGCCGCCCCTTCGCGGCTGATGAAAAACCGCCCGCGTTCGGCTTCGGCAGCCTGCCGGATGGCTTCGCCCGCCGCGATGCCGTCGCCCCAGGTATCGCCCACGTAAGCCAGGACGGTCTTGCCGGTTTCCAGGCTGCGCGGCAGCGCGGGTCCCGGCAGCCGGGTATGCGTCCCCAGTTCGCTGTGGCCGGCGCGCCCCACCAGCCAGCGGCCTTTCAGCACCGGGCGGCGCAGCGGCGCGGCGTCCAGCGCGGCGGCGATCACGGCATCGGCGCGGGTGTTCACCAGCGGCGGCAGGCGAATCCGGCATTGATCGAGATCGAATTCCAGGCCGCGCGCGTGAATGACGGCGGTGCGCGCGCCCTGGTCGCCCGGCAGTGGCTCGATTAACCGCACCAGCCCGGTGAAATGCGTGCGAACAGCCGCGCCGTCGTCGCTCTGGATGCGAACCGGCGCGCCGGGGTACAGCGGCATTCGCTCCGGCGAATACGCCCCGCCGGGGCTGCGGACGGTGATACGGGCGGCGGCATTGGCGGCAGCGCTTTCATACGGCGCGGCCAGCCCCAGGCGCCAGTCCAGCGCCAGCACGTCGGCGCTGATGTCGGTGAATACGCCGTCGCTGTCAAAATCTATGCCGACGATATAGGTGGTCATGAGGTAGTCTCCAGTCGTTAGTCGGTAGTCGGTAGTCGGTAGCTGTCAGCCTGTGTGAACATCGGACGCGCCCGCCCAACTCGTTAACTCGGCACTTACCAACTCGGCACTCTTTTAACACTCAATCACCCATGTATGGCGGAAGGCGCAGCCGTGATAGGCCACGCCGCCGTAATCGAACGTCCCCGGCTCGATCTGCACCGAGGCCGGCTCCAGCAGCGCCCCGTCCAGCATGGACGCATCCGACAGGGCGCTGAAGTAAGCGTCTATCAGTTCGGCCAGCCGGGGCAGATGCGCGCGCGCGCCGCGTCCGGCCAGCGTTGGCGCGACCAGCAGCAGGTGCGTCGGGCGGTAGACGACCGTTTTCGGCCCGCCGCTGAAGGCGGCAGCGCGGAATCCTTCGCCCGCCGCGCCGAACAGGGGGCGGTCTTCGCCGGGCAGCACCAGCAGCGCCGGCAGCTGCGCCCGGTTCAGGCGTTCCGGCAGCTCATCCAGGCCGTAACTGCGCGCCACGCCGGACACGTCCAATGCCGCCAGGCGGTTTAATGCCGCGCGAAAGGGAGTCATACACGAGTCCTTTCTGTCTCAATTTGGATATACTAAAAGGTGAAACTGCCTTCGAGCAGCGTCGCTAAAAAGGGTGCAGCAGAGAGGATTAAACCGATGGCACAGCAAAAGGACGGGTCCGACGGCCATGATTTAATCATTGAAGACCGCAAAGTCGCTTCGGCCAAAACGCCCCAAAAATCAAAATCGAAAGATAAATCGTTCGACAACAAGTTTTATGAAAAGGAACTTGCCCGGCTGCAATTCGAGCTGGTTAAGCTGCAATACTGGATCAAAGACAAAGGTTTAAAGGTCGTCCTCATCTTCGAGGGGCGCGATGCGGCGGGCAAGGGCGGCCTCATCCAGCGCATCACCGAGCCGCTGAACCCGCGCGGCGTGCGGACGGTGGCGCTTGGCACGCCCTCCGACCGGGAGCGCACGCAGTGGTATTTCCAGCGGTACGTCTCTCACCTGCCCGCTGCCGGCGAGATCGTGATTTTTGACCGAAGCTGGTACAACCGCGCCGGCGTGGAGCGCGTGATGCGCTTCTGCACCGATTACGAATATTGGGAGTTTTTACATTCCTGCCCGGAATTTGAGCGTATGCTGGTGCGTTCCAACATCGTCCTGCTCAAATACTGGCTGTCCGTCAGCGACGAGGAGCAGGAGCGCCGCTTCCAAGCGCGCGCCAAAGACCCCACCCGCCGCTGGAAGCTCAGCCCGATTGACCTGCAAAGCCGCGAACGCTGGGTCGAATATTCCAAAGCCAAAGACACCATGTTCGCCCATACCGACATCCCCGAAGCCCGCTGGTATCAGGTCGAGTCGGACGATAAAAAACGCGCCCGGCTGAACTGCATCCGGCACATTCTGCACATGATTCCGTATGAGGACGTGATCCCGAAGGTGATCTCGCTGCCGCCGCGCCCGCCGGCAGATCAGCATTACATGCGCCCCCCGCGCGACCAGCACATCGTCGTGCAGGATTATTACGCCGATTATGCCTGAGAGATTTTGACCTCATCCCTGACCCCTTTCCATAGGGGTCAGGGCTATCACAGCAGAGGACGCGCATGGCGAAAAAAGTTTCCGGCCCGGTCTACCCGCTCGCCGCCTTGCGCGCGGCAGTGCTGCACGTCCAGCGCCTCACCGCGCCCAACCAGGCATCGCCCGACGCCATCCTCGATTTGGTGACGGCGCTCGGTTATGTGCAGATTGACACGCTGCATGTCGTCAAACGCGCCCATTACCTGACCCTGTGGGCGCGCTTCGGATCATACGACATTGACGACTTCCACCGGCTGATTTACACCGCCGGCCAGCGCCGGCTCTACGAAGGTTGGGGACATGCCGCCAGCATCATCCCGCTGGAACATTACCGCTACCACCGCTGGCGGGCGGACACGAGTATCAGCTACAACCCCGGCTTTCGGGAATGGCTGAGCAAAAATGGCAGCCGCGAACTGGCGGCGCAGACGTTGGAGCGCATCCGTTCGGAAGGCGGGCTGCGTGTCGGGGATTTTGAGTACGACGGCCCGCAGCGCGGCGCGTGGTACGACTGGAAGCCATCCAAAGTGGCGCTGGAGGTGCTGTTTGCCCAGGGCGACCTGATGGTAGCCGACCGGGTGAACTTCCAGCGTGTGTATGATGTCCGGGAACGGGTGCTGCCGGAGTGGGTGGATACCACGCCCATCACCCCCGACGAAGCGCGCCGCTTCTGTCTGGAGCAGGCGGCCAGGGCGCTGGGCGTGTTCGAATCGCGCCACCTTACATTTTACGCCTACATGCGGGCCACGCCGGCCCGGTCGCTGGTCAGCGCGCTGATTAACGACGGTGTGCTGGTCGAAATTCAGGGCGAGTCAACCAACGGCGTCAAAACCTGGCTGGCGCATCGGGATAATCTCCCGCTGCTTCAGCAGGCCGCCGACGGCGACATCAGGCCGGAGCGCACCACCTTCCTCGCGCCCTTCGATTCGCTGTTCTGGGCCGGGGATCGGGATGAAAAGCTGTGGGGCTTTAACCAGGTGTTGGAGTGTTACAAGCCCGCTGCAGAGCGCGTTTACGGCTACTTCAGCCTGCCGATTCTGCACAGAGATCGGCTGGTGGGGCGCTTCGATCCCAAACTGGATCGTAAAACAGGCGCGCTGAATCTGAACGCGCTCTACCTTGAGCCGGGCGTCGCGCCGGACGACGAGCTGGTTGCCGGTGTCGCCGCCGCCCTGCGCGACTTCCTGTCGTGGCATGGGGCGAAAAGCCTGAGGATTGAGAAAAGCGAACCGGCTGCATTCGGCGAAAAACTGATGCGCGCCCTGTAGCGGCCCTGCTCCCTGCGCTCAGACCTTGACGCCCGTCCGACGCAGCCCGGCCAGCGCCGCGTTCAGGTCATCGGGCGGCGCTCCGGGATGATCTGCCGAGCGCACCAGCCAGGCCGCCCGGCGCAGCGCCAGCGCCGCCACGTCCGCCGGGGGCCGGTAGACATAAACGGGCGTATCCGCCGGATGCGAGGCCGCCTGGGTGCCGTTCGCGCCGCGTTCGACCGCCAGCGTATTCGCGGCGCTGTCCACCGCCAGCACGCGCAAATATTCATCCGCGATCTTCAGCAGCTGCCCGACCTGAAAACGCGGCTGCTCTCCGGCGGCGTCCGCGCCATCGGCGTCGCTCACCGCCAGCGTCCCGTCGCCGGCGGCCAGCCCGCCCTGCACCGAGTCGCCGCTGTCGCGCCAGGCTTCGTCCCAGCGGTCATGCCAGCCCCATATGCCGGTGACGGTGATGGCGTTCAGCCGCGTTTCGCCCCAGGTGAAAGCCGCGCCGTCGGTCAGCCGCAGCAGGCTGGCCGGGCTTCCGGCGGGGCGCATCTGCACATTTTCCAGGGCGATGGCCTGATCGTCGCCGTTGGTCAGCGCCAGCAGTTCCAGCAGATCATCGTCCAGCAGCAGTTCGATCACACCGGTGGCAGTATGCGGCAGCGCCGCCCGGCGCGGACAGAAGCGCCGCCCCGCCGCCCGCTCGATCTGCGCCGCTGCCTGCGCCAGCGCCTCGCGCAGACGGGCATCGTCCGCCGTGTCTTCGTCCGCCAGCCCTAACCACTGGCGCAGCCGTTCTAACGTGCCTATCGTGTACATGCGTCTGCAGCTCCTTTTTTGTTGTGCCTTTGTATTCCTGTGTTATGCTCTGCGCGCAAAAACAGCAGAGGCGAGGGTTAACCATGTTCCGGCTGATTCTGGGTATTGTCCTGATGGTGGTTTCGGTGATTGTGATGATTTTCATGCTGCAAGACCCCGCCGGTCAGCCGGCGCTGGCCGACCTGTTCAAAGACCTGCACTGCGGCGCCGGCGAAACCGTCCGGCAGACGGTCAGCACCGGCGGCGGCTCGCCGGTGACGGTCAACGGGCGCGGGGTGTTTTATGCCTGCGTCAACGACGCCGGGACGGCGCGCGACATCACCGATAAGGTCGCGCTGACCATTGGCCTGGGTTTCGCCACGCCGTTTATACTCGGCCTGCTGCTGCTCCTGTCCGGCATCTTTGGCATGGTGCGCGGCGCGGCGCGGCGGGCGGCGGGCGATATGGACACCATCGGCCAGCCGCTTGTGTTCCAAACCGGCGGACCGGGGCGAACCACCACCGTCGTCACCATCCAGGGCGGCGACATCGGCCAGGCCGACCTGCCGCAGGACGCCGCCCGCGTGGTGCAGCAAATGCTGGACAGCATGAGCGGCTTTGCGCCGACACAGGGCGGCGACCTGACCGCCCGCCTGGAAGAAATTAAAGAGGCGCTGGATAAGGGGCTGATCTCGCAGGAAGAATACGACCGCCTGCGCCGCCGGATTCTCGACGACCCGAATCCGTCATAACGCACGAGGCCGGCGCGCCGTCCGCCCGCAATCCCACGACTTTTGAACAAATACCGCGACTGCTCCGTTATAGGGTATAGAAAGGAGCGTCCGGTGATACCCGAACACGAGCTGCTGCAACAGGCCCAGGCCGGAGACTGTGAAGCCTTCGACCAGCTCCAGCAAACGCTGGAGCCGCCGGTGCGGCGATTCGTGTGGCGGTTGATCGGCGTCAGCGATGCGGAAGACGACATCGTGCAGGATTCGTTCATCGCGCTCTACAAAAACCTGGGGCAAATTCACCCGCCGGAGAAACTGCGCCCGTACCTGTTCCGGGTCGTCCGCAACCGCTGTTATGACGAACTGCGCCGCCTGGGGCGTTTTAAGCAGCTTTCGCTGGATGACGAGCCGATGGAGTCCTGGGCTGCGCTCAACACGCCCGCCGACGGCTCGTCGCAGCCGGAAGAAGTCGTCCACTGGCTGATGCTCTACCTGGAAGTGCAGCAGGCGATGGATCGCCTGCCGGAGCTTCAGCGCCAGACGCTCATCCTGTACGTTGAGGAAGAACTGTCGTATGCCGAAATCGCCGAGGCGATGGATACCGGCATCGGCACGGTCAAATCGCGGCTGTTTTACGCCAAAAAGACGCTGCGCCAGTTCTTAAGTCCCGAAACCGTGAGCGTGCTGGAAACCGAGTTGAATCAGGAGCGATGACGATGGTTAACCATTTTTATCAGGACGCGCAGTTAGCGGACGACCGGCGCGCGCGCCTGCTGCGCGAGGCCGATACCCGCCGCCAGGCGAACAAACTCCGGGTCTGCCGTCCCACCGCTCACCGGCGGCTGCTGGCCGGCCTGGGTGGATGGATGATCGCCCAGGGCGAACGCCTGAAAGCCGGTTACGAATCGCCGGCGCGGCCGGCGAACCGCCGCGTGGAAACCGCCCGTTAGAGGCGGGCCGCCGATTGTGAACACGCCTCACTCCCATTTTGCCCCTCTCCATGCGGAGCGGGTCGGGGGGTGAGGTTTACGAAAACCGTACAAATCGAAAAGGAGTTCAACATGCTCAGCGAAGAAACCCGGCGCAGTCTGCGCCAGCTTATCCCGGCCCTCAGGTCCCTGGCCGCTTCCGTCGAAAAAAGCCTGGTGATGGAAATCTACCGGGGGACGAGCGATATGGCCGTCAAGAGTTACAACAGCCTGCACGCCCGCGTCGCCGCCCTGCTGCCGGATGACCCCTACATCACCGACGCGCTGGCGCTGTCCATCCCGGACGACGCCGACGAACGGCTGAAACTGGCCCAGGTGCAGATGGCCGTCAGCCAGCTTGTCACCTATATGGAGGGCGTGCTGCGCGGCGAACGCGCCGCCTCGGCTTCCGCCGCCGGTTTTTCCGGTGACATGGAGGAACTGAAAGACCTGGGCCGCGAACTGCGCGACCGCATCATGGCGACCACCCGCGACGCCCTGCGCCGCGCCATGACCGAAATTGACGTGAACCTCGACATTGACCTGGGCGAAGGCAAACGCAAACGCCGCGTCATCATCAGCACGCCGGAATTTGAAGACCTGAGCGGCCAGAATTTGACCGGGCGCGACTTCGCCGGCAAAAACCTGGACGGCGTGGATTTGAGCGATGCGGTGCTGCGGCAGGCGAACCTCCAGGCCGCCAACCTGCGCGGCGCGAACCTCGATGAAGCCGATCTGGAGGAGGCCAATCTGTCCGAAGCCAACCTGGAAGGCGCGAACCTCGACGACGCCGTGTTACGCCGCGCCAACCTGCGCCGCGCCAACCTGCGCGGGGTCAACCTGGACGACGCCGACCTGGAAGAAGCCGATCTGTCCGAAGCCAACCTGGAAGGCGCGAACCTCGACGACGCCGTGTTACGCCGCGCCAACCTGCGGCTGGCGAACCTCACCGGCGTCAACCTGGACGACGCGGTGCTGGAATCCGCCGACCTGTCCGAAGCCAATGCCGGCGGCGTAAACCTGAGCGATGCCGATCTGAACCACGCCAATCTGCGGCTGGCGAACCTCAGCGGCGCGAACCTCGACGATGCCAACCTGGAGTCCGCCGACCTGTCCGAAGCCAATGTGAGCGGCGGCAGCCTGCGCGATGCCCACCTGCGCGGCGCGAACCTGCGGCTGGCGAACCTCAGCGGCGCGAACTGCCGCGAAGCCGACCTGGAAAATGCCGACCTGACCGAAGCCAACCTGTCGGCAGCCGGTTTCCGCCAGGCCAACCTGCGCGGCGCGAACCTGCTGCACGCCACGCTCAGCCAGGCCAACTTCCGCGACGCCGACCTGACCGGCGCGACCCTGCCGGATGGCCGCCCCTACGAGCCGGGCATCAACCTGGGCGACTACGGCGCGCTCGTCCGCTGAAGACGGTTATGCACGTTGCCACCCCAGCAGGGCGACGAAACCGCTTTTCACGCCCGCCCGCTTTTTGCCCTCACCCCCGTCCCCTCTCCCGAACGTGCCTTCGGCACTGGGAGAGGGGTGAAAGACAGGTTTTTCGTTTTTCCCTCCCCCTTGCCTCGCCACGAAGTGGCAGTTGAGAGAGGGAGAACGAGGGGGTGTGGGGTTTTCACCCGCCCGGCGTGCCGGGGATGTAAAACAGCACCAGTTGGCGCTCCGGCGGCACGTTGTAGGGGCTGAAGCGCGGATCGAGCAAATCGCCGTACTGCTGCTGAAGCAGGCCAATCGCCTGCACGTCATACGGTTCGAGGTAAAAAGCGTGGTCTACCTCCGGCGGCAGGTCGGCCAGATAGGCCACATTAAACTCATCCGGCAGCACAACATCCACGCTCAGGCCGGGATTTTTCGCCAGATAGCCCAGCACGCCGGAAAGATACTGCGCCCCATAGCTGCCCTGGCTGATAACATGCACCTGCGTCCCGGCGGGAAAATCGGCGGAACGGAACATGGCATCCTCGCTGTCGTAGGTCGGGCGAATCTGCCAGTTGTAAAAATTCAGGTGGCGGTCGAAATAATACACGCCCTGCCGCACCGCTATGAAGGCCGCCAGCGCCAGCATCAGCGCCGGCGCCGCCCGCCCCGGCACCAGCAGCGCCAGCACGTAGCGCACGCCCAGCGCCAGCAGCAGCGCCAGCGCCGGGAATACCACCACGTAGCGGGCGAACACGGCGCTTTCGGTCATCAGCATGTTGCCCATCGAGGTCAGCAGCACCCACGCCAGCACCAGATTACCCGGCGTCCGCCAGCGCCACAGCAGCCCGAACACCCCCAGCAGCAACAACGGCACCAGATATTCCAGCACCAGCGGTTGGTCGCCGCCGTAAAAAAGCGCCGTCTCCGGCATATGCACGTAAACCAGGAAGGGGCGTAAAATGTGCTGCTCCAGCGTTTGCGGCGTGCCTTCTGTCATCACACGCTGCCAGTACGTGCCGCCCACCGCCACCGTCCCCATACGCGGCATCAGCGGCAGGCCGTTCGCCAGCAGCGTAGTATAAATCGGCAGACCCACCAGCAGCGCCGCCAGCGCCATCGTCGCCAGCCCGCGCCGGTTAAGTCTCCACTCGACGGCATCACCCCTGCCGCGCCGCGCCAATCGCGGCACAATCGCCAGCAGCAGCACCCAGATCGCCGCCAGCGGCGGGAACAGCAGCCGCCCGCCCTCGTAAAAATACTGCGTCAGCCCCAGCGCCGCCCCGGCCAGCGCATAATCCAGCCGCCGCCCGGTTTTGAGGCCGCGCGCCAAAAATGCCAGCGCCAGCGTCCCGAACAGCGGGTCGGCCACGTTGTTCAGCGCGATGCGGCTGAAGTGCAGATGCGGCGGAAAAGTCGCCAGCAGCAGCGCCGCCAGCAGCGCCGTCGTGCGGTCGAACAGCGCCCGTGCCAGCAGGTACAGCGCCGGGATGGTCAGCGTACCCAGGACGGCACTCACCAGCCGCAGGCTTTCCAGCGTGCGCCCGCCGATGAAAACAACTTCGGACTGCCAGAACGGATACAGCCAGGGAAAGGCTGTGATGCCGGCGAAGGGGGCCAGCAGGTCTATGCCGCTCGTCCCCGGCAGCAGCCCGGCCACCGCCGTCGAAAAATGTATTTCGTCCACGAACTTGTGAACCGCGTCGCCCAGATGCCACACGCGCAAAAACAGCGCCAGCAGCGTGACGGCGACCACTACGCCCACTTCCAGGCCCAGCGCCAGCGCCGCCCGCCGCGAGCGCGGCGTTTTAACCCGCGCGCCGGTTTCGGCCCCCAGCCCCCAGGTGATGAGCGCGACGGCAGCCACCAGCAGGCCGAACTGCGCCCGCAGCGACGTTTGTTGCAGCGCAGCGATACCGACAAAACCGCCGTTGATCTCCACCAGCGCCAGCAGCGCGGCCAGTCCCAGCGCCAGCGCGATCTGCGGCAGCGCCGCCCGCGCCCCGGTATAGCAGGGCTTAAGCATGAAGATACTTCGTCTCAATAAGTAGGCTTTCGCCCGTTGACCCCTCCCCCAAACCCCCTCCCCGAATTCGGAGAGGGGGCTTAAAACGACTCTTACTCCCCCTTTCCCCGCGCGCGGAGAAAGGGGTGCGGGGGGACAAGGGTTAACGTGACGCGAAATTGCAGTTTGATGCGTTTGCCCTGCCCCGGTATGGGCAGCCGGTTCAGCCGGTGAGGGCGTTTCGATTCGCGGCGACGGGCGCGTTTCGTGGGCGGCGTATCCCTGCCAGGCGGTCGCGCCCCACAACGCCGCGCCGCCGGCGAGCATCAGCAGCGCCGCTTCCAGCAGCAGCCCGCCGGCGGTGGCCGGACGAAAGAAGTAGGCGCTGGCGGCCATCAAACCACCGGCGGCCAGCGTCAGGCCGATCACGCCCATGCGCCGCCGGGTGAGGGGTATCCGGGCCAGACGCTTGCCGAAAGAGATGGATTTGAACAACACACGCTCCGTTAATAGTCGTTAGTCATTAGCCTCTGGTACACGGACAAGATCAATTTGCAGGGCGTAGGGGCGGGCCCGGCGTGGCCGCCCGGAGAGCGCCCCGTAGGGACTTCCTCCGGTCGCACACAGGCGCTCCCCTACATCACCCGTCATTCTCATCCTGCTGATGTACTTAGCCACTAGTCTTTAGTTACCGGTCTCCAGCGCGTGTTATGCCCTTCTGCGCTGCCGGTTGGCCCTCACCCCCTCGTTCTCCCTCTCCCCACCACTACTTGGTGATTGGGCGAGGGGAGGAAAAACCCTGTCTTTCACCTCTCTCCCGACCGAGCCTTCGGCACCGGGAGAGGGGACGGGGGTGAGGGCGAAAAGCCGTTTCATCGCCCTGCTGGGGTGGCAACGTGCATAACAGTCTCCGGTCGCCAGTCTTTAGTCATCATACCTCAGCACTCAGTACCCGGCACTTCGCACACGATCCTACTCTCCCAGGCGCGGGGCGAAAAATAACACGAACTGGCGCTCCGGCGCGACCCGATACGGGCTGAAAAACGGCCCCTCCAGCGCGAAGTTGGCTTGCAGCGCCGCCAGCGTCCGCACGTCCTCCGACTCGATGAAAAATGCCTGATCGGTCGTGTGTCGCAAACGCGGCAGGTCGGCGATCAGTTCGTCGCTGCCCAGGTAGCCGACCGCTTCCAGGTCAGGTCGGAAGAAGGCCAGCATCTGATTAGCGTATCCCCGGTCGAACAGCGCCCCGCTGACGATGTGAATCTGTGTGCCGGGTGGGAAATCCAGCGAGCGGTAGACCGTATCTTCCAGGTCGCGGTGCGGGCGCGTGGCGCGCAGGTTGGCGTCGAAGCTGCCCAGGTGCGGCCCGAAATAATAGCCCACCTGCACGACTGCCAGCAGCGCCGCCGCGCTCATCGGGACGACGACCCGCGCCCATTCCGGCCCGCGCCGCGTCACCCGCCGACAGGCCGCATCCAGCCCGACCGCCGCCGCCAGCGCCAGCGCCGGGAAAACCACCACGTAGCGCGTCGAAGCGTGGCTGACCACCAGCAGCGTGTTGCCCAGCGCCGTCAAACCCGGCCACAGCAGCATCAGCAGATTGCCCGGCTGGCGAATCCGCCGCAGCGCCAGCGCCAGCCCCAGCAGGAAAAACGGCGCCAGCGGCGGCAGCACCAGCGGCAGACCGCCGCCGTAATAAGCCGTCGCTTCCGGGATGGCGACGTACACCAGCAGCGCCGGGAACACGCGCCGCGTCAGGTGCGCGGCCAGCCCGTTCAGCGGGTCGGCCAGCAGCCCGCCCCAGTAAGCGGCGTTCAAGCCGGAAGCGTCCATCCGTCCGGCCAGCGGCGCGCCCCGCGCCAGCAGCGTGTAATACACCGGCGCGCTCACCAGCAGCCCGGCAGCCGCCGCCACCGGCAGCCCGCGCCAATGATAGGCCGCTGCTTCTTTCCGCCCCAGCAGCGCCAGCAGCAGCACCCAGGCCGCCGCCAGCGGGATGAAAAACAGCCGTCCGCCCTCGTAAAAATACTGCGTCAGCCCCAGGAACGTCCCCGCCAGCGCGTAATCCAGCCGCCGCCCGGTTTGCAGCCCGCGCGCCAGGAACGCCAGCGCCAGCGTCCCGAACAGCGGGTCGGTGATGCTTAACAGCGCGATGCGGCTGTAATGCAGGTGCGGCGGAAAAACCGCCAGCAGCCCCGCCGCCAGCAGCGCGACCCGGCGGTCGAACAGCGCCCGCGCCAGCAGATACAGCGCCGGGATATTCAGCGCGCCCACGATGGCGCTGGCCGCCCGCAGGCTGCCCAGACTGCGCCCGAACAGCCCCACCAGGTTGGCCTGCCAGTACGGGAACAGCCAGGTGAAGGGCGAGGTTTCGGTCATCGGCGTCAGCAGGCCGATGTTGTCGTGCGGCTTCCAGAAGCTCAGCGTCCCGGCCAAGAAGTGCAGTTCGTCCACCAGCACGCGGATGCTTTCGCCCGCGTACAGCAGCCGCAGCGCCAGCGCGCCCGCCGTCAGCGCCGCCACCAGGCCAAATATCCACCGGCGGCGCGGAACGGCCTGCGCCGGTTGATTTTCCCGCGTCCCGCTCCGCCCCAATCCCCACGTCACCAGAACGATCCCTACAGCCAGCAGCCCGAACTGTACGTGCGGGTGCGGCGGCGGCGTCCAGTCCTGGCGGCGCACCCCGGCGCTGATGCCCGCCGATACCGCCAGCAGCGCCGCTCCGGCCAGCGCGAAGATCGGCCCGCGTGGAATCCGGCGCATCATGGCCGCTTCCGGCGCAGGCGGCGGTCCAGCCGCAGCAGCCAGGCCGCGCACAATGCGCTCGTCACCAGCGTGACCACCGCGCCCCGGAACAGCCAGGGCGGGCGGTAAGCAAAATGCACGATAAATTCGCCGCCTTCGCGCGGCAGCACCACCCCGATCTGCCCACCCACCGATTCGATTTTGGCCGGCTGGCCGTTGACCGTCACTTCCCAACCGGGATAAGCGCGTTCCTGCACCGTCGCCACCGTAAAGCGCCCCGGTTCCCCCATCGCCCGCAGCCAGATGTTATCCGGCTGGCGCACGAAGTCCGTCACCGGCGTGGTTTTTTCCGGCGGCAGGGTGATGGCGTCCGGCGGCAGCAGCTTGTGTTCGGCCAGCAAGAAATATTCATCCACCAGATCGCCGCCCGGTTCGGCGGTCAGCACCACGCCCAGCGGCACGGTGTAGGCGTAGCTGATGGCGTCGTCTTTCCGGTACAGGCAGGGTTTGCCGCTCTGCTCGACGATGGGGCTGTCCGGCAGGATGCTGTAACCCCGGTCGAGCAGATAGGCGCGTTCGCCTTCCGTCCAGGCGATGCCGTACTCCGGCAGTGAGGCGGTCAGGTTGACCCGCCCCAGCGTGGACGGCAGCGGCGACATTTCGAAATCGGCGTAAATCTGCGTCGCGCGCGCCCGGTTGTTCATATAAGTCGTGATCGCCCGGTAGCCAAACCGCCATACCGCCAGTTCATCATGCGGGCGCTGCTGCCGCAGCCAGCTTATACACGCGTCGTCGGGGTGCAGGGGGGCCAGAATGTCGTTATAGCCGATGTTCCAGCGCGCCACCACCTGCCAGCCTGCCGCGCCCGCCGCCACCAGCAGCCCGCCCGCCGCCAGCAGCGGCAGGCCGCCCGCCCACCAGGGACGCTCCGGCAGATAGCGCCGCCAGTCGGTTTGCGTCAGGCTGCGCCACAGGTTATCCACCCGCATGGCGATCAGCGCCGCCAGGAAAAACGACGCCACCCCCAGCGCCCGCCCGACGAAGCGCCAGCCGCGCAGCGCCGGGATATGTTCGTACAGCCACACAAACAGCGGATGCCCGCCCGCCCCCCACAGCGTGAACACGATCACCAGCCCCCAGGCAACCCACCAGAAGCGCCGCGCCCGCGTATTCCGCGCGCGGTACAGCGGGATGCCCACCACGATCAGCGCCGCGAACCAGGCCGGGCTGATGAAGCTGTAATAAAACTCCTGCAGCGCGTCCATCAGGTACGGGCGCGTGATGTGAAACTGCGGGCTGTAGACCTCAAACGGGAAGTACGGGTTGGGGTCGAAATAAAACCGCACCGCCGCCCCCCACACCGATATTTCCCACCCGGCGCTCACCTCCGGCGGATGATTGCCAAGCTGCCCCCAGTTGATCGCCAGCGGCAGCAGCAGCATCGCGCTCAGGCCGACCGTCAGCGCGCCCGCCAGCGCCAGCCGCCGCAGCGCCCGCCAGTCCGGTCGCGGCAACCGCCGCCCCCCGCCCACCGGCCAGGCATACACCGCCGCCAGCGCCGCCAGCGCCACCAGCATCGGCAGCACGTACCACAGGTTGCCGGACGTGAACATCAGCGTGAAGGCCAGCGCCGTCAGCGCCACCGGCCAGCGCCGCCCCGGCAGGCGGAAAATCGCCATCGCCCCGCCGATGATCCAGGGGAAATACACCTGCTGCGCCGCCAGTTGAAAATAGCCGGTGTTGAACATGGCGTGCATGTTGCCCTTGCCGATCATCAGCAGCCCCAGCAGCACCCGCCCCGGCCAGGCCAGCCCCAGCGTCCAGCCCATCAACCACCCCCCAACCCCCGCCAGCAGCGTCAGCAGCGGAACGGTGTATTTTAACCCCTGCGCCGGGCCGATCAGCAGACTCAACCCGGCGCTGAACGGGTTCAGCACGAAGCCGACCGGGTTATCCAGCAGCGGCTCGCCGAATTCCAGCAGCGGCTGCCACAGCGGGATGCGCCCGTAATCGCGCAGGCCGTTATAGGCGGCATACACCGAATTGGTAATCCATTCCGACTCGCTGCCGGAAATCTGGAGAGTCGGCCCGGCCTCGAAAAAGCGCCGCGTCGCCACCAGCGAAAAAACCAGCACGATCAACAGCTCCAGCGCCGCGCGCCGGCGGGAGACAGACTCCAGTTCGGCGCGGTCTTCGCCGAAGGCAGCGGCCAGCATCCGGCGCAGACCACGCGGCGCGGCCAGCGCATCCGCCCCCAGCGCCCGCGCCGTGATGCCGATGGCCGCCACCAGCAGCGCCAGGAACGCTCCGACAGCCGGCGACTCGCCGACGGCCAGCAGCGCCAGCAGCCCGCCCAACAGCAGCGCCAGCGACAGCGCCCCCTCGACCACCGGCGGCAGCCGCAGCCGGTATACACTCGTCCGGGGCGCGGGCGGCGTCTGGCGGTAGGGTTTGTGCACAAAAACATCTGAACCCCTCCCCCAAATCCCCTCCCCGAATTCAGAGAGGGGGCTTAATGCACTTCTTACTCCCCCTTTCTCCGTATACGGGTTAACAGGATGCGGGACTGCCGCTTTCATGTGTGGGTCCTGCGCGGGGGGACCATCCCGGTTGAAGCGGACGATCACCCTGCCGGCTGCGATCAGCGGCCCGAATACCGGCAGGCTTTCCCACACCACCCGCGCCGCCGACTCGATCACTTCCGGCGGGGGATGCCCGCTGCGATACAGCCACAGCACCAGCGCGCCCACCAGCAGCCCCAGCAGCACCGCGCTCGAATACGGCGGCGGCAGCCCCAGCAGCAGCGCCGCGCTGCCGGTGAAGATGGCCGCGTACAGCAGTCGGCGCGCCAGCGGGGGAATGATAGTCGAGTCGGTCATCATGTCGGCCTCAATCGCACTGTCTGCCGTACAGTTCTTCCAGGCCGCGCAGGTAGGGCGCGTAATACAGCACCAGCTCGCGCTCGTCCGGGATGACTGCGCCATAAGCCGTATATTCCGGCGCGCGCAGGTAGAAGTATTCCTGCAAAACCGCCAGTGTGTGCGTGTCCCCCGGCTGGATAAAAAAGGCGTGATCTACCCCGCAGCGCAGCGAGTTCAGATAGTCCTCGTCCACATCGGCGGGCGTGAGCGTGTTCAGGTACAGCCCGCCGCGCAGGAAGTCGCTTAAGCCCTGCGCGTCCATCTGGCTGAACGGGCTGACGCTGATGATATGCACCCACGTATCATCCGGGAAATCCCGCGTGCGGAAGATGGCGTCGTAGCCGTCCGGGAAGCTGTGATGCAGCCGGAGCTGGCGGTTGTAATAATCCATGTGCGGGCCGAAATAGTAAGCCACTTGCAGCCCGGCGGCGACCAGCGCCAGCGCCAGAATCGTCCGGCGCAGGTGGCGCGGCAGATCACGCGGCGGCCAGCGCCAGCGTATCCGGCGGCGCGTCCCCAGGCTTAACCGCAGCGCCAGTTTGGGCGCGCGCGGCGGCCAGAACAGCGGCAGCGTATACCGCGCCCCCGCCGCCACCAGCAGCGGCAGCGCCGGGAAAACGATCACGAAGCGCGTGCTGGCGGCGTTCATCACCAGGATGCTGTTGCCCAGCGCCCCGGCGGCCGGCCACAGCAGCAGCAGCAGCGGGCCGGGATAACGCCGCCGCGCCAGGCTGTAGGCCGTCCCCACCAGAAACGCCGGCAGCACCAGCGGCAGCACCAGCGGCGTATCACCGCCGTAATAAATCGTGTCGTCCGGGTTCTGCGCGTAATAACGCAGCGCCCAGCCCAGGCGGTGAAAATAGGCGCCGAAGTCCCCGCGCGCGACCAACGCCTGCCAGTACGCGCCGCTCAGCCCCGACGCTTCCATGCGCCCCACCAGCGGATAACCCTGCGCCCACATGGTGTAATACACCGGCGCGGCGGCCAGCAGCAGCGCCAGCGCCGTGATGCCCAGCCCGCGCCAGTTCACGCGGCCAGCGTCCCCCGCGCTTCTGCGGCGGCTGATTACCAGCAGCGCCACCCACAGCGCCGCCAGCGGGATGTAAAACAGTTTGCCGCCGTTATAAAAATACTGCGTCAGCCCCAGGAAGACACCCGCCAGCGCGTAATCCAGCCGCCGGTTATACACAACCGCCCGCGCCAGAAAGGCCAGCGCCAGCGTCCCGACCAGCGGGTCGGCGATGTTCAGCAGCGCCAGCCGGCTGAAGTGCATGTGCGGCGGGAAGGTCGCCAGCAGCAGCGCCGCCACCAGCGCCGTCGTGCGGTCGAACAGCGCCCGCGCCAGGAAATACAGCGCCGGCACCGTCAGCGTGCCGGCCACCACGCTCGCCAGCCGGATACCTTCCAGCGTATTCCCCAAAAACCATGTCCCCGCCCACTGTCCGTAAGCGAAGACCCAGGGAAACGGCGAAATGCCGCTCATCTCCGTCAGCAGTTTGACCGGCTTGTTCGCCCAGCCGAAGGCCGTCACCTCCGGGATGGTGTTCATCTCGTCCACCAGGTAGCGCACCAGCGTGCCAAGCTGCCAGTAGCGCACCACAAACGCCAGCGCCAGGATCAGCAGCAGTGCCGGCGCCATGCCGCGCCAGTCCGCCACCAGCCGGATACTTGCCAGCGCCCGCCCGCCGCCCCCCAATCCCCACGCCACCAGCGCCATCCCGGCGGCCAGCAGCGCAAGCTGCACATGCGGCGAAACTTGTTGCAGCGCCTCCAGTCCCAATGCCCCGCCGCTGATCTCCGCCGCCAGCGCCAGCAGCGCCGCACCCAGGACGGTCAAAATGCGGTTGGCGCGTCCCAGCGGAGTCGCCGCCGCCAGGTCAGCCGGCATATCGAGGCCGTCGCCGCCGCGCAGATTCAGCGCCCCCCACAGCGCAACCGTCCCGCAGACCAGGAAAAACAGCGGCTCGTCCAGTGGGCGGTCGCCGTAGCGCGCCACCTGGAAGCTCCACGCCGCCAGCGCCATCAACCCGACCGCGCCCACCGCCAGCGCCGGAACGCTCACCCGGCGGTGCGCCGCCAGCCAGTCCAGCGGCAGCGTCGCTACCCGGTAAATACGCTGCGCGAAGCCTGCTCCGCCCGCCGCCGCCCGTTCAATCTCCGCCAGCGCCCGACCGCGCGCGCGCCAGGCCGCCGTCCCAACTGCGCCCACCAGCAGCAGCCCGAACAGCGCGCCGGAAAGCTCCGGCGCGGCGTTTTGCAGCGCCATCAGCCCGACGGCGAACAGCCCCAACAGCAGCCCCAGCAGCGGCCAGTTGGTGGGGGATTGAGCGATATGCTCCGTCGGCGATTCCTGCAATTGGACGGTCTCCGGCGCGGCGGGTTCTTTAGGTTTGACGACCGCCGGCGGCGGGGCGGGCATCTTCACCGTTGGCGCAGCCTCGCGGACGGCGGCGCGGGCGCGCGCCACCAGCAGTCCCACTCCGGCTGCGCCCATCCCGGCCAGCGTCAGCCAGCGAAGGCGTGATGTTGTGCGTGTGTTTTGGTCTGCCATTGAGCAAGCTAAAGGCGTCTGCGGCAGCGCCTCTCGATTGATCCATTATCTCCAGTTTAGAGTAACATAGTTTGAAACGCCCCGCGAAAAAGTTTTTGTCCGATTTTGTTAACGCGCGCGCCGTGTCGGTTCGGATTTTCTAACATCCGGCGGTGTGGTGTAGAATATAAATGATCTCCGTTCCACTGCAACGGCAGAATAGCAAAGGAAATTTGCCCGTGTTTCTTTCTCGCCTCTTGATGAGCCTGGCCGTCCTGTTCTGCTTCACTGCCACAGCCGCCGCTCAAACGGCCATCGCTGTCGGCGATACCGTCGAGGGTCAACTGCTGGCCGGGGTAGGCACGTCCGCCGGCTATCGTTTTACTGCCCGCGCGCGGGATATTCTGCGGTTTGAACTGGCCTCCACGCTGCCGGACGCGCAGCTTGAACTGTATAACGCTCAGGGTTTTTTGATGAATATCGGCTATGGCAACGGCCAGAACGGCGCGTCGCTGGTGTTTATCGTGTATGCCGACGGCGACTACACCATCAAGGTCGTCAACTATGGCGAAACCGGCGGCAGCTACCGGCTGCAGTTCGCCCAGGAAGCGGTTCAGGCGCTTTTGCCCGGCCAGCCCGTCACCGTCGAAATGCGCGACCAGCCGCTTTATTTTATGCTTGAGGGACGGCGCGACCAGTTGTTCACCCTCAGCGCCAGCAGCGGCGGCCAGATGGATACCCGCATGGACGTGCTGGACCCCACCGGCGACCAGATCGCCTATGCCTATTCGGATGTAGACCCGGTGCTGCCGCGCCTGCTGATACGCGAGGACGGCCCGCATACCGTCCTGCTGTATCCGCCCTCGAACGGTCTTTCCGGCCCGGTGACGGTTTTGCTGCGGGAGATCGAGCCGCTTTCGCTGGACGCCGGCCCGCAGACTATCACGCTCAACCGCGAACTGACGACCGAAGTCCTCAGCCTCAGCATCGCGCCGGGTGTTCGCTACCGTATGAGCGTCAGCGTCCTGGCCGGTGCGGACGTAGACCTGGCCGTTTTTATGTTCCAGGGCGACCGCTTGATCGCCCGCCTGAGCGCCACCGCCGACGCCATGCAGACTACCGCCCTGGATTTTGCGCCTCGCAGCGCCTCCGGCAAAACGGTCATCACCGTGCGCGACTACGCCGTGCGCGAAGGCGAAACGCATCTGCTCATCGTCATTGAGCCGCTAGCGACAGGGGGTTAAACCATGCATAGCAAAATGGACAAACACCGTCTGCCTGCTGGATTTAATCCGCGTCGAGGAGGGGCGAGACATGTCCCGCCCCCGCTGCAAACCGGCGACCGAAAACTCTAAAGGCTGTTATGCGCTTTGCCACCCCAGCAGGGCGATGAAACCGCTTTTCGCCCTCACCCCCATCCCCTCTCCCGAACGTGCCTTCGGCACCGGCAGAGGGGCGAAGGCTGCGGCTTTTCGGTTTTCCTCCCCCTCGCCCAGCCACCAAGTGGCGGTTGGGAGCGGGCGAGCCGAATGGGGACGAACGTCCCCTGAGCGCGAGGGGGTGAGGGCAAACCGGCAGCGCAGAAGGGCATAACACGCTCTAACCACTGCCCCTCTCTTAACTGCATCTTCAACACAACGCGCAACGCATTAGCATTGATCTACGTATAATTCCTTTAGGGGATTTATTTCCCCGACTACATAACGTTAATGGTAAGGAGGAATTGGATGCGAAAACTGATCGTGGTCTGCCTGTTGGCCGTGCTGGCACTGGGCGCTGTCCCCGCGCTGGCGACCCCGCAGTCGGAACTGACCGCCCTGGCGGCCTACTACCCGCCGCAGTCGCCCCTGTTTGCCGCCATGCGCACCGACGACGCTTATATCGAGGAACTGGACGCGGTGCTGGCCGGCATCCTGCGAAAACTGCCGGAAGGCGTCGTCCCGCCCGGTTTTTCGCTTCGGTCGGCGCTGAACTTGCTGGTCGCCGAAACCGGCGCGGCGGATTTTGACGCCGCCGTTCGTCCCTGGCTGGGTGACACCGTCGCCATTGGTTTCCTCTCGCTGGAAGATATGTCGGACTCGTTACAGGAAGTTGTGATCGCCGCGCAGATCACCGACCGCGCAGCGGCGGCAGCCTTCTGGAAATACCTGCTCGACCGCACCAATTCGACCTACGGCGAAATCACCGACAGCGCCTACACCTTTTATACGATGGACGCCGAAGCGCCCGAAGAAGGCGGCCTGCTCATCGCCGATGACGTGATGCTGCTCGGCGTCGGCGACCTGCGCGCCATGCTGCTCACCCGCGAGGCGCGCCTCAACCAGTATCCGGCCTTCGCCGATACGATGGCGCTGCTGCCCGCCGACCGCTACAATGCCGTCATTTACATGGATGCCGCCGCCATCGCCCGCGCCACCCCCGACGCCGAAATGGCCGCCGGATTTGTCGGCACGCAGGGCATCGGCCTGACCATCCTCGACGGGCGTTCGCTGGTCATTGACGCCGTTTCGATGGCCGGCGAAACCTCGCTGGAAAGCCTGGGCTTCAACCTGGGCGGGCTGACCCCGGTTGACCCGGCCTTTGCCGCCAGTATCCCGGCGGACGCCTCGCTCGTCACCCATGCCGCTAATCCACGCGCCCTCTACGACGCCGTGATCGGCCTCGCCCGTGTCAGTGCGCCCAATGCTGAGGAGTTCGAGAAGAACCTCCAGCAGATCGAATTTGCCGTGCGCGGCTTCACCGGTCTGGAACTGGAGGAGGATATTTTAAGCTGGCTGAACGGCGATTTCGCCGTGTTCGTCACCATCAATAACGATACCATCCAGCAGGCGATACAGCAGACAATGGCCGGCCAGCCCTCCCTCGTCGATACGCTACCGGTGGAAGTCGGCCTGGTAGTCGAAGCCACCGACGCCGCCAAAGCCCAGGCGCTGTCCGCCGCGCTCGGCAAGGCGCTGGCGCAGTTCACCCAGCAGGAAGAAGATGTCACCGTCTCTCAGGAGCAGATCGCCGGCGTGGATGTGACCGTCCTCAGCGCCAAAGCGGAAATGGCGCCGGATATGGCGCTCCCGCTGGACGTGGTGATCGGCGCCAATGACCGCGTGTTTGTCATCGCCACCCGCAAGGCGGCAGCGGCCATCCTGGAAGGCGCGCCAGGGCTGGACAGCGCCCCCGCCTTCAACCAGGCCGCCCGCTATCTGCTGCCCAATGCTTCGTCCGTCTGGTACATGGACTCGAACGGCTTCAGTTCGGTCTTCACCATCACCACGCTGGTGATCCTCGGCCCATCTATCCAGAACGTGTTTGATGAAATTGTCGCCGGCCTGGAAAGCGAGGCGGTGGCAACCCTGTCGCCGGCTGAAGAACAGCGCCGCCGGGAAGAACTCCAGCGGCAGCAGCAGGAACAGGCCGAGAGGACACAGGCCGTGCTCGCTTTCCTCAATACCTTCATGACCAGCGCCACCATCAGCACCGAAAATTTGGACAGCGGCGCACGCGTCCGCCTCGTCCTCACCCTGGCCGAATAACGTCAACTGCCGTCATGGGCGGGTTTTAACGGCCCGCCCATCATCCCTCTTGGCGCACTTGGCGGTTAAAGCTCTCTGGCGCGCTGCAACTTCAGTAGATCACGGATTCATTTGTGTATTATCTTTTTTGACCCCCTCCGCCGCGCAGAGCGCGACTCCTCCCCCGAATTCGGGGGAGGTTGGGTGGGGGTGATTGGTTGAACAACGGGTGATACACATCATTTCGTAATCTACTGAATTTGCGAAATACGATTTTCGCCTACAATTCATCCTGTATGCGTTTAGATCATTTTCCAGACAGGGAGATTGGTTTTTATGGATTTGCGACTCCAGCCCGGTTTTCTTGGCACAAATGCCAGCCTGCTGTCCGACCTGTCTCTAGTGGCCTATGTGCTGTTCATCGCCCCGGCCATGCTCATCGGCTTCGTTTTCGCCCGCCAGGGTAAACATCGCCCCCACCACCAGTATCTGATGAACGCCGTCACATTCGTAAACTGGCTGCTCATCATCTTTTTGATGGCGGTTTCTTATCTCAACGGCGTGCTGCCGGGGCTGCCGGGATCGCTCGGCCAGCCGGCCATCTTCCTGCCCACCCTGCACCTGCTGTTCGGCGGCGCGGCGCAGCTTCTCGCCACCTACACCGTCTACCGCATGTGGCGCGAGGATACTCAGGTGGCCGCCGCCCGCAAACGTGGCGAGCGCGAAGTCACCCGCTACTGGTTCAAAAGCGCCAAACCTGTCATGCGGGCCGTCCTGGGGCTGTGGCTGCTGACGGTTGTGTTGGGCGTGGCGACCTATGTCAGCTTCTATGCGGCATCCCCGTCAGAAGCGGCCACCGTGCCGGAGGCCACGCCCGCCGTCACCGAGGCCGCGCCGGAAACCACGCCTGCCGTCACGCCGGAAAGTTAACGCGCTGCTCAGCCCGGATACCAGATGATGCGTGGGTCGTCCGCCGCCCGTTGGTACGCCCAGGCTTCGTCGGTCATGCGCTTTAGATCATAGACCGGTCGCCACCCCAGCAGGAACTTGGCTTTGGTGTTGTCCAGCCAGGTCGCGTGGTATTCGGTGATGATGTCCACCGTCGGCAGCCCGCGCGACTGCGCCAGATAATCGCCCAGTTCCCGGTAGTCTACCGGCTCGTCCATGCAGATGTTAAAGGTCTGCTGGCGGGCTTTGGGGTGGTCAATCGCGCGCAGGATGGCCGATACCAGGTCTTCCACATGGACGAAATTCCGCTTGACCGGATTTCCATCCGGGTCGAGCATGACCGGAACGGCCCCGGTTCTGACGTATGTGTCGGCCTGCTCCGCCCCCACCAGATCGCGCCAGCGCGGGGCGCCGAACACGTCCTCGCCGAACGAAAGCTGGTACTTAAAATCATCCTTTTCCATAATCCACGGCGCGCGCAGACAGCAGCCGTTCAGGTCGTACTGGATGTAATACTGCTCCAGCATCACTTCTTCCAGCACTTTCGACAGCGCGTAACACCCTTTGTACGGCGTGTGGCGCTGTGTCTCCGTCACCGGGATAGGATGCGGGTACACAAAATGGCCGACCGCGTTATCGCCCCCCAGCAGGATGAACTGCCGGAAGGTCGGGCTTTCCCGGCACGCCTCCAGCAGCCAGAACATGCCCTTGACGGCCACGTCCATCACTTCGGTCGGCGTCTCCTTGACGGTCGCCAGATGCAGGACGTGTGTCACCCCTTCCATGACTCGGTTCACGGTTTCCCGGTCGGCAATCGTGCCGCGTTCGACTTCCAGCCGGTCATGGGCTGCCAGCGGGCGGTTATGCACCAGCGCGCGGACGGTGAAGCGTTCAAAGCGCGGTTCGTCAAAAAAGCGGCGCAGGAACGCCTGCCCGACTTTGCCGGTCGCGCCGGTAATCAAAAGCCGTGCTGCTGTGGTCATCGCTGATCCTTCCTGATTAAGATTAAGTATCTCCTGCCCATGATTTTGGCACGCCGCGTGCCCCGCCGCCACAAATCTGATCTCTTGACCAGGGCAATCACTTGAAGATACTTCGTCTCAGTCAGCAGACTTTTGCCTTTTGACCCCATCCCCAAACCGCCTCCCCTCAGCGGACAGGCGTCCCCATTCGGCTCGCCGAATTCAAGGAGGGGGCTTAAAAAGACTCTTACTCCCCCTTTCTCCGTATACGGGGAAAGGGGGGTGGGGGGATAGGGGTTAACGTGACGCGAAATTACAGTTTGAAGCGATTACCCTGATCTCTTGACGCGCTCCGCATCAGAGCTATAATAAATGGCAGAGAGTCATCTCAAAAACCACATGCGCGACCATCCGGCCTAAAAACCGTTATAACGGTTTTTTTATTTCCTGATTCGAGGAGTTTCACCATGTATCCCAAACAGCCGCAAAAGGAAGAAGTCGAAGAACCTCCCTCCGGGCTTGACGACGAACCTCCCTCTCTGACCACCCGCGTCAAGCCGCTCCAACGCACGCCCCGCCCCGCCCTCTGGGCCGCTGTGCCGGACGAACAATGGGATGATTGGCACTGGCAGCTCACACACCGACTGAACACGGTCGAGGAGCTGGCGCAGTTGATTGATTTAACGCCGGAAGAAATCGAGGGCCTTACCGCCGACGATAAATTCCGCGTGGACATCACCCCCTATTTCGCCGGCCTCATAGACCCCCACGACCCGCTTTGCCCGGTGCGGCGGCAGGTCATCCCCCTGGGGCGCGAACTGCGCGCCTTCGACGGCATGATGGTGGACAGCCTGGCAGAAGACAAACACAGCCCCGTCCCCGGCCTCGTGCATCGTTATCCTGACCGGGTGCTGATGCTGGTCACGACCCAATGCGCCAGCTACTGCCGCTACTGTACCCGCAGCCGTATCGTCGGCAGCCCGCATCAGAACTTCAGCAAGACCGATTTTGAAGCCCAGTTGGATTACCTGCGTCAGACGCCCCAGGTGCGCGACGTGCTGCTCTCTGGCGGCGACCCGCTCACCCTCAACCCGCGCACGCTGGAGTACATCCTGTCGCAGCTGCGCGCCATCGAACACATCGAGATCATTCGTATCGGCAGCCGCGTGCCGGTTTTTCTGCCGCAGCGTATCACCGATACCTTCTGCGATATGCTGCGCCGCTATCATCCCCTGTGGCTGAATATCCACGTCAATCACCCCAAAGAGATCACGCCGGAACTCAGCCGCGCCCTGGCGAAACTGGCCGACGCCGGCATCCCGCTCGGCAACCAGAGCGTGCTGCTGGCCGGCATCAACGACAGCGTGAATATCCAGCGCGAATTGGTGCATAAGCTGGTGAAAAATCGCGTCCGCCCCTACTACCTCTACCAGTGCGATCTGGTCAAAGGGGCGGGGCATTTCCGCACCACCGTCGCCAAAGGCATCGAAATCATCGAAGGCCTGCGCGGCCACACCAGCGGTTACGCCGTGCCAACCTACGTCGTGGATGCGCCCGGCGGCGGCGGCAAAATCCCCGTCATGCCGCAGTACCTCATCAGCCAGTCGCCCGGCAGGGTCGTCCTCCGCAACTATGAGGGCTACATCACCACCTACAACGAGCCGCCGGACTACGACCCCCACGCCGTTGACCACCTCGACCGCCTGGCCGTCCACCGCGACGAAACCGGGCAGGCGGGCGTGTCCGGGCTGCTGGCCGGCGAGTCGGAAGCCATCAAGCCGGAGAATTTCGACCGCCTGCACCACCGCCACGCCGCGCCGCACCGCCTGAACGCCGACCCCCACAAATGGGAGCGGCATCACCTGAACGGCCACAACGGCAGCGGCACAAACGGCCATAACGGAAACGGCTCTGTTCCCGGCGAACATAAACCCGCCGCCGGATAAACCGCCCTGACTCGGTACTCAGTACTCGGCACTCAGCACTCTAATAAGGACTCTACCGATGCGTATCGCGGTACTCGCCAACCTTAAACAGAACGCCCCCCGCTGGCAAGGGATGCCCGCCGACCGTTGGGACGACCTGGACAGCCCCACCACCACCGACGCCCTCATCGCCGCCCTGGAAAAGGGTGGTCATCAGGCCGAATTTTTCGAGGCCAGCATCCTGCCGCCGTTTAACCTGGTCGAACGCCTGCTGGCCTACCGCCCCGACCTGTGTTTTAACATCGCCGAAGGGCATTTTGGCGATGGCCGCGAAGCGCAGATTCCCGCCCTGCTGGAGATGCTGCGCCTGCCGTACACCGGCAGTCAGGTTCTCGCCCTGGCGCTGGCGCTGGATAAACCCATGACCAAACGCATCCTGGTGTATCATGGCCTGCCCACGCCGGAATTCCAGGTTTTCGAGCGCGCCGGCGAAACCATTGATGACGACCTGCTGGACGGTGACGAACTGCGTTTCCCGCTGTTCGTCAAGCCCAGCCGCGAAGGCACCAGCATGGGAGTCAGCGCCAGCAGTATCGTCCGCACCGTCGCCGAACTGCGCGAACAGGTCGCCGTCCAGCTTGAACACTACCGCCAACCCATCCTGTGTGAGCATTATATCGAAGGCCGCGAGGTCACGGTCGGTCTGCTGGGCAACTTCGCGCCCATCACCGCCCGCCGCCTCAACGACCGCGCCGCGCCAAATGTCCTGCCGCAAACGCTCACCGTCCTGCCCGCCCTGGAAGTAGACCTGGCCGCGCACGGCGAAAGCGAAGCCGGGCTGTACACCAGCTTCATGAAAACCGGCATGGAACTCGAAAAGTTCCGCTATCACTGCCCCGCGCCGCTTGACCCCGAACAGCTTGAACGCCTGCGCCGGCTGGCGGCGGCAGTCTTTCGCGTCACCGACTGCCGGGATGTTGCCCGCGTGGATTTCCGCCTCGACTCTCGGCAGGGCGACCAGCCTTATATCCTGGAAGTGAACCCACTGCCCGGCCTCTATCCCGGCTTCAGCGACCTGTGTTTGCAGGCCGCCGCCGCCGGCTGGTCTTACGAGCGCCTCATTAATACCATTGTGGACACTGCCGCCGCCCGTTACGGCCTCTCGCATGAGCAGCGCGCCCATCCACCGGTTTGATCCTCTGGGCCGTCAATCGCGTGTTCGCCCGCTTTGGTGCATAATGTGAGGGGGAATTCTGTGACCGCCGGATAGAAGCTATGTCTAAAGAAAAACTCACTCAAGCCCGTGATCTGATGCAAGCCGGGAAGTATCGCCAGGCGCGCGCGGCGCTCAAAGGCATTAAAGGCACGACCGCCGAAAAAATGCTGGCGCGGCTCGACCAGTTGGAAGCCAGCCAACCACGCCGCACCCGCGCTTCGTCGCCCGTCCGCGACCTGCTGCATATCCTGCTGATGGCCGTCATCTTCACCGCCCTGTTCGGCGGCGGCGCGTTTTTCATCGCCAACCAGCTTGGCATCAAAGCCGCGACCGGCGCATCCGCTCTCCTGGTTGCCGACGGCGGAACGCCCATCCCGACCGCCACGCCGCGCCCCACCGAGACGCCCGTCCCCTGCGATGCCCAGCTCTGGTGGGACGAACACCGCGCCGGGTTTCGCAGCGCGATTGGCGATTCGGTGGATTTAAGCATCGAGCTGCCGCCGACCAACATTCAATCCACCGCCGAAAATTTCAAACTCTGGCGGCAAACCTTCGAGGCCGAAACCGTCGCGCCCTGCCTTGAGCCGCTCAAACAGGCCACTGTTGCCGCGCTGCCCCAGGTCGAGGCGTACATCAACGCCTTCCTCAACGTGACCACCGCGCAGGAGCGCGCCCTGCTGCTGCTGCCGCTGATTGACGGCCTGCTGCCGCTGGCGGACGCGATCACCAACCCCGAACTGGGCATCACGCTTTCGCCGGACGATGCCTGGGTAACGCGCATCCAGGACTTCTCACGCGCCGAATGTCCGGTGAACCGCTGGATCATCGAAACCTTTTATGCCCGCAACTACGCCCGCTTTTTCGACCTGACCGACCAGCTTCAAATCCAGAACGCGCCCCTGGCCGACGTCCAGTTCACCCTGCGCGAAATGCGTAACCTGCGCAGCGCCTTTGAAACCGACAGCGCCGCCTTCCCCGACTGCGTGAAGCCTGCCAGCGAACATTTTCTCAAAGGCATGGACGCCTTCATCAACACCGTCAACGCCACCCTGAACAACGACCCGGCAGCGGCGGACGCTTATCTGGCGGCAGCACAAACCGAGTTCAACGCCTTCAGCGCGGAAATGAACGCCCTGTCGCCAACGGTCAGCACCGACTTCTAATCACCCAGCATCAGGGGCGAACCATCTGCGTTCGCCCTCTTTGCGTTCCGCTTTTGGCCTTTTGCAGTGGGCGCGCACACCGGCGCGCCCCTACGACACTCTCTGCGCCTCTGAGTCTTTGCGCCTCTGTGTTACGTTTTTCCGTCTTACACCGCGATGTTGAACAGCACGCTCGCCACCGCGTTATCGAACGGCGCGAACGCCAGCCGCACCGTCGCCGTCAGTTGGTAGCTGTCGGTGTATGGCAGGTAATCCACGCTCACCGCGATGCGCCGGCGGTAGCCTACAAACCAGCCCGGACGGTACACACACAGCGCCGTCCCCCGGTCGTTCGTGCCGCTGCCCACCTTGCCGTCGGCTTCCGTCAGCGGCATTTCCGCGCTCACCAGCGCCGGCGCGCCGTCCACCAGCCCGATCTGTCCGGTCATGGCCGTCGCCAGCGGCCCGGCTTTGTCCATCGTCAAAAACTGCTCCATCGCCAGGAATTTGGCATATGTCCCGCCGTCCACAATCCAGGCCAGGTCGGCAGGCCGCGCGCTGTAACGCGCCGGCAGTTTAAAACGCGCCGACCGCAGTTTGCTCAGGTCCGGCGCGGCGTTCCCGGCGTCGGCCTTGTTGGCGGCGTTCGCCAGCGCCAGCTTACGCAGTCCGTTAAAGGCCAGGTAGCGCGCGTTGGCCGCCGGCGCGGCGGCGTCGCTGTTGATGTTGCCCGTCGCGCCGCTTTCTGTGTCGCCGTTCAGCAGCACGTAATCAATGCTGTCCGCGATGGCGCGCATGGCCTGTTCGCGGTAGATGTTCAGCACCGGCACAATGGCGTCTTCCACCAGTTCGGCGCTGAAGCCCACCCGCAGCGCCAGCTTTTTGGCCGTTAGCTGCACCTTGCCCGACCCGATTTTGCTGTCCGGTATGGTGTTGCCGCTGCCCAGCGTCAGATGATCTTCGTCGCTCGTCTCCGGCACATAATACACCGACGGATCCGTCCCCTCCACCGGCACTTCAAACGGGTTGGACGGCATTTCCAGCGCCCGGAACAGCGGCAGAATCACGTTTTCCAGCCGCGCCTTCTGCCAGATCTGCGCGCTCCACAGATCAGGCACCCACTCATCGCCGAAGCCGGTCTGCGTGCTGTGGCTCAGTTCGCCGGCTTTGATCGCGCTCAACCCCGCCCGGCTGACCTTGTGCGCCAGCGCGTTGGCATACGGCTCGCTCACGCCATGAAAGCTCTTGGCGGAACGCAGCATCATGTAGCCGTGCAGCAGATCCATCGTCTCCAGCCGGTCGAACGGGCTGCCCACCTGGATGCGCGCCTTCAACGCCTCATCGGCGCCGGCGACCGGCAGCCGCTTGCGCGCCGGACGTTCGTCCTCAACCTGCATGATGTCCATTTCGTCCTGCATGTTTTCCTCTGTTTTGTCCTTCAACTCGGCACTCAGAACTCGGAACTCCGAACTGAGACCTGCGGCCTCATACGCGCTTTTGATCGTGCGCGCGTCCGTCCGGCGCGGCTCGGCAGGGGCGGGCGTCAGGCTGCCCTCCACAATCGGCCACCGTTTGATGTGCCCGTCCGCCGCCACCTCCACCAGATGCGGCAGGCTGCCGGACGACCAGTTCAGCCGCCCCTGTTCCACCAACCGCTGCACCGCTCGCACATACCGGCGGCGCAGGTTGAGCTGCGCTTCTGCCCACAGCCCGGTTGAGTCGGCCTTCAGCGTCTCGATCACGCCGATCACCGCCGGCCCCAGCTCGCCATCCAGCCCGTGATGGTAAAGAACCGGGCGGCGCTCGTACCATTCCAGCCCCAGGTCGGTTTCCGGCGTGAAGTATTCGCCGTCCAGGTCGCGCAGCGCCGGGCTGCCCCACACCACCAGATAGCCGCCCACGCGCCCCCCGGCGGCATCCAGCATCTTCACGGCGTAGTCCATGTGTGTAATCTCCAGTCGTTAGTCTCCAGTCGTTAGTCTTTAGTCGCCGGTCTTTAGCGCCGCTTCAGACCATCGGGATTAACTCTTGTGGCCGGCGATCTGGCTGATGACGGTTCTGAAAACACCACAACAGATTATTCCGGTTTGCCTTCTGGCTAACGACTATTGACTAAAGACTGCATTAGCCTTCACCCCTGCCTCAGCCCGTCCACACGCGGTATCCCTATGCGTGGTGCAGACGCGGGCAGCCATCCGGGCCGCTGGCCTCAACCGCCGTTCGCCCGAAAGCGCGGCAGCCTGTTACCCCGCAGCCGTTGTTAAATAAGTCGCCAGCTTCCGGCCTCCCATCTGGCAGCCGGTAACTGATAACTGGCGGCTGGAATCATAATAGCACATATGTTCTTATTATGGCGGAACATTTGTTCAGACATTTGTTTACGTCTTCCCCCTTTCTCCGCTATAATTCGCCGGACGCAAAACCCGCTTACCCGAAAGGTCATCTCATGCGCTCTCGAACGCCGTACCGCGCCGCGCCGCTGTTGGCTGCGCTGGTTATCGCACTGCTGGCCGGCTGCGCCGGGCAGGCCGTCCCCACCATCACCCCCGCGCCCACGCTGGACACCGCCGCCCTGGCCGACAGCATCCGCGCCGAGGTGTTCGCCACCCTCACTGCCGAGCCGACCGACACGCCCCCGCCACCGCCGACGGCCTCGCCATCCCCATCACCAACCAGCCGCGCGCTGCAAATGACGCTGGAAGCGTTCGCCGACCGGCTGGATGCCCAGGCTGCCCAGGCCGCCGAGTCCCAGGCCGCCCTGGCCGAAACGCTGGCCGCGCAGATTCCGGACAGCCCCACCCCCGCGCCCACGCTCGATATGGAAGAACTGGTCGCTACCGTGCAGGTCGCCGTCGTGGATACGCTGGTCGCCCAGGTGCAGGGGACGCAGGATGCCGCCGTGACGCAGCAGGCCGCCGCCCAGGCCACTCAGGTCGCGCTGGACAGCCAGCCCGCCGATGTCAGCCCGGACGATGATCCCGCCCTCGGGCCGGACGATGCCGCCGTCATCATCATCTTTTTCAGCGACTTCACCTGCCCCCACTGCGCTAACTTCGCCATCAATACCCTGCCGCTGCTGCTGGAACGTTACGGCGACCGCGTGCGTTTCGTCTTCCGCGACGCGCCCATCCTGGGGCCGAATTCCGGTTGGGCGGCGCTGGCGGCGGAATGCGCCGACGATCAGGGTCAGTTCTGGGCTTATCATGACCTGCTGTTCGCCAACCAGGACATGCTCAGCCGCCAGTATCTGACCGAGATCGCCACCCAGCTTGAAATGGATTCACAAACCTTCGACGCCTGTGTGGACGGCCAGGTACACCTGGACGAACTGCGTAACGACCTGGCCGACGCCCAATCCGTCGGGCTGACCGGCACGCCCACGCTGTTCATCAATGGCCGCCGCGTGGTCGGCGCGCAGCCGTTCGAAGTTTTTGCCGCCGTCATCGAGGAAGAACTTCTCAAAGCCGGCGAACCGCTGCCCGCCGAAGCCACCGCAGAACCCACGCCCGAAACATAAACCGGCACGCTCGACAGCAGGGGCGGGTTTTTCAGCCCGCCCCTACCAACCGACCTCCCCGCATTCAGCACTTTACCCCCCGTCCCAGGGTAATCGCATGAAGATACCTGGTCTCAATAAGCGTGCTGTCCGCTCTTGACCCCACCCCCAAACCCCCTCGCGCTCAGGGGACGTGCGTCCCCATTCGGCTCGCCGAATTCAGGGCGGGGCTTCATCCCATCGGCAGCCAGGTCTCCCCCGAATTCGGGGGAGATTGAGAGGGGGTCGGAATGCTTTTGAAGCGATTGCCCTGCCCCCCCCGCCAATGCTTGTGCGCGCATTCCGGCATTTGACTGTATAATGAAAACAAACTATCCGTAAGACATGGATTATGCTAATGGAACTGGTCACGATTCTTAAACATGTCGAGTTGTTTCATGGCCTCGACACCCAGCAGCTCGAACGGCTGGCGAACATCAGCCGCCGCGAGGTCTATGACGCCGATCAGGTGATTTTCGACCAGGGGACGCCCGGCGAGAAGATGTACATCATCGCCCAGGGCGAGGTCGAGGTGCGCGTCAAGGATGATAAAGGCGGCAAACACGCGGCGGTGTTCCTGGGCCAGGGGCAGGTTTTTGGCGAAATGGCGCTGCTCGATCAGACCGACCGCTCCGCTTCCATCATCGCCACCCAGGAACAGACCGTCGTTTATTCCATCAGCAGCGCCGACTTTTTGAACCTGTGTGCGTCCGATACGGCGCTCGGTTACATCATGATGCGTAACATTGCGATGGATCTCAGCTTTAAGCTGCGCCACCGCAACCTCAACCCTTCCAACGGCTCGTGACGATTATCGGGTGAGGAGGCCGCCATGATCTACAAAGTCAGTTATGTGGTGGTTGGAGGCGAGTACCCAGGCGGCATTCGCAACGAAACCGAACGCCCCAGGGTAGGCGACATCGTGCAGATTGGCCGCGTCCGTTTTGAAGTCACCGAAATTCACGAGATCATCCCCCCGCGTGATGACTTTCAATTCCTGCACGCGACTATCCGCCCGCTTGAAGGCGCGTCCAACGGGGAAACGCCGGGCTAAAATTCGTATACGTCGTAGTCCTGGCACAGCGTCACCGGCCCGTCGAAAGTCTGACGGGCTTCCTCCACCAGCGGGGTAGGGTCGCTGTTCCATACCCAGTAGTGAATCAGATACAGGCTCTTGGCCCCCACGCGCGTGGCCGTTTCCCCGGCCTGGCGCGCGCTGCTGTGGCCGGAGCTGGCCCCCGCCGCCTCATGAATCAACAGGTCGGCATCCTTGCCCAGCTCGTACAGCGAGTCGGTCGGCTGTGTATCGCAGGTGTAGGCCAGCACTTTGCCCGTGATTTTGTTCTCAATCCGCAGCCCGATGGTCGGGATGAAGTGATGCACCGGCCAGGCCGTGATGCGAAAATCCTCGTTTTCCAGCACCGGCGCGTTCCACCGTTCGCTCACCCGGTGAAACGTCACCGGGAAGAAGTTCGGCCACTCCTGCCACGAAAAACCCACCATCATATCTTCCAGCCGGTTGATGCAGTGATGCAGTCCGTAAAACCGCAGCGGCGCCTGCCGCCCCAGCAGCCACAGCTGCATCAGCATGTTCGGCACGCCGGAAACATGATCGGGGTGGAAATGCGTCAGAACCACGTCCTGAAGCGCGTTATCGTCAATCCCCTGATACTGTATCTTGCCCAGTGGGTTCGAGCCGCAGTCTACCAGCAGCGGGCCATGATCGCCGACCAGCACAAAATGGGTGTTGTCGTGGTTGGCATCCGAAACCGCCGCCGCCGTACCCAGAAGAATCACGCGAGCCATACCATACCTTTTTTGTAAACCGAGCCGTTCGGTTTCCGTTACAATTACAGACCAAAAGAAAACGCGCACCGCGTCCCCTATAGTATACGCCGATGCGCGTTTTGTGCGGTTAGGGATTTGAAACGTGTTTAACCGCCGCCCAGCGTCAACAGCACCACGCGCGGCGTAATGTAGGCTTCAATCGCCGCCGCCAGCACCAGCCCCGGCAGCACCACGCCTATCCCGATGCGGATCGTGTCGCCCAGCGCCGCCATCCACGCCTGCCCGACCGTCATGCCTTTGGGCGGTTTGGTGACGACCGCGCCCAGGTACAGCGCCGTCGCGGTGGCGATCACAATCACCGGGATTTCGACCACGCCGTGCGTCAGCACCCCCGCGAACATAAAGGCCGGATTCACCCCGGCCAGAAGCACCTGGCTGAGCAGGTAGCCCAGCACTACGTACACCGCCGGCGTCAGCACCAGCGCCGCCACGCCAAAGCTGAACATCGCCAGCAGCGTGGCCGCCAGCAGGACACGCGCGTTCTGCCACAGGATAAAACGGAATCCGCCCAATTGGGTCGAAATGTTCGTGTACTGGCTCAGGTTGGTGGCCGTCTCGCTCAACGACCCGGTTGCTACCAGCGTCAGCCGCCATTCCGGCCTCTGTCCCAGCACAAACCCGGCGGCCAGCGCCAGCACGAAAACCCCAACGGTGATCCAGGCCGCCATTTTAATCCGTCCCAGGCTGGCGAACACCCCACCGCGATACCACTCCATCAGCGACCGTGCCGGTTTGCCGGTGGTTTCCACCGTCCACACGTGCCGCCAGATGCGCCGCGCCATACCCTTCAGGTTGAGCTGGTCAATCGTGCGCCCCAGCAGTTCCTCGCGGTTGAAGATGCTGTTGCCCACCCGCAGCAGCAGCGTCACCACCACCACCATGCCCACGATGATCGCCCACAAAGCGCCGATTCCGGTCGGCGACTCGGCGTCCGGCGCTAAAAACATCACCGCGCTCTCGCCCTGAATCAGCAGCGTCATCGGGATGATGATGAAGCTGGCGAGCAGGTTGGCCGCCCGCGTGCTGGTCGTCTGGCTGGAAACCACCACCGCGCCCGTCACCATCACCAGCGCCTGCACCGTCGTCAGCGCCACAATCTGTATCACCAGCATCGGCTGCGGACGCCACGCCAGTTCGCCAAAAATCAGGCTGCCCATGTACACCGCCATCCCGCCAAAACTCGACAGCAGCGGCGGGATCATCGCCGACAGCGTTTTGCCGATGTACAGTTCGGTATTGGTCAGCGGCGTGCTTAACAGCGGCTCCAGGCTGCGGCGCTCTTTTTCCCCGACGAACGTCTCCAGCGCGATCACCAGCGAGATCGAAATCGGGAAGAAGCCCACCACCATCAGCAAAAACGGAATCGTGCGCTCCCCGATCAGTTCCGCCCCGAAGCCGGTCACATAGCTGACGAACTGCCCGGCCACGAACTGCGCCAGAAACGGGAACAGAAACGTCAGAATCACAATCGGCGCGATGATGCGCCAGTCGCGGAAGCTGTCGCGCACTTCCCGCCGCGTGATGATAAGCGCGTTGCTCAGCGTCCAGCGGAACTGCGCCCCCGCCCCCGATTGTATCGTTTCGGTTTTGACTGCTTTAACCGCTGCGCTCGCCATTGGTCGGCTCTCCCTCGTCCTCTTTAACCACCTGTAAATACACGTCCTCCAGCGTTTGCGAAACCGGCGCCAGCGTCACCACGTCTATGCCCAGGCCGGCCACCCGCCGCAGCAGCGCCGGATTGGTGGTGTACGGGTCGGTCGCCCGGTAGCGAATCCAGTCGTCCCCGCTCGACTCCACCATCACCAGATCGCTGACATCCTTCACCAGACCGTTAAACGGCGTGGCGGTGCGCAGTTCCATCAGCGGTTCGCCCACGAACTGCCGCGCCAGTTCCTCAAACGCGCCCAGCGCGATGATACGCCCGTTGCGGATGATGGCGATAGTGTTCGCCAACTGCTGCGCTTCGGTCAGGTTGTGCGTGGTAATCAAAAAGGTGCGCTCGTCCCGTTGCAGTTCGATGATCGCGTCGCGCACCTGTTTGGCGCTGTGTGGGTCCATCGCCGAGGTCGGCTCGTCCAGCAGCAGCACCGGTGGGTTATGCAGCATGGCGCGCACCAGCGCCAGTTTTTGTTTCATGCCTTTGGAGTATTCGCCCAGGCGTTTGTCCAGCGCGTTGCTCAGCCCAAAACGTTCCATCAGGCTCAGTGCCCGTCGGCGGCGTTCGGCAGCCTCCAACCGGTACACACGCCCGAAGAAGTCCAGGTACTCGACCGCCTTCATGCGTTCGTACAGGCCGTGCTGTTCCGTCAGCACGCCCACCTGCGCCCGCACCCGCTCCGGCTGCTGGATGATGTCGTAACCCGCTACCGTCGCCGTCCCGGAGGTCGGCCCCAGAATGCATGTCAGCATACGGACGGTGGTCGTTTTGCCCGCGCCGTTTGGCCCCAGCAGCGCCAGCACGCTGCCGGTCGGAATGCTCAGCGACACCCGGTCAACCGCCAGGAAGTCGTCAAAGACCTTCGTTAACTCATACACCTCGATCATCAGCATTTACCTGCCTGTGGGGAAAGCTCTGAACTCATTGTACCGAAAACCGCCGCCTGTCATCCCCTGATTTTGCGGGGGTATTCTTAATTGTACGGCGGCAATCAGGCGCCTGCGGTTAAGGTTGGCGAAGATTTTTCGCCTTCGCGCCGCGTAAAAAAAGTCCCCTCTCCGGGTGGAGAGGGGATTTTGCGATCAGGTTGACCAGAGCTTACACCGACGGCTGTCCGGCCTGTTCGGCAGGCGCGCCCGCCCGGTGGCGGTACAGGAAGTACAGCAGCGCCGCCACGAAGCCGATGCCCGTCACCGCCTGCGAAACGTTGATGCCGCCCACCAGCGTCACGTCCACGCGCAGGAATTCCAGCAGGAAGCGCACGACGGCGTACTGCATCACGTAAAACAGGAAGATGTCGCCGCTTTTCAAACGGCTGCGGTAGCGCAGGAACACGTTCAGCAGCACGATAAACGCCAGCACGCTCAACAGCGATTCGTATAAAAACAGCGGGTGAAACAGCGTCGTCGCCACCGGGTAATCAATCGTGCTTTGGTAGGGCGCGATGCGATGCGCCGAATCAATCGTGATGCCCCAGGGCAGCGTCGTCACCGTCCCGTACAATTCCTGGTTGACGAAGTTCGCCCACCGGCCAATCGCCTGTGCCAGCGGCAGCGCCACCCCGGCGATGTCCAGCCAGGGAGTGAGCGGCATCTTGTTGCGCCGCGCATACAGGTACACCCCCAGGAAACCGCCCAGCACCGCCCCGAAGATGCTCAACCCGCCGCTCCAGATGGCGACGGCTCCGTTTTGCAGATCGAAGAAGTTCTGGAGATACCAGGCCGTATCCCGCCCCGCTTCGATGATGGACTTCGACGGGAACAGGATGAACCACAACCGCGCCAGAATAATGCCGGGGATGATCGCCCACGTCAGCCCGCCCCACACATGCTCTGGGTCATAACCGGCGCGCTTTGCCAGCCGCGCCGCCACCGTCGCCGCCACCAGCATGGCGAGGACGATGATTAACCCGTAGTAGCGGATTTGTAGCTGGTCAAAAAGTAAAATGCCTTCTCGCTGGAATTCCATGATTTAGCGACCTCTTAATTGATATTTCGATAAACGTACCAAAGGCGCTGCAAGCCGGTCAGGTTAGTGCCAACCGCCAGCGCCACCACGCCCACATCCAGCAGCGCCGGAACAAACAGACTGACCAGGATCACGACCACCCGCACGAAGCGGTCGAACAGGCCGATCTTCACCGACAGCCCCGCTTCCCCGGCGCGGGCGCGCACATAACTGACCGCGAAACTGCCGATCAAAGCTGCCAGCGCCGCCAGCATCATTTCCAAGCGCCCCTGGACGGCAAAATGATAACTCAATCCGCCAAAAATAAAAGCGTCGGCATACCGATCCAGCGTCGAATCCAGCACGCCGCCAAAACGATCCTGGCGCTGCATCGCCCGTGCCACCGCCCCATCCAGCGCGTCCAGCGGCAGCCCGGCCAGCAGCACCACTCCGGCAGCCTGCATCTGCCCCCGCCCGATCAATACCGCCGCCCCCGCCACCACCGCCAGCCCGGCCAGCGTGATCGTGTCGGGATGCACACCCGCCCGGTACAGCACCTGCCCCGCCCGCGTCGTCAGCCCGCGCGTCAGCCCGCGCATCTGGTCGGTTAACGTCACCGGCTGTTTTTGTGATTCCATTGATTTACCCCTTGAAAACCAACTGCCTATACCCTATACTCAGTTTTGTCTGTTGCGGGGCGTGGCGCAGTCCGGTAGCGCGCTTCGTTCGGGTCGAAGAGGTCATGGGTTCGAATCCCGTCGCCCCGATCTAAGAGCCAGTATCGTTTCGATTGACTGGCTCTCTTTTTTATCGCCCGCCGCCGGTGGGTTTTCCCTGCCCCATTCTCAACTTTTCTCCCCTGTCTGTCTTTACAAAACTTTTAATATGTGTCATGATTATACGTGATAGTGTTCGCGCGTTTTAGGTTCAAGATTGCAAGCCGCGCTCTGTTGCCCTCCTGCAACGGCCCGCTCTGCGTTCTGCCACGATCAGCTTACCTATCACTCGTCAGTTTTTTTTTGCAAGCAGGAGCAATCTGTGGTCAAGAAGTTGTACGTTGGCAATCTGCCCTACAGTGTGACAGAGAATGATCTCCGCACAATGTTCGAACAGGTCGGTGAAGTCACCAGCGCGACGGTGATTACCGACCGGGAAACTGGCCGTTCCAAAGGGTTCGGGTTCGTCGAAATGGCGCTTGAGGAAGCTGCTCAGGAAGCCATCAAACGGTTTAACGGGTTCACGATGGACCGGCGCAATCTCACTGTCAGTGAGGCGCGCCCCCGCGAGGAACGCCCCAATCGCCGGCCCGAACGTCGTGGGCCGCGCGACTACTAAACTAATATACGCACGTCGTTGAACAACCGCCGCGCGGGTGTGTAACCCACGCGGTTTTTTATTGCGTCGTTTACAGCCCGCCGGCTTTCGCCTCCTTCCAGAAGCCGTCCAGTTCCGCCAGCGAAAACGCCTCCATCGGGCGTCCGGTCTTTTTGACGGCCTCCTCCACATAACGGAAGCGCCGGTAAAATTTGGCGTTGGCTTCCCGCAGCGCCGTCTCCGGCTCGACCTCCAGCCAGCGCGCCAGGTTCACCATCATGAACAGCAGGTCGCCGACTTCCTCGTGTTTTTCGGCGTCGGTCTGCGCGGCCAGCACTTCCGCCAGTTCCTCCTGGAAATGCGCCATCACATCTTCCAGCCGTTCCCAGTCGAAGCCGGGGCCGGCGGCTTTGCCCTGGTACCGGTAGGCGGCCATCAGCGCCGGCAGACCTGCCGGCACGCCGTCCAGCAGCGACTCGCGTTTCTGCCCCGCTTCGGCCTGTTCCTCGCGTTTAAGTTCCTGCCAGTTTTTGACCACCTCGTCTGCGCCGCTCACGTTCACGTCGCCCCATACGTGTGGGTGACGGTGAACCAGCTTGCGATTAATGCGGCTGATGACATCTGCCATCGTGAACTCACCGGCTTCGGTGGCGATCTGCGCGTGCAGCCCGATTTGCAGCAGCAGGTCGCCCAGTTCGCCCGCCAGCGCCGCCATATCCTCGCTGTCCAGGGCTTCCAGCGCCTCGTAGGTTTCTTCCAGCAAATACTGCCGCAGCGATTGGTGCGTCTGTTTGCGATCCCAGGGGCAGCCTTCCGGCGCGCGCAAGTGGGCGATCACTTCCTGGAATTGCTCGAAGCTGGACATGCGGCCCAGCGCCGGCACATACAGCGCCGTCATGTGCCGGATGTGCGCGCTGCGATCAATTTCGTACAGCGGCAGGGCTTCCACTAGGGCGTTTTCCGTCCCGGCCTCGTGAATCAGCTTCACCGGAAAATCGTCCGGGTACTGGTTCATCAGCGTCAGTTTCACATCGGCGGCTACCGCCCGGCTGTAAACCTGCCCCAGCAGCGCCGGATAATCCGGGTTCAGCGGCGGATGGTGCATGGCCGCCACGCCGATACCGTCCAGCACTTGCAGCCCGTCCAGCGCATCCACGCCCAGCAGCGCCAGCGCCGGCTCCACGAAGCTGATGCCGCTGACGATCTCGACCGCGACTCCGGCCTCGCGCGCTTTCGCCATAAGCTGCGTCACCGTCGCCTCGCCCACCAGTGGATCGCCCGGCACGGCGTATACCACGTCGCCGGTTCTGGCCGCTTCCAGCACCCGCTCCACGATAGCGGCATACACCGCTGCGAAGTCGTCCAGCGTCTCGTACAGGCCGTCGAAGGTGTGGTACGTCTGCCCGTTGTTCTGCGGCAGGCAGGGGACGCAGCCGTGCTGCCCGGTTCGCAGATAAACGGTCTTGGCCGCTTTCAGCGTGCGCCACGCCCGGCGCGACAGGTCATCCAGGCTGCCCGGCCCCAGGCCGACAATCGTCAGTGTCATGCAGGGTGTCCTTCTCTCACTAATCAGGCATTAATCAGGCTTATGATAACCGACCGGCTGCCAGTTTTTCAGCGCAGCGATGCAGCGCCGCAGGCTGTCCGAATGCTGGGCGGCGATCTCTGGCCGCCAGGGATAGTCCCGATGCTGAACAAATTCCAGCATCCGCCCGGTGTAACCGGGGCCGGTCTTTAAGCCGCTGTTCGGGCGCGGCAGGATGTCCTCGCGCATATCCCTTTTGCGGCACTTCCTCGCCAGGTTCACCAGTGTTATTTTAGGGTCGGTTTCCAGGTCAGGATTCAGCGGCACGTTCTGTACCGCAATCCCCAGATAACTCGCCAGATGCTCGCGGTCGGCCAGCAGCCAGGATTCAACCGCCCGCACCGGCAGCCGCAGCAGCATCCCGGCAGCAGCGTTCGGCAGCTCTTTCGCCACGAATTCCGGCGCGCATTCGGCATCCTGATCTAAATCCACCACCACCAACCAGTTGGAAAAGCGAGCCGCTTCGTTGTATTTCGACAGCTGTTTAATCAGCGCGGGTTTCCCACCCAACCCGCGCGTATAACCACAGGCGATGCCGGTGTGCAGCAGCAGGCGTTTGATAACCGCCTCGTCGGTTACTCCCTCAACTGCGATATGCGCTTCAAAGCGGGACACAGCACCGCCCCTATTCGTCAAACAGCGCGAGTTGGTAAATATCGGGCGGTTCGGTGCGCGGCATGACGATTTCCGCTATCGTCAGCCCGGCATTCAGTTCTTCCATGACTTCCGGCACAGACGCGCCCACCCTGATTTCTGTGCCTTCCCCGGTCGGCAGCAGCAGCAGGACTTCATCCGGCGCGATGCCCACATCGCTCAGAAGCTCAGGGCTGTGGGTGCTAATCAATATCTGACGAGGAGCGGCTTTCTGTATACGCAGCATCATTTGTGCCAGATGGCGCACCACACCCGGATGCAGCGACAGTTCCGGCTCTTCCAGCAGCAGCGGGCCACCCCCAACTTGCAGCGCCCACAAAAACCCAATCAGGCGGAGTGTACCATCCGAAAACTCAGCCTCGGTCTGCCATGCTCCCTTAGGTCGCCAGTGTTCATATCTACCGCGCAAGTGTGCAACACCCTTTTTGTCTCGGTACAGTTCCAGGCCAGAAAGCTGCGGTACGGCGATCTTCAGCGTCTTCTGGATGCGGCCTAACCGGGTTTTTTGTGTCCTTTCGTTTTCATTGGCAATCTG
>JACAES010000124.1 GCA_013388735.1 Chloroflexota bacterium | reverse complement strand
GTAACCGTTGCTCCCGTGAGGGAGTGTCTTCACCCAAGACCATTATACCACGAAAGGAGCAAGAGCGCATTCATCCACCCGCTAAAGCTGGTGGTTTCCTGCGCCAAATCTTATGAACGCGGAACTGCATGTCGTATTCGGGTCGGGGCCGGTGGGGCTGGCCGTCGTGGATGAACTGGCGCGGCGGCATCATCGCGTGCGCCTGGTCAACCGCAGCGGGCGGGCGAATGTGCCTGCCGGCGTGGAAGTGGCTGCCGGGAACGCCGCCGACCCGGCCAGCACGCGCGACCTGTGCCGGGGCGCGGCGGTTGTTTACAACTGTCTGAACGCGCCGGACTATCATAAATGGCCCGAGCAGTTCCCGCCGCTGCAAGCCGGCGTGCTGGAAGGCGCGGCGTCCGGCGGCGCGCGGCTGGTGGTGATGGAAAACCTGTATATGTACGGGCCGCACGGCGGCAAACCGATGACCGAAGATATGACCATGAACGCGACTCGCGGCACACGCGGCCCCACCCGCGCCCGCATGACGCAAGACCTGTTCGACGCCCACCGCAGCGGCAAAGTGCGCGTGGTCAGCGCGCGGGCGTCCGACTTTTTTGGCCCGCGCGTCCACGAGTCGTCCGCCGGCGACCGCATGTTCGTCCCGCTGCTGGCCGGTAAAACCGTGCAGATGATGGGCGACCCGGACGTGCCGCACAGCTATACCTATATGCCGGACATTGGCCGGGCGCTGGTGATGCTGGGCGAGTGTGACGAGGCGTTCGGGCAGGCGTGGCATATCCCCAGCGCCGAAACGGTGACGCCGCGCCGATTCGTGACCATGATCGCGGAAGAAGCCGGCGTCGAGCCGAAAATCGCCGCCCTCAAAAAGTCGCCGCTGCGGGCGGTGATGCTGCCGCTGATGGGTTTGTTCGTGCCGCCGCTGCGCGGTTACGACGAAGTGCTGTACCAGTTCGACGAGCCGTTCATCGTGGATGCCGCTAAATTCGAGCGGTTGTTCGGCAGGATTGCCACGCCGCTGCGGGACGCCATCCGCGAAACGGTCGCCTGGCACCGGCAGAACGGCGCGCGTTAACTGCCCAATGCCGCCTGCGCCGCCGCCAGCGCGGGCGCATAATCCGCAAAGGGACGCGCCGCGCCCGCTGCGCCGCCCCGCCGCGTGATGACGACCAGCGCCGCTACCGCCAGATCAAGCTCGCGCGCCAGCGTCAGATAGGGGCTGAGGAAACGCCCGGCAGCATGTCCCCCGGCGCGCGTCCAGAACAGCGCCTCTGCCGGGGTTTCCAGGCGCGTCGCGCTGACGCAGACATACACCCCGCGCCGGAACGGTCGCGGCGAAACGGCAGCCGCCCCGGCCAGCAGCGCCTCCCGGCTGGCCGGGTCGAAAGCCGGAGTCTGCTGCACGTAGCCCCCGGTTTTGTCGCTGAAGTAGGTATAATGCTGGCCGCGCGTGCCGTCTATGTAATCATCCGGCGTCAGCCAGTCGCCCGGCTCCAGCAGCGGCGACAGCGCCCCTACCGACTCGCACAGCCAGACATGCGTCGCGCCCCGGTCTTTGAGCGCCTGGATTGTGGCGCGTGGGTCATCAGCAGACGGCGCGCACACCAGCGCGTCCGCCCCGTTCAGGCCGGTTTGGCCGATGGGCGCGGACAGGCCGTAAGGCGTTTCGTGCCGGTCGCCGGCCTGCGGCGTATCGGTGAGGATAGCGATACGAATCACCGGCAGCCCCCTTAATCAAGTGTCTGAAACGAACGCAGCACCCGTGCCGGGCCGGACAGCGTATAAGCGCCCAGGCTGGCGGGAATCAGCGCCGTTTGCCCGACGGACAGGACGGTGGGCTGGCCGTTATAGACGATGGCGGCCTGGCCGTCCAGCGCCGTGAGGATGTCGAAGCGGCGTCCGCCGGTATCCAGCATGATCGCGTCGCCGGTCAGCCGATGCTGGATGGTCGTGAAGTAGGGGCAGCGCACCAGTTCCACCTGCGGGCGCTCGTCCCCGGCGGTGTGCCGGATTTCCGGCAGCGTGTCCAGGTTGGCGACGGCCACGCCTTTTTCGATGTGCAGGGCGCGCGGTTTGCCGTCCAGCCCCAGCCGCCCCCAGTCGTACAGGCGGTACGTCGTATCCGACGACTGCTGGATTTCGTAGATCAGCAGCCCCGGCCCCAGGGCGTGAATCGCCCCAGCGTTGTTGAGCAGTAGGTCACCTGCCGTTACTTCGGCATACACCAGCCGGTCTTGCAGCGTGTTCTGCCGGATGGCTTCGGCCAGCGCGGCGCGCGTGGTGCCGGGCTGCACGCCGATTACCAGCCGCGCGCCTGGCTCGGCATCCAGCACGAGCCAGGCTTCGGTTTTGCCGCGCGGCTCGCCTTCCAGTTGGCGCGCCTGCTCGTCGTTCGGGTGAACCTGCACCGACAGCCAGTCGCGGGCGTCCATCAGCTTGAGCAGCAGCGGAAAGCCCGCCGCCGGGTCATTGTCCGGCCCGATCAGGTCGTGGCCGCAGGTCGCCAACAGCGCGCCCAGTGTTTGCCCGGCCAGCGGGCCGTCGGCGACGGTGGCGGTATCGTGCACCTCCCACGATTCGCCATACGGCTCATCGGTGGGCAGCGCCTTGTGAAAGACGGTTTGCAGGCGACGGCCCCCCCAGACGCGGACGTGCAGCGCCGGGTTCAGCCGCAGGGGATAAAGCGGTGTCATGACAAAATCCTCATAATCGCAGGTCAAGTTTTGTAAGTCACAGCCGTTTATTGGTAGAGTAGAGATTATAGCATCTCATTCTGGTTTATCCGCTTTTGCGCCCTCACCCCCTCGTTCCCCCTCTCCCAGCGCGCAACACGTTCGGGAGAGGGGCCGAGGGTGAGGGCTGTCCCCTGAGCGCGCGGGGGGTAAAAGCCGGGCGTCCATGAGGAGATAACCAAGCAGAATGCCTGATAAAGCCGGAAACTCGTTTAATAACCCTGATGAGAGTTAATCATGCCAACCCTGTCTCGTATAAAAAGACTCGTCTACCCGGCACTGGCCTTCCTCTCCCTGTTCGCCTGCACCTTCGGCTTTGACCCGGACGCGCCGGGCGGCGGCACACCCGGCGGCAGCATCCCCGACGGCGACAGCGCCACCGTCGTCAAAATCATTGACGGCGATACGATTGACGTGAACCTCAACGGCCAGACGCTGCGAATCCGCTATATCGGCATCAACACGCCGGAAAGCGACCAGGCGTGCTACCGCGAAGCGACCCAGGCGAACCGGCTGCTGGTGGAAGGCAAAACCGTTCGGCTGGTGGCCGACGCCGAGGATACAGACCAGTACGGGCGGCGGCTGCGTTACATCTACGCCGGCGATCTGTTCGTCAACGCGGCGCTGGTGCAGCAGGGTTATGCCGAAGTGGTTTCCTACCCCCCCAACACGGCCCACTACGAAGAACTGAAAAAGCTGGAAATCGAAGCCGCCGGCGCGCGCCGGGGCTGCCACCCGACCGGCATCTTCGACGATGGCAGTTATACGCGCTGAGGGCCGGGTCTGATGAGCGGCGATACCATCCCCGTCCGGCCTGACGAACGTTTTGACGAGGCGCGGCTGTCCGCCTATCTGTGCGGCCAGCTCCCCGGCAGCCAGAACCCGCTGGCCGTCCAACAGTTCGGCGGCGGCGCGGCCAACCTCACCTATCTGCTGGATTACGAGACGCACCAGTATGTGCTGCGCCGACCCCCGCTGGGGCCGGTCGCGCCCGGCGCGCACGACATGAGCCGCGAATACCGGGTGCTGTCGGCGCTGCACCGGGCTTTTCCGCTCGCGCCGCGCGCGTTTTTGTTCTGCGACGATGTTTCGGTGATCGGCGCGCCGTTTTTTATCATGGAGCGGCGGTCGGGCGTGGTGGTGCGGAAGGTCATCCCGGATGAGTTCGCCGCCCTGCCGGACGCGCCGCGCCGCATGAGCGAAGCCCTGGTGGACGCGCTGGCCGCCCTCCACGCCGTAGATTACGCGGCGCTTGGCCTGGACGACCTGGGCAAACCCGCCGGTTTTATCGCGCGGCAGGTGGACGGCTGGCTCAAACGCTGGCAAAACGCCAAAACCGCAGACCTGCCGGAGATGGACGCCGTTTACGACTGGCTGAAGACCAACCTGCCGCCGGAAGGCGCGCCGGCGCTGGTGCATAACGATTATAAGCTGGATAATGTCATGCTGGCGGCGGACGACCCCGGACGGCTGGTGGCCGTGTTCGATTGGGATATGTGTACGCTGGGCGACCCGCTGGCCGACCTGGGCGCGCTGCTCACCTATTGGTCGCAGCCGGACGACCCGCCTTATCTCCAGGCCACTGCCATGATGCCGGTCGGCGACAATCGCTTTCTGACCCGCGACCAACTGGTGCGCCGGTACGCCGAACGCAGCGGGCGCGACGTATCGCGCATCGGTTTTTATCACGCGCTGGGGCTGTTTAAGCTGGTGGTCATCGCGGCGCAGATTTACGTGCGCTACCAGCGCGGCCAGACGCAGGATCGGCGTTTTGAGGCGTTCGGCGCGATGATTCCCCGCATCGCTCGCCGCGCGCAGGAAGTCGCCCTGGCCGGCTGATTTCGGCGCCGGAAATACCCCCCACATTTAAGGCTGCGTTCCCGGCATCCCGTGTTACGATGAAATCGTGCAGCACACTCCCAGGAGAATATCATGCGTTTTACAATGATTTCGGTCGGCACGCGCGGGGACGTTCAGCCTTACGTGGCGCTGGGCGTGGAACTCCGGCGCGCCGGGCATGAAGTGCGTTTTGCCACCCACGCGAACTTCGCGGCATTCATCACCGGTCAGGGGTTGGAATTCGCCAACCTGGGCGGCGACCCGGTTAAACTGGTGGACGGCCTGATGAAGTGCGGCACCAACCCGGCCGATTTCGCGCTGACCTACTATCGTTTCGCCAGCGCCTTCTTCGAGGAGGCGCTGGAAAACGGCTACCGCGCCTGTCAGGACGCCGACGCCGTTCTGTACACCAACCAGACTTCGGGCGGCAGCCATCCGATTGTTGAAAAGCTGAACGTGCCGGCCTTCCGTATGGACATCTGCCCCTTCGACCGCACCCGCGAATTTACGGCGGTGGTCTGGCCGTTTGACTGGGACATCAACGGCCTCTCGCACCAGGTCTGGCAGTATGCCATTCATCTGGTGTTCCGCGCCCGCGTCAACCGCTACCGGCGGCGGATCGGCCTGTCGAACTATTCGCTCCGTTATCCCTATAACGACATCAGCGGCAGGCCGATTCCGGTGCTGTACGCTTACAGCCCGCATGTCATCCCGCGCCCGAAGGAATGGGGCGACCACATTCACATTACCGGCTACTGGTTTCTTGACCAGCAGCAGGACTGGCAGCCCCCGGCGGCGCTGCTGGATTTCCTGGCCGACGGTCCCGCGCCGGTCTACGTCGGCTTCGGCAGCATGTCGGACGCAGACTTCGAGCGCGTGACGCATACCGCCCTGGCGGCGCTGAAGCAAAACGGCCAGCGCGGGCTGCTGCTGACCGGCTGGGGCGGCCTGGGCAATGGCGATCTGCCCGATACCGTATTCAAGCTGGACGCCGCGCCGCACGAATGGCTGTTCCCGCGTATGGCGGCGGTGGCGCATCATGGCGGGTCGGGGACGACGGGGGCAGGGCTGCGCGCCGGAAAACCCACCCTGATCGTGCCGTTTCTGTATGACCAGCCGTTCTGGGGAAAGTGGATTCATAAGCTGGGGGTCGGCCCTGCGCCTATCCCGCGCCACAAACTCACGGTGGAAAACTTCGCCACCGCGCTGAAAACGGCAGCGACGGACGAAGGTCTCCGCGATCGCGCCGCCTTGGGCGAAAAAATCTGCGCCGAAAACGGCGCAGTCAACGCCGCGCGGCTGATCGAGCGGTATATGACGGCATAACAGGACGGTGATTGCCGGTGCCGTCTTTAGGTGTCAGCTGCCGGTTTCCTGTCAGAAGTTTGAACCCAGGGCGATGCTTCTCACACATCGCTCATGTCCGGTTATTGCATCCGCCTGCGCGATGGCGTACAATCGTTTTATGGTTAAGATGACGTTCGCCTGTTGTCCCTGTTGTATCCACCTCACGGAGCGCCTCCGCTGAGACGATACCGCGCTGCCTGATTTAGGGACAGGTGTTTATGGACGGGTCGCTTCACACGGAGCGGCCCGTTTTTTATTGCTTTATTCCTACCCGGTATACAAGGAGTCACAGGATGAAAATCGCAGATAACGTCACCCAGTTGATCGGCAATACCCCGCTCGTTCGCATCAACCGCCTGGCCGCCAGCCTGCCAGCCCAGGTGGTCGCCAAGCTGGAATATTTCAACCCGGCGCACAGCGTCAAGGACCGCATCGGCGTTTCGATGATCGAAGCCGCCGAACGCGCCGGCACTCTGACGCCGGATACCGTCATCATCGAGCCGACCAGCGGCAACACCGGCATCGCGCTGGCGATGGTGGCCGCCCAGCGCGGCTACCGCCTGATCCTGGTCATGCCGGAGACGATGAGCAGGGAACGCCGCAAGCTGCTGCGTGCCTACGGCGCGGAACTGGTGCTGACGCCGGGGCCGGAAGGCATGGGCGGCGCAATCGCCAAAGCGCAGGAAATCGCCGCCAGCACCCCCAACGCCTGGATTCCGCAGCAGTTTGAAAACCCCGCCAATCCCGAAGTCCACCGCCGCACCACCGCCGAAGAAATCTGGAACGACACCGACGGCCAGGTGGATATGGTCGTGGCGGGCATCGGCACAGGCGGCACGATCACCGGCGTGGGCGAAGTGCTGAAGGCGCGCAAGCCGTCGGTGAAGATGGTGGCCGTCGAACCCGCCGCCTCGCCGGTGCTGTCCGGCGGGCAGAAAGGCCCGCACCCCATCCAGGGCATCGGCGCGGGTTTCGTGCCGGGCATCCTCAACACCCACATTTACGACGAGATCATCACCGTCAGCGCCGATGACGCCATCGAAACCGCCCGCAAAATGGCGACCCATGAAGGGCTGCTGGTCGGCATTTCGTCCGGAGCGGCGGCCTGGGCGGCCCTGCAGGTGGCGGCGCGGGCGGAAAACGCCGGCAGGCTGATCGTCGTTATCATCCCTTCGTTTGGCGAACGTTACCTTTCGACGGCGCTTTATGCCCACCTGGAGGATTGAGCATGTTCAGGACTTTGCGGGACGATATTCAATCGGTGCTTCAGCGCGACCCCGCCGCGCGTAACGGGCTGCAAGTGATCCTGTTTTATCCGGGGCTGCACGCCGTCTGGGCGCATCGGCTGGCCTTTCGCTTCTGGAAGATGGGCTGGAAACTGGCCGCCCACGCCGTCGCTTATATCGCCCGCGCCATCACCGGCATCGAAATTCACCCTGCCGCCCGCATCGGGCCGCGCCTGTTCATAGATCACGGCATGGGCGTGGTCATCGGCGAAACCGCCGAAATCGGCGCGGACGTGACGCTGTATCACGGCGTCACGCTGGGCGGCGTCAGCCTGGAAAAAGGCAAACGCCATCCCACGCTGGAAGATTGTGTCGTGGTCGGCGCAGGGGCGAAGGTGCTGGGCGCGATCACCATCGGCAGGAATACCCGCATCGGCGCCAACGCGGTGGTCGTCAAAGACGTCGGGCCAGACCGCGTGGTGGTCGGCATCCCCGGCAAACCCGTCCCGCGCCGGGGCGAACGCCCCACGCCCGACCATCCTGACTTGCAGCACGGCAACCTGCCGGACGTGATTGCCGACCGCATGGAAGATATGCTGGAACGTATCGAACGGTTGGAAGACCAGCTGCGGGCGCGGGCCGGCGGCGCGAACGGGCGGATCAGGGAAGCGCCCTTGCAGCCGGAACTGGATTTTATGATTTAGGTGGCCGACCCAGGGCATTCGGGAGATACCGGTAGGGGCGGCCACGTCGGGCCGCCCCAGGCCGCGCAAAGCCGCGCTAGTCCGCCGCGCCGGTGGGTGCGCTGCCGTTGGTTTCGCCCAGCGTCAGCGTGCCGTTCATGACCGCTTCAAACGTCTCGCGGTCAAGCGTCTCGCGCTCCAGCAGGATGGCTGCCAGCGCGTCCAGCTTGTCGCGGTTTTCCGTCAGGGTGCTGTAAGCGCGGTCATAGGCCATCTGCACGATGCGCCGCACCTCGCCATCAATCTGTTCGGCGGCCTGTTCGCTGTAATCGCGCTGCTCGCCGATCTCGCGCCCCAGGAAAACCGCACCCTGCCCGCCGCCGAAGGTGCGCGGCCCCAGCGTTTCGCTCATGCCGTACTGCGTGACCATCGCGCGGGCGAGATGGGTGGCCTGCTGCAAGTCGCTGCTGGCTCCGGTCGTCAGACGGTTGAAGATGATCTCCTCCGCCGCGCGCCCGCCCATCGCCGCCGCGATCTGGTCTTCAAACTCCTCGCGCGAACGCAGGAAGATGTCGTCCTCCGGCAGCGACATGACGTAACCGCCGGCGCGCCCGCGCGGGATGATGGTGATTTTATGCACCGGGTTGGCGTTTTCCAGCAGGTGATGCAGGATGGCGTGGCCGGCCTCGTGATAGGCGATCACCTTTTTCTCTTTTTCGGTGATGACGCGCGTCTTGCGCTCCGGCCCCATAATGACACGCTCCATGCTTTCCTGCATTTCGCTCATGCCGATGGCCTTTTTATTGCGCCGCGCGGTCAGGATGGCCGCCTCGTTAATCAGGTTTTCCAGGTCAGCGCCGGAAAAACCCGCCGTGATTTTCGCCATCGCTTCCAGGTCTACGTCGGCAGCCAGCGGTTTGCCCTTGATATGAACCTTCAGGATGTCCTGACGGCCTTTTACGTCCGGGTTATCCATCACCACTTTACGATCAAACCGGCCAGGGCGCAGCAGCGCCGGGTCGAGGATGTCCGGTCGGTTGGTGGCTGCCATGACGATGACATTCGTCCCGGTTTCAAAACCATCCATCTCCACCAGGATTTGATTAAGCGTCTGCTCGCGTTCGTCGTGGCCGCCGCCCAGCCCTGCGCCGCGATGCCGGCCTACCGCATCTATTTCGTCCACGAACACAATCGCCGGCGATTCGGCCTTGGCCCGATCAAACAGGTCGCGCACGCGGGACGCGCCCACGCCGACGAACATCTCCACAAATTCCGAGCCGGAAATGCTGAAAAACGGCACGCCCGCCTCGCCGGCGACCGCGCGCGCCATCAGCGTTTTGCCGGTGCCGGGCGGGCCGACCATCAGCACGCCTTTGGGGATGCGCGCCCCCAGCCGGATGAACTTCTCCGGCTCTTTCAGGAACTCGACGATTTCCTTCAGTTCTTCTTTGGCTTCTTCGCAGCCGGCCACGTCGGCGAACGTCACCTGCGGGCGTTCCATATCCCGCGAGACGCGGGCGCGGCTGCGCCCAAAGTTCAGCGCCTGATCCTGCCCGGTGCGAACCGACCGCATCATCCGCCACAGCAGCCAGATGATGAGCAGCGTCGGCACGACGGCGACCGCCAGTTGGAAGACCAGGCCGGTCGTATTGTCGCCCTGCTGCTCGATGTAACGAATGTCTGCGATCTGCCGGTTGGTGACGCCGAAGGTCGTCAGCGCCTCGAACAGGTCGGTTTCGCGTTCTTTATAATAGGTCACTGTATTGCCATTACGCAGTTCGATGATCACATCCTGGCCGCCGCGCACGGTGATGGAAGTGACGTTGCCCTGTCGGACATAATCGGCGAAATCATCCAGCGAAATACGGTTGCCGCTGGGGAAGTTGCTGGGTGTTCCAAACACGAACAGGAACAACAGCAAAATGACGGCCCCCAAAATCAACCAGAAGCGCTGGGCGTTCCGGTTGTTCAGGGGATTGTTATCGTTATGCGGGTCTCGATTATTCACGGGAAATGGCGCGAACGTTGTCGCTTACCAGCGGCATCAAAGCGCGCCCTTCTCCTTTCTACGCTACCATTCCGTCGAGCTTTATTATAATCCTGGTTTCAATCGCACGAGAGGGTAATGCTTACTGCCTCAGGCACAGGCGCATTCCATTCGATGATAACTGTTCCGGGCTTAAGCGGTCAATATTACAATCATGAATCTGCGGTGAGAGTTCTGGCCGCGCCTTACAGGATATATTTTACAAACTTTCGGGTTAAATTGATAACCGTTAAGAGAAACGATGGTAAAATCCTGATAGAGTTTGCAAAGCGGTTCAGACGAGATGAGATTGTGAAAGAAAAACAGGACCCGGACTCGAACGAAGAGAATCTCCGCTGGTCGGCAACCCGCGCTCTGGGCAACACCGATTTTGAGGAAGGGCAGCCGCGCTGGGGTACGGCGCATTTCGGGGCGCGCATGAACCTGCTGATCTACGTGCGGGGCGTGCCAGAACCATTCATCTTTGACGCCAATTCGGTAGAGGAACTGGTGATCGGGCGCTTCGACCCCGACACGGACACGTCCCCGCCGATTGATTTGCAGAACTTCGGCGGGGCGGAAAAAGGCGTTTCGCGCAAACACGCGATCATCCTGCGGCACGAAGGTTCGCTCAACATCATGGACCTGGGCAGCCACAACGGCTCCTACCTCAACGGCCAGCGATTGATCGCCAACCAGCCGCGCGTCCTGCGGGACGGCGACGACCTGCGTTTGGGACATCTGGTGCTGCACATTAAATTCGTCCGCGCCTGAAAAAGCGCGTTATAATCCCAAACCGGGCTGGCCCTGCCGGCGCGTGGTTTTTCTATTCCGATGACGGATCGCATGATAGATCGCACCAACGAACAGTGGCTCGCCGACCTCACCGGCAAGCCCGATGTCCAGGCGCCTGCGCTGGAAGACCTGCGCTACCGGCTTCAGCGCGGCATCTTTTATTACCTCAGCCGCGAACGCAGCGACCTGACGCATCTCTCCGGCCAGGAACTCGGCCAGATGGCCGAAGACCTGGCGCAGGATGCCACCCTGCGCGTGATGGACAACCTGGACAGTTTCCGGGGCGACAGCCGGTTTACCACGTGGGCCACCAAAATCGCCGTCCGGCTGGCGATCAGCGACCTGCGGCGGTCGCGCTACAAGGACTTCAGCCTGGATGGTCTGACCGCCGAAGGCGAAGTGCTGCCTTCTGCCGGCGATACCTTTCCCACCCACACCGCCCCCACCCCGGAAAACGCCACCGAACGCGCCGATGTGATGATGAAGATCGAACGCGCGCTGCGCGAGGCGCTGACCGAACGCCAGTACCAGGCGCTTTCGGCGGTGGCATTACAGGATGTTCCGCTGGAGATCGTGGCCGAACGGCTGGGGACGAACCGGAACGCCCTCTACAAGCTCCTGCATGATGCCCGCCGCAAACTCCGGCAGCATCTCGAAGCGCAGGGGCTTTCTACCGACTATATGCTCAAACTGTTTGAAGAATAAGCGTTTGCCGAAAAGCTGGCCGGGGCTGCTGTGTAAGATCACCGCTCGATTACTCGTCCGATGTAATGAGCAGGAAAGAATACCGCTTATGTCGTTACACGAAGGCGAACTCCATAAACTGATTGACTGCATCGTCACTTCGCACTATGACGATTGTCTGGACTGCGAAACCTGTGCCAGGGAACTCGACTGCCTGGCGGAGCGAGTGGCGATGGGCGCGAAGATCAACGATCTGCTGCCGGAAGTAGCCACGCACCTGTGCTGCTGCCGGGACTGCTTCGAGGAATTCGAGGCGCTGGTCGCTATTCTGCGCGCCGAAAACAGCGGTCAGTTGGACGGCATCGGTTAAGCGATCATCCTACAACAGTCTACAAAATTGAGGTTGTACCATGCAGAAAGTACGTGTCGTTATCATTGGTTCCGGCCCGGCGGGACTCACAGCCGGCCTGTATACCGCCCGCGCCCAGCTTAGCACCGTCATCGTCACCGGCAAGCTGCTCGGTGGGCAGATTTCCACCACGCACGAGGTCGAGAATTTCCCCGGCTTCCCGGATGGCACGACCGGCCCCGACCTGGTTGAGAAGATGCGGCAGCAGGCCGAAAAGTTCGGCGCGCAGTTTTTGTACGAAAGCGTCACCGCCGTTGATTTCGAGCATGGCTCGCCCTTCCGGGTGACGACCGAAAACGAAGAATATCTGGCCGATGCCGTCATCGTCACCATCGGCGCCAACCCGCGCAAACTGAACGTCCCCGGCGAGGCCGAATACACCGGTCGCGGCGTGAGCTACTGCGCCACCTGCGATGGTTACTTCTTCCGGGGCAAGGAAATCGTGGTGGTCGGCGGCGGCGACTCGGCGCTTCAGGAAGGCATCTTCCTGACCAAGTTCGCCAGCCACGTGAATATCATCCACCGGCGCGACAGCCTGCGCGCCAGCACCGCCCTGCAAACGCGCGCCTTCGACAACCCCAAGATCAGCTTCACCTGGGATTCGGTCGTCGAAGAAGTGCTGGCGAACGAACACGGCGTCGTCAGCGGCGTGCGCCTGCGCAACCTCAAGACCGGCGAGAAGACCCTGCACCCCACCGAGGGCGTGTTCATCTTCATCGGCTACGACCCGAACAGCGCCGTTTTTGGCAGCCAGCTTGACACCGATGCTTCCGGCTATGTGCTGATTAACGACCGGCACGGCACGAACGTCGAAGGGGTGTTCGCTGCCGGAGAAATCCACGACAGCGTTTTCCGGCAGGCCATCACCGCCGCCGGCGACGGCTGCAAGGCGGCGCTCTCGGCCATCAACTGGTTGGGCGCGCGTGAAGACCGGCTTCAGCCGCTTGACGAAACCACGCCCGCAGCCGCCGGCGTCTGATAGATACTGTGTGATTAACCCCTCGTATCTGTCCCCCCGTCTTTCTTGACACCCTCTCCAAAACTCAGGGGCGGGGGGAGTCAACGACCAGCCGCTAAAGCGGCCGGCTTGTCCCTGACGCACTCGCACGAGGTGGAGCATGGCTCACTTTAACCGCATACGCCGTGTCGAGACAATAGGCTGGTTGACTGGCAGCCCGACAAGCAGCAGAGCTTCGCTAGTCT
>JACAES010000075.1 GCA_013388735.1 Chloroflexota bacterium | reverse complement strand
GGCGACGCCCCGCTCACCGTTCAGTTCACCAACCAGTCCTCCGGTGACATCACCGCCTACGCCTGGGACTTCGGCGACGGCGGCGCATCCGGCGAAGCCAGCCCATCCTACACCTTCGCCAATCCCGGCAGCTTCACCGTCACCCTCACCGTCTCCGGCCCCGGCGGCAGCAGCCAGGCTACCGCGCTCATCACCGTCAACGAAGTGCAGCAGCCCCCTACCCTGCCGATTACGACGCCGCTTGCATTCGCCACCAATCGTGACGGAAACAATGAAATCTATAGACTGGAGGTTGACGGCAGCCTGATCAATCTGACTAACCACCCGGCCAGCGACAGCAGCCCGGCCTGGTCGCCCGATGGCTCACAGATCGCCTTCGTCTCTGACCGCGACGGTAACAACGAAATCTACGTCATGGACGCCAACGGCTTGAACCTCGTCAACCTCACTAATCACCCGGCCAATGACGGCAGCCCGGTGCCAGCACCGGTCGGCCAGACACTCGCTTTTGTCTCCGACCGCGATGGCAATAACGAAATTTATCTGCTCGGCGCAGACGGCATCCCGGTGAACATCAGCAATCACCCGGCCAGCGACACCCGCCCGACCTGGTCGCCTGATGGCTCACAGATCGCCTTCGTCTCTGACCGCGACGGTAATAACGACATTTTCGTCATGGACGACGATGGCACAAACCCGGTCAACCTGACCAACCATCCCGCCGATGACAGCAGCGCATCCTGGCTGCCATAGGCGGACTGCTCGTGTGCGAACCGGATTTGTCCTGTGTGGCGAGTCTGGTTCGCCATCTTCCTTGACAACCAGACCTGGTTTAACGATGAAACGACTCCTGCTCTGTATTGTTGTAAGCACATTCCTCCTGGCAGCCTGCCGGGCAGCGCCGGAAGCGCCGTCCATCCAGATTACGCTGCTCGCCGATGGCCGGGAGCGCAAGTTCGCCTATCCTGCCCCTGTGACAGTTGGCGAGTTCCTGCGCGACCCCAAAGTGAACGTTGAGTTAGGCGAACTTGACGACGTAAACCCGCCGCCCTTCACCCAGATCAGCGACGGGATGCGGGTGACGGTCGTGCGCGTGGCCGAAACGACCGAATGCGAACAATCGGAAATTCCGTATAAACAGACCACACTCCTTAACGAAGGTCTTGAACCCGGCGAGCAGCGCATCGGCCAGGCCGGGCAGAACGGCACGCTGGAGGTTTGTTACCGCGTGACCATCCGCGATGGCGTGCCAAGTGAGCGCGTCGAAATCAGCCGGACGGAAATCGTCACGGCGCAGGATGAAATCATCTACGTCGGCCCGACCGGACAGGTTGAGCCGGTTCCTATCAACGGCACGCTGACCTACATCAGCAGTGGCAACGCCTGGAGTATGCGTGGCAGCAGCACGACCAAACGCCCCCTGACCATCTCCAGCGATCTTGATAAGCGCGTTTTTCGTCTATCTGCGGATGGACGCCAGCTTCTTTTCACACGCAAGGAAACCGGCGTAGACGGCGGAACATTCAACAGTCTATGGCTCATCGCGGATGTTCCAGCCGGGACTGAGCCGGTAAGCCTGGTGCTGGGTGATGTCTTGTACGCCGACTGGATTCCCGGTCTACAGAATACCATCAGTTATTCAACCGGCGAAGCCAGCCAGGCCGCGCCCGGTTGGCGCGCATTCAACGACCTGTGGCAGATGCGCGTGGATCCACGTACCGGCGAAACGCTCAGCATCCAGCAGATACTCGAAAATCCCCCCGGTGGCCCGTATTCATGGTGGGGAACGCGCTACCACTGGTCGCCTGACGGCCAAAAACTGGCCTGGGTGCAGGCCGATGCATTCGGGCTGGTCAACCTGGAAACCGGCACGCTTGACGACGCGCTCCTCAGCTACGCCGTGTTTTTGACCCGCGCCGACTGGTCCTGGCGGGCGACCGTCTCCTGGGCGCCCGACAGCACCACGCTCATCACCACCATTCATGGTGCGCCGGTGGGGCGGGAACTTCCCGAAAACAGCCCGGCTTTTGATATCGCCGCCGCCGACACCACCGGCGCTTTTTCGGCGAACCTTGTCAAAAACGCCGGCATCTGGGCCGCTCCACAGTTCTCGCCATCGGTATCAAACCCGGAGAGCCAGTTCCCGGCAGGCTACATGGCTTACCTGCGCGCGCGCGATCCATTTAACAGCATCAACGGTGAATACGATCTGGTCGTCGCCGACCGGGACGGCAGCAACGCCCGCACCATCTTTCCACCTCAAAACGAGCCGGGCATCAAAGCCGGCGAGTCGGTCTATCAAAACCAGGAATTTGCCTGGAGTCCCGATGGCCGCCAGATCGCGTTCATCTATCAGGGCAATCTGTGGATTATTGATGTTGAGTCAGCGGTCGCCCATCAGCTTACCCTGGACGGCGGCGCTTCCAATCCGGTCTGGACGCTATGAAGCGCGATCCTATCCTTTTTCTGGCGGCGCTGTTTGCGTTACTGGGCAGTGTGCTGGCGGCATTTGCCACCCTCGACGCACGTGATCATCAGCTTCGCGGTTATGTCAACCCGGTACAGGAGTCTCGGCTTCCCTTTCGTGTTCCTCGCCTCGGCGTTAACGCTGCGCTGGAACAGTACACACCCGCCGAATTGGCAGCCCAACTGGAGAGAATGGAAACGGCGCATGTCACCTGGGTTCGGCAGTTTATCCGCTGGGACGAAATCGAACCAGCAGCCGGCGATTATCGCTGGCAGACCTGGGATACGGTTGTTCAGGCTGTAGACGCCCACCCCAACTTGCAGTTAGTCGCTGTCCTGGTCAATACCCCCGCTTGGGCGCGCCACCCGCAGGCCGACCGCTCAACCGCGCCACCCCAGAACCCTGCCGATTTCGCCGCTTTTGTCCAGGCTTTCGCCACGCGTTACGGGCAAACGATAGACTTCTACCAGATATGGGACGAACCCAATCTGGCCGATGCCTGGGGCGGGCTGGAGCCGCGCCCGGCGGATTATGTTGCCTTGTTGAAAGAAGCCTATTTCGCCATTCATGGCGCGGACGCCAACGCGACCGTGATCGTCGCCGCGCTCGCCCCAACGACCGAAACCGGCCCGCGCAACATCAGCGACATCCGGTATCTGCGCGCCCTGTACGCGCTGGGCGCGCAGCCCTATTTCGATGCAGCGGCGGCCAAACCCTACGGATTCGACCTGTCCCCCGATGACCGGACAGTGGACGAAAGCGTACTGAATTTCTCGCGCATCGTCGCCTTACGCGAGGAGATGGCGCAAAACGGGGATGGCGCTAAGGCATTGTGGGCCAGCCATTGGGGATGGAACAGCCTGCCCGCCGACTGGCGCGGTCAGCCCTCCATCTGGGGAAACGTCAGCGCAGATGAACAAATCACCTACACGTTGGCGGCGCTCGACCGCGCTGATCGTGAGTGGCCCTGGCTGGCCGGCATGATTTTGCAGCACTGGCAGCCGCCCGCCGCTGAAGATGACCCGCTCTGGGGTTTCGCTTTGATCGCACCCGATGGCAGCCCCACGTCGCTCTACCAGTCTCTCGCCGCGCGCCCGCGTGCAAACAGCGCCGAAAACGGCCTCTTTGCCCCGGTCAACCCGTATGCCCAGTACAGCGGCGTCTGGACGTTTGGACGGATGGGCGCGGACATCGGCTGGCTTCAGGACAGCCAGCTTCAATTCACCTTCGCCGGAAGCGAGATCGCGCTGCTGCTGCGCGAAGATGATTACACCGGTTATCTCTATCTGCTGGTGGACGGCCAGCCCGCCAACGCCGTCCCGCGTGATTCAGCGGGGAATGCCTATGTTGTCCTGACCAGCGGCAGCCTGTCCCCCGAACTGCGCCTCGTCCCGGCAGCGACCCGCCTCACTTCCGGGCAGCACCTTCTGCATGTCCGCGCCGATCGCGGCTGGGATCGCTGGGCGCTGGCCGGTTATGCCGTCAGCTCCGGGAATCTGGCCGAGCCGTATGACCGGCAGATTTTGCTGGCCTGGGTTACGGCTGTCATCGCCGGCGCGGCGGCGATCATCACCGGCTGGCGTTTGAACTGGCGTGGTCTATTTGCTCCTTTTACACAGATGGCCGGTCATCTCGGCGCCGCAGGACAGTTGGCCGCCGCTGTGCTGTCGTCAATGGCGCTGCTGACCGGCATGTTTTTAACCTGGAGCGACGGTACGCCCGCCATCTTCCGGCGCGAGCCGGTTCAGATCGGTCTGGCTTTTATCACTGCCGGATTCATTTACCTCGAACCCGGCTTCATCCTGACTATTCTGGCGGCGCTGCTGCTGCTGGTTTTCATCTACAACCGGCTGGAACTCGGCCTGATGCTGACCCTCTTCTGGTCGCCTTTTTTCCTGTTCCCGGTCGAACTCTATCAGTTCGCTTTCCCCCTGGCCGAAGTTCTGATTCTCGTCACCACCGCGGCCTGGCTGCTGCATACAGGTGCAGCCTGGGGACGCGCGCGCCAGAGCGCGGTAAGCCAGTTCCCCACACGCCTTCGTTTCCCCCGGCTGCGCGCACTCGACTATGGTTTGATCGCCTGGTTTATTGTGGGGCTGCTGTCACTCATCTGGGCGGAATATCGCGCACCCGCCGTTACTGAACTGCGGACGCTGATGCTGGAGCCGCTCCTGTTTTACGCCATTCTTCGGACAATCGCGCTCGACAAACGAACCATAATCCGGCTGGCCGATACGCTGGTCGCTGCCGGTTTCGCCGTCGCGTTTATCGGCCTTTTCATGTTCATACAGGGGCAGTCCATTATCACTGCCGAGGCCGGGGCGCAGCGCCTCGCCAGCGTTTACGGCTCGCCGAATAATGTCGGCCTGTTCCTGGGCCGCTGCCTGCCGTTTGCGCTGGTTTATGCCATCCTGCCGCTTCATCCCTGGCGCCGCGCCCTGGCCGCCGCCGCCCTGGGCATAATGAGTCTCGCCATCATCTTAAGCCAGAGCGTCGGCGCGCTGTTCATCGGCGTCCCTGCTGCTGTCATCGTCGTGCTGGTTTTAGCCTGGGGCAAACGCGCTTATCCCATCCTGGCCGCGCTGGCGCTGGCCGCGCTGGTGGCCTTCGTTTTTTCCATGCAGTCGCCGCGTTTCGCCCGTGTGCTGGATTTTTCCAGCGGCACAAACTTCTATCGTCTGCGCGTATGGGAAAGTGCCATCAACCTGATACGCGACCATCCCTTAACCGGCGTCGGCCTCGACCAGTTCCTTTATGCCTTCCGAGGATACTACATCCTGCCAGATGCCTGGCAGGAGCCAAACCTTTCGCACCCGCATAATTTTATTCTGGACTTCTGGGTGCGTCTGGGCATTTTCGGAGTCATCATCTTGGTTGCGATACAGGCCGCCTTCTGGCGACAGGCGAGCCGCATCTGCCGGACGATCACATCTCAGAGCGCCATTCACCGGGCGATTGTCATCGGAATCATCGGTAGTATGGTCAATCTGCTGGCCCATGGGCTGATTGATAACAGCGTTTATGTCCAGGATTTAGCTTACATTTTCGTCTTTCTGATCGGTGCAGCGGTTCGTTTATCGAACATCAGAGCTATTGACGAACCGGAATTATGATGGTGTAATCTACCTTAAGGACGGCAAGAAAGCAGTGACGTGATGAAAGCCCGGATCAACAAGGTTACGATCCAGATTATCCAGGATGATATTTTCTCGCAGACCGCCGGCGGTATCGTTAACCCCACCGACACCAATCTGCACGTCTCCCCCACCCTGGCAGAGAAAGCCGGCCCTGCTGTCCAGCGCGCCTGCGCAGCCATCGGCTGGTGCGAAACCGGCTACGCCGTCGCAACCGACGCCGGCAGCCTGCCGTTCGAGAAGATCATCCATGCCGTCGGCCCGCGCTGGGGCGAAGGCAGCGAACGCGGAAAACTCGCCAGCGTCACCCTCGAATGCCTGCGCCTGGCCGAGAAAAATCGCCTCAAGTCGGTTGCGCTTCCGGCCATCTCGGTCGGCGTGCTGGGCTACCCGGCTGAAAACTGCGCCAAAACCATGCTGTCGCAGATCATAGATTTCACCTTTGAAGACCTCAAATATTTGCGAACGATCATCATTTGCCTGGATGATCCCGTCGTTTACCAGATTTTCAAAGACGAATTTGCCGAACAGATTAAAGACCTGAAAGAAGCCGGCGACGGCGAAGTTAAAGTTTAGCCTTTTTATAGCTTGTCGCAAGGTTACTCCGCACTATACTTGCAGTGAATTGGTTTCTACCCTGAGGAGTGATTATTTTGCGCGTATTGATTACCGGCGGCGCGGGCTTCCTGGGGTCGCATCTGTGCGACCGTTTTATAGCCGAGGGACACTCGGTTATCGCAATGGATAACCTGATAACCGGGAATACCCGAAACATAGCCCATCTGGCAGGCAATCCCAACTTCCATTTCGTCCGACATGATGTCACCAATTACATCTACATCGCCGGCCCGGTTGATGCGGTGCTGCACTTCGCGTCGCCTGCCAGCCCGATTGATTATCTGAAGCTGCCGATACAGACCCTTAAGGTCGGCGCTTTAGGCACGCACAACGCGCTCGGCCTGGCACTGCACAAAGGCGCGAAGTTCCTGCTGGCCTCTACATCAGAAATCTATGGCGACCCGCTGGAACATCCGCAAAAAGAAAGCTATCCTGGTAACGTTGACCCCATCGGCCCGCGTGGCGTTTATGACGAAGCGAAACGTTTTGCCGAAGCGATCACGATGGCTTACCACCGCGTGCATGAGGTGGATACGCGCATCGTGCGTATTTTTAACACTTACGGCCCGCGAATGCGGCTGGCCGATGGGCGCGTCGTCCCTAACTTTATCGCTCAGGCGCTGCGCGGCGAACCGCTCACCGTATACGGCGATGGCTCTCAGACGCGCAGTTTCCAGTACGTCAGTGATCTGGTCGAAGGCATTTATCGCCTGCTGCTGTCCGACTACAACGACCCGGTGAACATCGGCAACCCCGACGAAATGACCATTCTGGAATTTGCGCAGGTTGTGAACGAAGTCACCGGCAATCAGGCCGGCATCGTCTACAAAGACGAACGCATCAAGGGCGATCCTCAGACACGCCAGCCGGACATCAGTCGCGCCCGCGCCGTCCTGCACTGGGAGCCGAAAGTCAAACTCCGGCAGGGCTTAGAACCAACCATTGCCTACTTCCGCGAGGTGGTGTGACGGCCAACCTCCGCCACCTTGCCCCGGCCTTGCATTTCCCCACGCTGGCCTGGGCGGTTTTAGCCGCTGTCACCGGGCTGATTGTGGCGACTCAGCCGCTTCCAGCCCTGGTTCTGATTTTTGCTCTGGCCGTTTTTGTGATACTGATTGCCATCACACCGCTCGCCGCCGTGATCGCCCTGCTGGTGCTGTCGCCCATGCGGACGCTCATTGCTACCGAGGCGACTTTTCAACTGCCGCTCGACATTGGGCAGATTCTATTCGTGCTGCTCATCGGCGCGTGGCTGGTTAACCGTATTGTCGTCGAACCCCGCCGCCTGCGCTTTGCCGCAACACCCATATCTACCGTCATCGTCGTGTTCCTGGCTATAACCGCGCTCACCGCCTTTAACGCAGTATCCATCAGCGGTTGGGTCAGCGAGTGGCTTAAGTGGCTGCAAATGCTGGTATTGATCGTCACGGCCTTCGACCTGGCAGGCGATTCACGCTGGCACTGGCTGGTTTTTGGCCTGGTTCTCTCCGGCCTCGCTAACGCCCTGGTGGGCTTATACGAGTTTTTCGGCGGCAGCGGCGCGCTGCACCTACTGATTGATGACCGTTTTTTCCGGGCATTCGGCACGTTCGGACAGCCCAATCCGTTTGGCGGATTCATGGGACTGCTCGCGCCTGTCGCTCTCATGGCTGCATTCGGCTACAGCCAGCGCGCCTGGAGGCGGTGGCGGCATACGCGGCGGATACCGGCTGGCGATCTGTCATCTGCGCTTTTTTACAGCGTTTCCGCCGCTTTGCTAATCGCCGGCATCTTCATCTCCTGGAGTCGCGGCGCAATGCTGGCGTTTGGCGCCTCGCTGCTTGTGATGGCGCTGGCGCTGCCCCGGCGCACGCAGCGCGGCCTGCTGATTGCGCTCCTGGCCTTCGGTCTGCTGGCGGCGCTGTGGCTGGCCGGCGTGCTGCCGAGTTCCATCGTCGAACGAATCAGCAGTTCCACTCAGGAATTTTTCGCCTTTGAAGATGTGCGGGGTGTAGACATCACGCCGGAAAACTACGCTGTCGTCGAACGCCTTGCCCACTGGCAGGCTGCGCTCAATATGACCGCCGCTTCGCCCTGGTTGGGCATTGGATTCGGCAACTACGAGTCGGCCTACCCTGCGTTCAGACTCCTGAATTGGCTTGAACCATTAGGACACGCCCACAATTACTACTTGAACATTCTGGCCGAAGCCGGCATCATCGGACTGTTAGGATACGGCAAGGTGTGGATTACCATAATGTGGGCAAATTGGCGGGCCAGGCGACATCCTGATGCGTTAACTCGCTCTGTGCTGATCGGTCTGATCGGCACCTGGACATACCTGGCCGCCCACAGTTTCTTTGACAATCTCTACGTGAACAATATGTTTTTGCACCTGGGCTTAATGCTCGGCGTCCTGGCAATCCTGTATAATCAAACATGGAAAAGTACAAGGCTGATAGCTCTATGAGTCAATACAACACTGCACCCGGCACAACCCACCGTGCGTTCCACAATCCAGTGGACAGCCTCATTCTGACGGTGGCGGGGCGCTTCGGTGAAAAGTCCAAAGAGGTTGAGCGATTCCTCAAGTTTGCCATTGTCGGGTTCATTGGCGCGATTGTGGACTTCGGCACGGTCATCGTCCTCCAGGCGACCATTCTTCCGCCGACCAACAGCCAGGGCGAACCGATTACAGTCAACGTTGCCATTGCCACGACGATAGCATTCATCGCTGCCGTCATCAGCAACTTCATCTGGAACCGCTTCTGGACTTACCCTGACTCGCGGTCACGGTCGGTTCGTCGGCAGCTTGCCCTGTTTTTTCTGATTAGCTTTTTCGGCTGGTTTGGCCGCACGATCTGGATTTCGGTATCCTATCATGCGCTCGGCGCATTCCTGATGCCCATTCTGCTCCCCGTTATCCACATTCTTCGGCCTGCCTATATCCCATCCTACACGGCAGAAGGCAAGTTGGGGACGCTGGCCGCGCAGTTCATCGGCATCATCGTCGTCATGTTCTGGAACTTCTTCGCCAATCGCTACTGGACTTATAATGACGTGGGGAAGAAGAACACCCGGTAATCCGTACTCGTGATCGGCATTGACTATACGCCTGCCTATGAACAGGGCGGCGGCATCGGGCGCTACGTGCGCGAACTGGTCGCCGCCCTGACCTTTGTTGATCGGCACTCCCCCTACCGGCTCTTCGTAGCCGGCGCGCGCAGTAACCGGCTTCCACCCCCGCCGGGCGAAAACTTCACCTGGAAACCTACGCCGCTGACACCCCGCTGGTTAGCCCGCCTGTGGCATCGCGCGCGCATCCCAATTCCTGTGGAAACCATCACCGGTAAGGTACAGCTTTTTCACGCAACCGATTTCGTACTTCCCCCCACCCTTCCCGGCACGCGAACGCTGCTGACCGTTCATGACCTGTCATTCGTCCGCGTGCCGGAAACGGCCAGCCCATCCCTGAAAGCCTACCTGGATGTGGTCGTCCCGCGCTCGGTCCGGCGCGCCGACTTCATCCTGGCCGACTCGCAGGCCACGAAAGACGATCTGGTCGCACTGTACAAAACCCCACCGGAGAAAATCGCCGTCCTGCTCAGCGGCGTTGATGCGCGTTTTCATCCCGTTCGTGATCCTGTTGTTTTATCGACTATACGAAAGCGGCATGGGGTTGGCGACGCGCCTTACATCTTTTCCGTCGGCACCGTCCAGCCGCGCAAAAACTACGGGCGGCTCATCCAGGCGCTTGCACAGCTCCATCAGACCGGCAGCGACATCCATCTCGTCATCGCTGGTGGCCGAGGGTGGCTGGAAGACCCTATCTACGATTCAATCCGGCAGACCGGGATGCAGTCGTTCGTCCATTTCATCGGTTTCGCCGACGAAGCCGATCTGCCGGGGCTTTACAGTGGGGCCGTTTGCGTTGCGCTTCCGTCGCTCTACGAAGGTTTCGGCCTGCCGGTACTCGAAGCGATGGCCTGCGGAACGCCGGTCGTCACGTCGAATATCTCTTCGCTGCCGGAGGTCGCCGGTGATGCGGCTTTGACAATTGACCCCTATGATGTCGAGGCTCTGACGAACGCGCTCCAACGCCTGATCCACGATGAAACTCTGCGACAGCGGCTCATCACGCTCGGCCAGCAGCGCGCCCGGCTGTTCACCTGGGAAGCCGCCGCCCGGCAGCTTCACCAGACCTACACCCGGCTTCTCGAACAATAGCCATCCATTCCCAGAGAAAATCTGGACAAAGTGCTATAATCTTATTATCCACAAAACGAATGAGGCGGAATTCAATAGAACAGGGATTCACTATGAGCGCCAGAAAATTCACAATTGACCCGAATAAGCCGTTCTTCGTTTACGATACCAGAGGCGATTGGCACGCCGTCAAAATCGGTGAGTATCTGTGGGATACGCGGGCCGAGTACATCGGCTTCGTGCGCGGCGAAGCCCATGATGTTTATACAACCTCCGGCGAATGGGTCGGAAACCTGTGGCCGGATGGCCGCATCATCCGCAAGCGCACTTACGACCGCCCACCGCTTCTGAAGGATTGCCCGGCCAAACCGCCCAAACCGCAGAACTTCCCGGCGCGCGCGCCGCTGCCCCCCATGTGCAGCGAACTGGGTTTTGACAAAATTGATGTTCTGGACTGGGATGATGAAATCTTCAAGCGTGTCTCCGACCTGGTTCCCGATATGGATTAACGCTAAATCATGAGCCGCGCCAGCAAAACCGTCCAGGATTCCCGCGTCACCTTGAGCGCCCTGATGGGGCCGCAGGACGCGAACGCGCATGGCAACGTTCATGGCGGCGTTATTATGAAGATGGTGGACGAAGCCGGCGCGCTGGTCGCTATGCGCCATGCCCGGATGCCGGTTGTCACCGTCGCCATTGACTCGATGACGTTTATGGAACCCATCCTGCTGGGCAACCTTGTCATGTGCCATGCGGAACTGACGTATGTCGGGCGCAGTTCGATGGAAGTGCGCGTCGAGGTCATTGCCGAGAATCCGCTGCTTGGGCAGTCCCAGGTAACGAACAGCGCCTATCTGGTCTATGTCGCCCTGGGGTCAGACGGCCACCCGGCAGCCGTGCCGGAACTGATTTACGAGACTGCCGACCAGCACAAACGCGCCGAAGAAGCCAGACAGCGCCAGGCGTATCGTAAACAGCAGCGCGACCGGGAAACGACATGAACGATTCTTTGCCTGTTTTAGGCGGCGTGGAACAGTCCGCGCTGCTGCGACTGCTTAACCAATCCGGCGCGCGCGCCATCCTGGCGGAAGAAGCCCCCGATTTGGGCCTGGCCGAACCACGCCCGTTTCCATTTTTAGCAATGGTCGGCCAGCTTGAGATGCGTATCGCGCTGCTGCTGGCTGTCATCAACCCGGCTGTCGGCGGTGTGCTGTTGATCGGCCCGCGCGGCACGGGTAAAACGACCGCTGTCCGCAGTCTGACCAACATCCTGCCGGATGCCGAAGTGAGCGACTGTGAAGAAGGCGTGCTTCCCGAAGACCTGAACCACGAAAACGCACGCCTGCTGTACCCGGACTGTTACGAAAAGTACAAGGCCGGGCAGCCCATCTCGCACTTCGAGCCGGTCAAGCTGGTCGAACTGCCGCTGAACGCGCGGCTTGAAGATGTGGTTGGCGGCATCAACGAACGCATCGCCGTCCAGCAGCAGCGCATTCGTCTAGAACGAGGTATCCTCGCACGGGCGGATAATAACCTGCTCTACATTGATGAAGTGAACCTGCTGGACGATACGATTGTGGACGCCATTCTGGATGCCGCTGCTCAGGGCCATTACACGGTACGGCGCGGCGCCATGTCCGGCACCTATCGTTCGCGCTTCGTCCTCATCGGCTCGATGAACCCGGAAGAAGGCCGCCTGCGTCCGCAAATCCTTGACCGCTTCGGGCTGCGAGTCAACGTTCGCGGCCTGACTACCAAAGCAGAACGTCTGGACGTTTACCAGCGTGTCCGCGGCTACCGGCAAAATCCGGCTCACTTCCTCGCCCAGTGGGAAGTTGCCACCGCCGAAGTACGGGAAGAAATCATCCTGGCGCGCGAACTACTCAAACAGACCACGCTGTCGGACGAAGCCATCAATATTGCGCTCACCCTGGTTCATGACCTGGAGATCGATTCGCACCGCGCCGAATACACGCTCTTTGAGGCTGCCCGCGCCTATGCCGCCTCCGATGGTCGCGACCAGGCTACCGCTCAGGACATCCGCGCTATCGCCCCGATGGCGCTGCGGCAGCGGCGCAGCGAATTTATGGCGCACTTTTTTGAAAGCCAACACGAAGAGGATGAACGAATCCGCGCCCGCATTGACGAACTGATGGGGTAACCAACCATGCCGATACCGAAGCCTGTTCCCGTATGGCTGCTGCTCCTGGCCGCGCTGGTGTGTTACAGTCTGCCCTGGGCGGTCTCATCGAACGCCGGCCTCAGCATGGGCGCGTATGATCTGGCGGAATGGGCCAGCCTTCATCCTGCCGTTCGAGCCGCATCCCCGCCCCTGCTGGCGAGTTTTCTGCTGCGCGCGCCGCTGGTCGGTCTGGCCTGGATAGCGACGCTCAGCTCCCGTCGCAAGGGTTCATGGCCGTTCAACGGAATTTTAGCGGGCGCGATCGCAATCGCCCTGCTTCCCCCGCTGGAATTTTTCACGCAGTACGGTAACGACCCCAACTATCGCCAGCAGGCGGCGCTGGCCCTTGCCGCCTTCATCGGCGCTCTGGGCGGGCCGGCCTTTCGTTCAAACGGCTGGACACGGGCGATTGTGTCTATGACCGCGTTAGGCGCGGCAGCGGCAGCTTCGGGCGGCGCCTTACAGGCCGTCAGCCTGCTCAACGATTTTCGTTTATCCACCCCACCCGGTTTTGGAAGTGCCGGCTTCATCATCTGCTGCCTGCTGCTGGCCTGGATGTGTTTTCCCAGGCGAACAGCAACACAAATAAAACAAGGTAGAGCGTTTTAAACGCGCTACCCTGCTACACAGCCTACCACCGAATTGGCAACCGAGGCAGTCTAGCTGCCGCCGCCCATCCGTTCGCTGATGTAGGTGATCGCTTCGCCAACCGAGGTGATCTTCTGCGCGTCTTCGTCGCTGATCTCACCACCGAATTCTTCCTCGAATGCCATAATCAATTCGACCAGATCGAGCGAATCTGCTTCCAGATCCTCTCGGAAACGCGCATTGGGAACAACCCGATCCGCCTCGACGCCGAGCAGATCAACTACGATATTCCGAACACGTTCTTCAGTTGATGCCATTATGAACCTCCCATTATGTGGGGCATTGTGTTTGCCAGATAGCAGGCACTCATTATACCGATAATGCGCCAGCAGACAAACGGAGTTGACACAGACTTCCCATATTAGGTAGGATTAGTTCCACCCTTATTAGGAACACCGCACCATGAGCAAAGTCACGGATCAGCCAACAACCGAAAGTCGCAAGGCCGACCACATCCGTATCAATCTTGAAAAAGACGTTCAATTTCCGCGCCTGACGACCGGACTCGAAAACTACCGGTTCATGCACCAGGCTGTTCCCGAACTGAATTTAAGTGAAGTAGATGCCCGTGTGACCATTTTCGGCAAGACGCTTTCCGCGCCGATCCTCATCTCTTCGATGACCGGCGGGACCGACATCGCCTACCGCATCAACCAGAATCTGGCCGAGGCTGCTCAGAAATACGGTGTGGCTATGGGCCTCGGTTCGCAGCGTGCGGCAGTCGAAGACGCGGCGCTGGCCTACACCTATCAGGTGCGGAACGTCGCGCCGGATATTCTGCTGTTCGCTAATCTGGGTGCTGTGCAGTTGAACTATCGTTATGGTCCCGATCAGTGCCGACGCGCTGTAGACATGATCGAAGCCGACGCGCTGATCCTGCATTTTAACGTCCTGCAAGAAGCGGTGCAGCCGGAAGGCGACACCAACTTCGCCGGGCTGCTTGCAAAGGTCGAGCAGGTCTGCAAAACCCTGCCCGTCCCGGTGATCGCTAAAGAAGTGGGCTGGGGGTTTTCCGAACAGAATGCGCGCGACTTAAAAAACGCCGGCGTTTCCGCTATTGATGTCGCCGGCTCAGGCGGCACGTCCTGGAGCGAGGTTGAGTATCACCGCGCGCCTAACGCCTTTCATGCCCGCGTCGCGGCCAGCTTCGCGGACTGGGGCATACCCACTGCCGAGGCCGTTCAATACGCCCACGCGGGCGCTCCCGACCTGCCCATTTTTGCCAGCGGCGGCCTGCGCGACGGCATAGACATCGCTAAATGTGTCGCCCTCGGCGCGGTTGCCGGCGGATTAGCAGGCCCCTTCCTTAAGGCCGCCGACCAGTCGGTCGAAACGGTCGAACAACTTATCCGGGAACTGACAGCGCAGATTCGCATCGCCATGCTCTGCTGTGGCGCGCGCGACATCCATGCCCTGCAAGCCACGCCGCTGCTGAAAGTCTAATCACACCCAGACAGGATTGACTTCATTGTTCGCACAACTCACGCAAACCTACCTGCCCGAACTGGATTCGACCATGCGCCGGGTTGCTGATCGCATCCCCGTCGAAGCGCCGGGTTTCGGTGTTATGATTCGTTACGCGCTCGGCTGGGTGGATGAAAACGACCAGCCCTTCCACCGGCCAACCGGCAAACGCATTCGTCCGCTGTTGCTTCTGCTGTGCGCCGAGGCCGCCGGTGGCAGCTGGCAGGCCGCGCTGCCCGCCGCTGCGGCAGTCGAACTGCTGCATAACTTCTCGCTCATCCACGACGACATTCAGGACAACAGCCCCACCCGCCACAAACGCCCAACCGTCTGGAAAGTGTGGGGACAGGCCAATGCCATCAACGCCGGCGACGCGCTGTTCGCCCTGGCCTACTGTGCACTCGAGGAACTTTCCGGCGCGCTTTCGCCGCAAACCTTCTTCCGCATCGGGCGCATCTTCAACGCCACCACCCTCGAACTTACACGCGGCCAGCACCTGGACATGCGTTTTGAGCGCCAGCCTGTCGTCAGCGTGGATGAATACATCTCCATGATTTCCGGCAAATCGGCAGCACTGATCGCCGCCTGTGCTGAAATCGGCGCGCTCGTCGGCTGCCAGGATGAGCAGACCGCCGCTCAGTATGCGGCCTTTGGGCTGAACCTGGGTATCGCGTTCCAGATACATGATGACCTGTTAGGAATCTGGGGCGACCCGGCAGTAACCGGCAAATCGGCGGCCACCGACATCCTCTCCCGCAAGAAGTCGCTGCCGGTATTGTACGGCCTCAGCCAAAGCGCAGAATTAGTCAGCCTCTATCGTCGAGAAACCTTCAACGATGCTGATGTCCAGGAAGCCGTCACCATCCTCAATCGGTTAAAAGTCTTCAAGTACACCCAAAAGCAGGAAGAGAAGTATTATCGCCTGGCCGTTGATTCGCTCAATCGGGCCTCTCCGCAGGGTGCAGCCGCCCAGCAGTTAGTTCAGCTTGTGGACAGTCTATTTAAACGGGACTATTAGACACAGATCACTGCCGTCCCTCAAACCAGTTCCCGAAAGATGAGATTGCTTAAAAACCGCCCTTTTCGGGTCAGGCGAACGCGATCTTCATCAACTTCAAGCAGACCATAGCTGCGGTATTTTTCGATCAATGCCTGATACAAGTCCAGGACATCGGCGCCAAAACGCTCACGAAACACGGCCCGGCTGATGCCTTCCTGCGTCAGCCGCAGCCCCATCAGCAGCGTATCCGCGATCTCAGCCTCTCTGTCCACGCGCACCGATTGATCGGTCGCCGGCGTAAGCGGGAACGCAAACACTGCTTCTGTCGTCTCCAGCGCCTGAATGTATTTATGAGGCGAAAGGATGGTCGAATATCGGACGCCGCCGGCATAACCATGCGCACCTGGCCCAAGGCCGGGATACGGCAGATTACGCCAGTATTGCAGGTTATGGCGGCAGGCATAACCCGGCCTGGCCCAATTACTGATTTCGTACTGCTCGTAACCGGCGCTTTCCAGCACATCAGACGCCAGTTCATACATATCGGCGGAGAGATCATCATCGGGCGGGGGCAGGTATCCGCGCGTCACCCATGTTTTCATAGCTGTGCCATCTTCCAGACCCAGCGCGTACAGCGACACATGTTCCGGCTCAAGCCATAACATCTGCCGCAGCGTGTTCTCCCAGCTATCCAGGGTTTGATGTGGGAAACCGTAAATCAGATCGAGGTTCAGATTGTCAAATCCGGCCTGCCGCGCCGCCACAACCGAGCGCACAACAGCATCATTGTCATGCCGCCGGGCGAACAATTCCAGTTCGTTGCCATTGGCAGACTGCATCCCAATACTGATCCGGTTGACGCCGAGGCTTTTAAGCGCCATCATATAAGAAAGATCAGGATCGCCCGGATTTACCTCCATCGAAATCTCAGCATCCGGCGCAAGCACAAAAGCCCGCTCAACAGCAGCAAGGATGCAGCCGATCTGATGCGGCGTCAGCACGCTGGGCGTCCCGCCACCCAGGTAAATCGTCCTCGCCGGCTGTCCGGGTTTGCTGGCGCCGAGGATTTCAATCTCACGACACAGCGCCGCGACAAAAGGCTCGATCAGGTTATCCAGACCGATGTAGGTGTTAAAGGCACAGTAGGTACATTTTATGCGGCAGAAAGGAATATGCAGATAAATAGAGTGCGGGGTATCAACCATTAAATCCCGACCGCAGCAATTCCCTAACATCAACAGAATTGCGGTATTGTTGCAGGTTTAATATAATTATTCAAGACGCATCTCACATGCAGTAACATCAGGAAAACAGGACGAGCGCACTATGCCCGACACGACCAAGTTCGCCGCAGCGGATAACGATAATTCCAACGACAACTCGCTGCAAGCTAACATCGTTTTGATGAAACGGTACAAAATTCTCGGTGTCGTAGGCGGCGGCGGCATGGGTACAGTCTACCAGGCGCGCGACCTTAACTTTACTGATGTCCGAAAAATCGTCGCCGTTAAGGAAATGATTAACCCCAACACCGACCCCGCGCTTCACAGCTCCACGTTCAAGACCTTTCAGCGTGAAGCCAACATCCTCGCCAGTCTCAATCATCCGGCCATCCCGGTGATTTTTGACTTCTTCGAACAGAATGACCGCGTTTATCTGGTGATGGAATACATCAACGGTAACGACCTGGAGGCGCTGCTGACCAAAACGAAGGAACTCCCGGTCGAAAAAATTATTGACTGGGCAATCGAACTTTGTGATGTCATCAGTTATCTGCATACGCAGCCCAAGCCTATCGTCTTTCGTGACCTTAAACCCTCCAATATCATGGTGGACAGCTTTGGTAAAATCCGCCTGATTGACTTCGGCATCGCCAAAATCTTTGACAGCGGCGTTAAAAAGCACACCATGATCGGCACTGAAGGCTACTGCGCGCCCGAACAATACCGAGGCGATGTCACGATTTTGAGCGATATTTACAGCCTGGGCGCGACCTTACACCATGTCCTCACTCGCCAGGACCCCCGGCTGGCACCGCCGTTCAGCTTCCCGGAACGCCCCATCTCGCAATACAACCCCAAAGCCCCCGACGGGTTGGTTGCGATCGTTGAAAAAGCCCTGTCCTTTGAACCGGCCAGCCGATTCCAGAGCTGCGCCGAGATGAAAAGCGAACTGGAAAAACTGCGCGCCCAGCCTCAGGTGATTATCAGCGGCGTAAAAGGGGCAGGAATCGCCGGCACGGACTTTTTCGCCGGTGTCGAAGCATCCGGCACAATCGAACCCAAATGGAAGTTTCCGACCGAGGATGAGATTCGCGGTAGTGCCGTCGCCCACCGAGACTTCGTTTTTGTCGGCTCTTACGATACCAATATGTGGGCCGTCAATCTCTCCACCGGCGCGTTCGCCTGGAAGTATCCCACTCACGGGGGCATTGCCACCTCGCCGGTCGTTGACGACTCCAACAAACTGGTTTTGTTCGGTTCGGAAGACAACACTTTTTACGCACTGGACTACCGCAACGGGCGCATTAGCTGGTCGTACACCACACAGGACAAAATACGCGCTACGGCGCGGATCGCCCCCGAAGTGGATGCCGTTTTCTTCGGCAGCGACGACGGCCACCTTTACGCCCTCGGCAGCCCGAATGGACGCTTTTTGTGGAAATTCCAGACCGGCGAGGCGGTGCGAAGCCGCCCCGTCGTCACCAACGAGGTCATTATTTTTGGCACCGAGTCCGGCGAAGTTTTTGCGCTAGGGTTGGATGGAAAGCGCCGATGGAGCTACCGAACCCGCCGCCCGGTTACATCATCGCCTTTTGTGGATAAGGCCGAAGGAATTTGTTACGTTGGTTCCAGCGATAATAATGTTTATGCGCTGGATGCCAGCAGCGGCTATAGTTCCTGGCGTTTCCGCACCAATGGGCCCGTTATCTCATCACCGATTGTCGAGGAAGATTTGTTATTTTTCGGCTCGGCGGATGGATACCTCTATGCCATTAATGCCCAAACGTCGAGAGAAAAGTGGAAATTTGCAACCGACAAGCCGATTATTTCATCGCCAGTCGCTCATCAGGGCGCGATCTACTTTGGTGGCTCCGATGAATACCTCTACTGCGTGGATATGCAAACCGGTAAAGAGCGCTGGAAATTTAAGGCCAACGGCGCGATCACATCAACTCCCTGCATTGCGAACGACCTTATCCTTTTTGGTTCGTTCGATAAAATACTTTACGCGCTGCCGTTGGTCAGTTAATCTGTATCCACGACTGGAGTTTTAAGATCATGGATTTGTTCCGCCGCTTTTTCAGCCAGCCCGGTTCCAAACCACCGGAAAAACCGGCAGCGCCCGAAACCGAGTTGGAAAAAGAAACCACACCACTCATCCCGCCCACGCAGGCCGCCTCTAGAGAGGTGGATGCTGCCCCGGTTGATACGGAAACCAACCATGCCGCGCCGCCCTCGCCCGGTGATGGCGCGACTCGTCCCCTCCCACCTGAGACGGTGATCTCTTCCAGCAACGAACATCTCCGCTTCGGCCAGTCAACCGATGTCGGCATGGTTCGTAATGCTAACCAGGATTCGGTGTTTTCCCTCTTCACGACCAGTCGCAGCGCCGACCAGCGCCCAGATTTTGGCCTCTTTATCGTGGCCGATGGCATGGGCGGGCATCATGACGGCGAAAAAGCCTCCGCTATGGCAGCACAGGTCGTGGCTTCCAGTATCACGGCCAACGTATGCCTGCCCATGCTTCGCGGCGAAAATGATGCCGACCGGATGCCCGTCACCGAAGCCATGATCGCAGCAGTGCAAAAAGCCAACGCCGATATTATCGCCAGAGTGCCGGAAGGCGGCACAACCCTGACAGCCGTCGCCATCATCAACGACCTTGCCTATATCGTCCACGTTGGCGACAGCCGTATTTATCTGATTACCAAAGACGGCCTGGAAAAAATTACCCGTGACCATTCCCTCGTGCAGCGCCTGGTTGAACTCGACCAGATCACCCCAGAAGAAGCGCTTAATCATAACCAGCGCAACGTGCTTTACCGCGCCCTGGGCCAGAGCGAAAATGTCGAAGTAGATGCCCTCACGCGGCGTTTGCCGCCAAAGTCCAAACTGCTGCTGTGCAGTGACGGCCTGTGGAATATGGTCAACGAAGAGGAAATCTCTGAGATCGTTATGAAGTTCGACAACCCGCAGGAAGCCTGTGATAAGCTGGTGGCACTAGCCAATACGCACGGCGGGACGGATAATATTACGGCGATTGTTTTACAAATACCGGGATAGTGGAATTGTAGTGCTGTTATGGCTGTAACGAGCGTTGACCCTTATATCACCCTGGGCGTTTCGACCGATGCTTCGACCGACGAGATTAAGTCGGCTTACCGTCGCGTAGCGCGACGCCTGCATCCCGACGCCAATCAGAATAATCCTGGCGCGGCGGTGCAGTTTCAGGATGTCACCGTTGCCTATGAACTCCTGATTGATGCCGATCGCCGTCGCGCCTATGACAGTCAGGTTGCCCGTCATCGCTCCGAGGATAATCTGAACTTCTCCCTGCGGGTTACGCCAAGCAAAAGAGCCATCGTCCCCCTGCCCGAAGCCCAGGTCATTTACCTGTTGGCCGAAATTTACCCTGACCCCCGCGCGCGTGACCAGGATCAGAAGCACGAAACGCGGCTTAACCTTACCCTGGTTCTCGATCACAGCAATTCAATGAATGGCACCCGCCTGGATAAGGTGAAGGTCGCCGCCCATGAAATCGTCAACCAGCTTTCGGAAGGCGATATTCTTTCGGTGGTCAGCTTTAATGATCGCGCCGAGGTTATCATTCCGGCCACGCCTGTTCAGAACAAACAGGCGCTCAAGGCCAAAATCAGCATGATGATCGCTTCTGGCGGAACGGAAATCTTCAAGGGACTCTCCGCTGGTGTAGAACAAAACCGCCGTTTTCTTGGCCCCAGGCTCGTCAACCATGTAGTCATGCTGACCGACGGCAACACTTTTGGCGACCACGATAGCTGTATCGAACTAGCCCGCAAGGCCGCTGAACAAGGCATCAGCATCAGTGCGATGGGACTTGGGCAGGAATGGAATGATGAATTTCTCGACCAGTTGGCCTCTGTCACCGGCGGAACGTCATCTTACATAAACTCTGCCAGCGCGGTCGTCAGTTTCCTCAACAACCACGTGCGCAATCTGTCCAATGCCTTTGCCGAACGGGTGCGCCTCTCCGTCGCACCAGACCCGGACGTAAAACTCGAATCGGCCTTTAAACTCTCTCCGCATCCTCAACCACTGGCGATTGATGACGGATATATACAGCTTGGCAGCCTGCAAGCCAACCGTCATATATCTGTCCTCTTGCAGTTCCAGTTGCCGGCCAACATGCCGCTCGGCTTTCGTTCGGTGGCGCGGCTGGTCGCCGCCGGTGATGTGCTGTCAAATCAGAACCAATACTTCCAGAGCCTCAGCGACATCTCTCTCGAAGTCAACGAAAATCCCCCCCCGGAAGACCCGCCGAATGTCATCCTCGATGCCCTGGGTAAACTCACGCTGTATCGAATGCAGGAGCGCGCTCAGGAAGCCCTCGCCAGCGGCGACATCCGCGAAGCAACGCGGCGGCTGGAAAACCTGGCAACGCGCCTGCTGGCAATGGGCGAAGAAGAACTCGCCAACCAGGCACGCTCCGAAGCGCGCCGCGTCGCACATACCAGTAATCTGTCAGATGCAGGGCGAAAGACCCTCAAATATCAGACTCGTTTCCTGCTGTTGGGACCATCGAATGAGGACATGTCTTAATGATCACCTGTCCTTACTGTGGATCGAAAAACCTCGAAGGAATGCTTTTTTGCGAGGAATGCGGCCAGAGTTTAAAAGGTGGGCCAGGTAATACCGTCCTGCCGACCAAACAGCTTGACCAGTCCGCAAATGACCTGGCCGCCAAAGCAACCTGGGGTACGGCGCGCTTCGGTCAGGACGCTTCGATCATCATTCATATCCGCGATTCTTCTCAGCCTGTCATCATTCAACCGGCTAAGAGAACGATTCTTGGACGCACCGATGCCACCAGCCCGCAAAAACCCGACGTAGACCTGACGCCTTTCGGTGCGCTCGATAAAGGTGTATCGCGCATTCACGCCGCGATCTATCGTAACGAGGATACGCTCACGCTGGTGGATATGGGCAGCGCCAATGGCACGCATCTGAACGGGCAGCGGCTCGTGCCGGAGCAGCCGCGCATTCTTCGTGACGGCGACGAAATTCGCCTCGGCAAGCTGGTTGCTCATATCTACTTTAAGTAGTGTACGACGGGACAAGTTCCATGCACGGTTCTCACGTACTCAACCACAATCACTTATCGGAGAGGATATGATTACCCTTCTCATTCATGTTGCAAACGCTGAACCGATCAAACTGGATGTTGACGAACTACCCAGCCCGTCCGACATCATGATTATCGGCAAGAACCCCCGCGACCGGAAAGATCGGGAAGTGGACTGGTTGGACGAAGGCGTTACAACCGTCATGTTTCCCTGGTCGCGCATTAATCTGATCCAGATCATGCCCGACCCGGACGCCGGCACCGACTTCCCGCAGTTGTGGCGTAACGACTGAAATATTTTGTTCTATGACGGCGAAACTCCCACGAGCGGGTCAACGAGACGGAAAGCGCATCCTGGTCGTAGATGATGAGCCGCGTATGATCGGCTTCATCCGTATGAACCTGGAACTGGAAGGCCATCAGGTTATCGAGGCGCGAGACGGCCTGCAAGCCCTCGAAGCTGTCCGCACCAAGCTGCCCGACGTGGTGCTGCTCGATATTATGATGCCGGAACTCGATGGATACGAAACGCTGCGGATGCTGCGCGAGTTTTCAAACATACCGGTCATTATGCTCACTGCCAAAGGTGAAGAAAACGACAAAGTGTACGGCCTCGAACTTGGCGCGGACGACTACATCACCAAGCCTTTTGGCCCGCGCGAGCTTTCCAGCCGCATCAAAGCTGTCCTGCGGCGCGCCAGTATGCCATCAGCTTCGCCGGAGCAGGCTGTCCTGAAGATTGACGACCGGCTGAGCATTGACTTTAATCAGCGCGAGGTGATCGTAAACGGTGAGCATATCAAGCTGCGACCGACTGAATATCGCCTGCTTTATCATCTGGTCGAAAATGCCGGCTGGACGGTGCCACACGATCAGCTACTAGCAAAAGTCTGGGGCTATGAGTATCGGGATGAAGCCCACTATGTTCGGCTTTACGTCAACTATCTGCGTGACAAGATCGAGCAAGACCCGGCCAGCCCAAAGTATATCCTGACCGAACGCGGTGTCGGCTATCGTTTTATGGATTTTAAGCACCTGTCGGAACAAAACACCTGACGCTTGCAGCAGGGTATCTTTCAACGTACAATAAAGTGCAGAATGCACTGTTTGACCCCTCAAGGAGGGTTCCCGTGTCTGCTTTCAAGATCGTTGTCACTGGGCCGTTCAACTCCGGGAAAACAGAGTTTATCAAAACCATTTCTGATATTCCCGTCGTTTCAACCGAGAAGAAAATCACGACCGAGGACAAAGGAATCAAAGCTGAAACCACCGTCGCAATGGACTATGGTCGTGTCCAACTGGACGGTGACACGCTCTATCTGTACGGCACGCCGGGTCAGACTCGTTTTGATTTTATGTGGCAAATTCTTTCAAGCGAAATGAGCGGCTTTATCGTCCTGGTGGACAGCACCGATGCGCCATCCTTCCCGGATGCAGCTGAACTCATCAACCTGTTTTCTAGCTTTGTGACCGTCCCGCATCTGGTGGTCGCCAACAAAACCGACCTCGACGGCGCGGCCAAACTGGCCGAAGTGCGGCGCGGCACCAAAGCAGGTGTGGATGTCACCGTGATGCCCTGCGTCGCCACCCAGAAGAGCAGTGTCCGGCAGGTGCTTCTGCAAATGGTGCAGCTGCTCAAGAAAGAACGATCGGCACCGTAAGCCTTTCTGGCTGAACATCAAGGCCGGGGAACACCCGGCCTTTTGATTCCCTCACACACATAAGGTGTTTATGCCTGCGCCGACGTCACATGCTCGGCGCGCAGGCGTGCATATTCCTCGGAGAACGCCGCCAGCATCCGGTGTTTTTCATCATCCGGCAGCAAGCTGCTGCGCACCGCGTTCAGTGCGATTTCTTCCAGTTCATCCAGTGCGCCCCCAACCTGCTCAAAGGCTGCCAGATACTCCTGGGTCAGATTCGTTTTGTATAGTTCCGGCATCGCTGTCCCCAACGTAACCGTAACGCCTTCGTCCAAAAACCGACGCAGCGGGTAAGTCGCGTAAGAAGCCACAGCCCCCCGGCGCAAATCCCGCGCCATGCTCAGGTTTACCGGGATATGCTGCTCGACCAGCGCGCTCAGTGCATCCGACGACTCCAGCGCGCCCCACCCGCCGACAATTCGATCCGGCTGCAAGTGGGTAATTACATCCAGAATCCCCTGCCCCCCGGTAACATCTCCGGCCTGAACAACGCGAGGCACACCCTTTTTGATCGCATTTCGGAACGGGCGCTCAAACTGCGCCGCCGGTTGCGCATTATCCGGCCCGGTCAAACCAAGCGCCACCACCCCACCTCGTTTAGCTGCGGTGCTGGTCACCCAGCGCAGGAAATCGTCGGCCCGGCGCGGCTGATCGCGCGGCAGCATCAACACCCACGCCAGTTGAACCCCCCACCCACGCGCCACACGATCACGGCCATCATTGATGGCCGATAAAAACTGCTCGAACGTCAGCCCGTTTTCCATATACAGCAGCGGCACAACGCTGACTTCGGCGTAACGCACGTTCTGTTTTGCCAGGTTTACGCCAAGCTCGTACACCACACGGGTCAGATCATCTGGCTGCTGCAACCACGCGCTCGTCACGCGCACCAGATCGTCCAGATGTTGATAATCCGGCTGCTCAATTAAAGCCGCCCACTGCTTGAAATGTTTTAGCGTGTCAGGAATATCGTTCTGCTCGGCGATCACCAGCAAGGTTTCTTTCTGCATCGCCCCCTCAAGCTGAACATACAGCTCGACCTTCGGCATCGCGCGCAGATAACTTTCAATTGACATAAATTTCAAGTCCTCAGTTGGGGTTCATCCGGCACTTCCTGCTGGATAAAACCATTTGCCGATAGGTTGGCATTGTCGTCCCGCGTGGGCGAATTGGCTGCCCGTTCCATCGCAGCCCGAATCAGCGCCATAAACAGCGGGTGTGGCAGATTGGGACGGCTCAGAAACTCCGGGTGGAACTGGCTGCCAACCATAAACGGATGGTCTTTTAGCTCGGCAATTTCCACCAGTTCACCATCAGGACTCATACCGCTAAAGACCATACCGCTGCGCTCAAAGTTACTCCGGTAAGCATTGTTAAATTCAAAACGATGCCGGTGGCGTTCCTGCACTTCCGGCGCACCCTGATAGGCCCGCGCGGCTGCCGAATCGGGAAGCAGCCGGCAGGGGTACAGCCCTAACCGCATCGTGCCGCCCAGGTCGGTGATTCCCCGCTGCTCCAGCATCAGATCAATTACAGGATACTCTGTATTGTCAAACTCGGAGCTGTTCGCGCCTTCCAAATTCAGGACGTTGCGCGCAAATTCAATACACATCACCTGCATACCGAGGCACAGTCCCAGGTACGGCACTTTATTCTCGCGCGCATACCGTGCGGCCAGGATTTTTCCTTCCACGCCACGATACCCAAACCCACCCGGCACGATGATGCCATCAACCACAGCCAGCCTGTCCCACCCTTTTTCTTTCTCCAGATCGCCGGAGTAAATCCATTCGATCTCCAGGCGGCGGTTATTGGCGCTGGCAGCATGGAACAGCGCCTCTTTCACACTCATGTAAGCATCATGAAGCTCGACATATTTGCCGACGATAGCGATTTTGACCGGCATCTGCGCCGCCCGCATCTGCCGCGTCATGCGCCGCCAGTTGTCCAGATTAGGTTTGCCGGTTTCAAGCTGCAACTGTTCGACCAGGTAGTCCCCCAGCCCTGCATCTTCCAGCGTCAGCGGCACTTCGTACAGCAAGTCCGTGGTTTGCAGCGGGATGACCGCTTCTTCATCCACGTCACAGAACAGGGCGATTTTGTCGGTGACTTCCTTGCTGACCGGGTAATCCGTCCGCGCGATAATCACGTTGGGCTGAATACCGATGCTGCGCAGATCACGAACGCTGTGCTGGGTCGGCTTCGTCTTCAGTTCCCCGGTCGCGCCGATGTATGGCAGAAAGGTGACATGGACACACAACGAATCATGCCGGGAAACGTTCATCCGCATCTGCCGAATCGCTTCCAGAAAGGGCTGCCCTTCAATGTCGCCAACCGTCCCGCCGACTTCAACAATCACCACATCGGCATTATTTTCCTTACCGACCAGCGCGATGCGCCGCTTGATCTCGTTGGTGATATGCGGGATCACCTGGATCGTCCCACCCAGGAAATCCCCCCGGCGTTCCTTATCAATTACATAGCCATATACCTGGCCGGCGGTGACGTTGCAGGTGCGATTCAGATTTTCGTCAATGAACCGCTCATAATGGCCCAGGTCAAGGTCGGTTTCTGCGCCATCGGCGGTCACAAACACCTCGCCATGCTGGTAGGGACTCATCGTGCCGGGGTCTACATTCAAATACGGATCGAGCTTTTGAACAGCCACGCGCAGCCCCCTGGCCTTCAAAATACGCCCGATAGCGGCGGCGGTCACACCTTTGCCGACCGAACTCACCACACCGCCGGTGCAGAAGATATACTTGGGCTTGGGCATTGTCACACTCACAGCAACTCATACTCAAACAAAAAGCGCGGCGGGGGAGTACAGCGCACTCATCACCCCGCCGGTTTTCGATGGCAGCATCTTGGGGTCAGACAGGTGCAGCCTGGTCAGACCAGCTTTTCCAGATCGTCCGCCGTCCGGCGCATATCGAGAAAGATTAGACCGAGTTTCGCGCCTTCGCGCACTAGGGTGGTTAAGACCGCCTCTTCACCGACAGACATCAGAATGACGTAGCCTTCTTTCCCCTTGATATACACCTGGTCGAGTAGACCTCTCCCCAGTTCATTGGAAATACGCTCGCCCAGGGAAAGCATGGCCGCAGACATCGCCGAAACGCGATCTTCCTCCACGCCCGCCGGTAATGAGGAGGCCATAATCAGGCCGTCCACGCTCACCACCGCAGAAGCTTCGATCTCCGGCGTAGTGGACTGAAGATCACGCAGGCGGTCAACCATCAATTCAGTCCGCGATTTCGCCATAAGTGTACTCCTCTCAAAAGTGCCCGCATAGGGCAGCAGATATGTTTTGGAAAGAGGCCTGAAACGCTGTAACTGCTGTCAACCAATTTTACTACGTAATTCTGGAAATGTGGTCATAAAATTAAAACGGATGATGCTGGCGCGCACCAACCGAGATTTATTATACTAAACACTATACAATCGGCAAGTCACCCTCACGGCCTTTCGTGACTGACATCCGGGGTTCTCATCAACACATCTTTCGCTATACTGGTTCTATCGTCGAGCAGCAGTAACTCAAGAAAAGCAGGTCTTATGCCCGAATATCCTCAAGATACGCGCCAGACACCACGAGTAGGCAGCAATCAGCAGCACCCGGCAGCCCTGGCCCAGAACGTGGCCGAACGTATCGTCCAGAGCATCAACCAGGTCATCATCGGCAAACGTAATGAAGTCCGGCTGACCGCGCTTGGTCTGCTCAGCCGGGGTCATATCCTGATTGAAGACATCCCCGGTGTCGGCAAAACCATGCTGGCGAAAGCAATTGCCCGCACCATCGGCTGCACCTTCAGCCGCATCCAATTCACCCCCGATATGCTGCCGTCCGACATCACCGGCGTATCGCTCTTTAATCAGAAAACGCGGGAGTTTGAATTTCGCGCCGGGCCGATCATGGCTCAGATCGTGTTGGCCGACGAGATCAACCGCGCCACGCCCAAAACCCAGGCCGCCCTGCTGGAAGCGATGGAAGAACGCCAGATCACGGTGGACGGCGTAACCTACGCTATGGAAGACCCCTTCATCATCCTCGCTACGCAGAACCCGATTGAATACGAAGGGACTTTCCCACTGCCGGAAGCGCAGTTAGACCGCTTCATGCTGCGCATCCAGCTTGGTTATCCCAGCCCCGCCGAAGAGCTGACGGTGCTTTCGGCGCAGCAGTACGACCATCCGATCAATAACATCAAGCAGGCCGTCAGCGTGCAGGAACTGCTGGCCGCCCAGCAGGCCATCCGGCAGATTTACGTCGCCGACGAAATTAAAAAATACATCGTTGATCTGGCGAATGCTTCCCGCCAGCACCCGGACGTTTACCTGGGCAGCAGCCCGCGTGGGTCGCTGGCACTGTTTCGCACCTCGCAGGCGCGGGCAGCGATGGCCGGGCGCGATTACGTCATCCCGGACGACGTGAAAGCCCTGGCAGAAGCCACGCTGTCGCACCGTATCATCGTCGGCCCGGCAGCGCGCATCAAGGACATCACCGCCCGCACCATCGTTCAGGATGTTCTCGCCGCCACCCCCATACCGGGCGCATCGGCATGGCAGTAGTTTCATTATGCCCAACCGTCGCAACGCCATCTATCTGCTGCTAATTATCTGTCTGCTCACCGGCCTCTTCACCGGACGCTCTCTGTTTTTTAATATCGCCTACCTTCTGGGTGGGCTGCTGGCGATTTCCTTCGTCTGGTCATGGATTTCGGTGCGCTGGATCAGCATCAGCCGCAAAACCCGCGCCCGCCGCGCCCAGGTCGGACGCAACCTGGATGAAGCCTTCGTCGTCCGCAACCGCGCCATCCTGCCCAAACTGTGGCTGGAAGTGCGCGATCACTCTACCCTGCCGGGTCATCGCGCCAGCCACGTCGTGCCGGCTCTGGGTGGACGCAGGAACTACCGCTGGTATGTCGAAACGCCCTGCCTGGCGCGCGGCGAATTTCAGCTTGGGCCGATCACGCTCATCAGCGGCGACCCTTTCGGCTTTTTTCTGACGCCGCGCCGTCTGGACGCGACCTCCCGCGTCATTGTCTACCCGGCCACCGTGCCGATCAACCAGGTACATCTGCCGATGGGACTGATCTCCGGCGGCGCGGCACAGCGCCAGCGCGCTCACCACATCACCACCAACGCTGCCGGCGTCCGCGACTATGTATCCGGCGACAGTTTCAACCGTATTCACTGGCCGAGTACCGCCCGCAAAGACCGGCTGCTGGTCAAGGAATTTGAGATTGACCCCCTGGTAGACATCTGGCTGTTCGTGGATTTTTCATCCACTTCGCTGGTCGAGGAACCGACCGTTCAGCGCGTCGGACGCACAGGGCCGGTCATTCCCACCAGCCAGGCGATCCCCCCCTCGACCGAAGAATACGGCGTCGTTGTGGCGGCCTCGCTGGCAAATTATTTCATCGAGTCGGAACGGTCCTTAGGGTTCGTCGGTTATACGCCCCACCGCGAAGTTCACCAGCCGGAACGCGGCAATCGCCAGCTTACCCGTATTCTGCAAACGCTGGCCGTCGCCCGCAGTTTCTCCAGCTATTCGCTCCAGCAAATGCTCACCCTGGAAACGCCTTACCTCACGCGCGGCACGACGCTGGTGATCGTCACCGCTTCATTGGAGCAGGATTGGATAAACGAAGCTCAGATTCTCTCGCGGCGAGGGATTCGCCCCATGTGCATCCTGGTTGATCCATATTCATTCGGCGGCGGCAAACCGGCGGATGATACCATCGCCCTGCTGCGGCTTGGCCGGATTCCGACGATAGTCGTCCACAAAGGCGACGACCTCAGCATGGCGCTGGCGCAGCGCCCAGGTTAAAACGCCACCACTGATAGCCCGCGCCAGCTCCGCTCTCCGCTCTAAACCGGCGCGCGTGGCTGAACTTGCCCCGATTCAGTGGAGGAAAACCGAAGAGACAGGTTGAAGCGATTGCCCTGCGAAGACCATCGAATGCCCTTTCCCCTCGGATAGACCTGTTGTAATATATATCAAACGTGCATAAAACCGTAAGGATATGCTTACTTGGGTATCAAAACTGCAGATCAGCGGCAGTCTCCCCACAACATCTATCTTTACCTTTCGGTCTTCGCCGGCGGCATGACCACGCTGGCCGTCGAACTTTCGGCTTCGCGCCTGCTGGGCAATATCTTCGGTACCAGCAATATTGTCTGGGCCAACGTGATCGGTCTGATTCTGCTTTACCTCACGGTGGGGTATTTTCTCGGTGGTCGCTGGGCAGATCGCTCGCCGCACTGTTCGACATTCTACCGTATCCTGACATGGGCGGCGTTTCTAAGCGCGCTCATCCCCCTGGTTTCCCGCCCTATCCTGACCACAGCCGCCGCCGCCTTCGCCGGCGCTCAGGCGGCACTGGCGCTGGGTTCGTTCGTTTCGGTTCTTATCCTGTTCTCCATCCCCATCACGCTGCTCGGCTGCGTCTCTCCCTTCGCTATCCGGCTCGCCATTAGCGGTATACACGATACCGGCAAAACCGCCGGACGCATCTATGCGCTCAGCACTCTGGGCAGCCTGGTCGGAACGTTTTTGCCGACCCTTTTTATCATCCCCGAACTAGGAACGCTGCGCACGTTCTTTTTATTCGGCGGGATTCTGTACAGCGTCGGTTTTATCGGCCTCTGGCGGTTGCAGCGCCGCGCCGCGCTGTTCTCGCTGTGGATGCCGCTCCTCATCAGCCTGCTGACCCTCCTCGCGCCGGCTGGCCCGCTGCGCCCGCCCTACCCCGGCGCGACCCTGCTCTACGAAGACGAAAGCGCCTATAACTACATCCAGGTTCAGGAAGATGCTGCCGGAAACCGCTACCTCTATCTCAACGAAGGCCAGGGTATCCACAGCCAGTGGAGTCCCAATACCTACGCCGACGATCACCGCACCTGGAGTTTTTTCCTCACCGCCCCATACTTTAACAATCCGCCTTTTGCGCCTGCCGATGTCGAGTCGCTCAGTATCATCGGCCTCGCTGCCGGCACAATTGCGCGCCAATATACGGCGGTCTACGGCCGTATCCCGATTGATGGCATCGAGATAGACCCCGGCATCATCGAAGCCGGCGCGCGTTATTTTGAGATGAACGCCTCGGCCATGCCCAACCTGACGATTTACGCGCAGGATGGTCGTTACATGCTCAACCAGCTAACCCGCCAGTACACGGTGATTGCCGTAGACGCCTACCGCCCGCCGTACATCCCCTGGCATCTGACGACGGTGGAATTTTTCCAGGAAGTGCGCCGTCACCTGACCGACAGCGGCGTGGTGGCGATCAACGTCGGGCGCACGAATACCGACCGCCGCCTCGTGGATGCGCTGTCCACCACGCTGCGCGCGGTGTTTCCAGATGTCTACGCAATGGACGTTCCTAATTCCTTTAATACCATCCTGGTCGCCACTTCGCAGCCCGCCTCATCGGAAAATCTGGCGCGCAACCTCAGCGCTCTGCCCGCCGACGCCGACCCGCTCTTGCGCGACGCGCTGACGTGGGGTGTGACGCAGCAGGTGCCGGTTCGCTATTCCGACCTCATCTTCACCGATGACCGCGCCCCGCTGGAAACGCTGGTTGACTCGCTGGTTCTCAACTTTCTTTTTTCCGGCGGAACAGACCAGCTAGCTGTTCAACAGCCGTGAGGGCCTATGACGAACCTTCCCACTCCATCAGCACCGGGGCAGGATAAACCACCACTTGCCCTTCGATTGGTCGCATTGTGTATTACACTCGCAACACCTATTCTTCTGGTCATGTTCAGCGTCCGCCTGGTCATGACGCCGCTGTTTCTGCAATTGGTTTATAATCGCCCCGGTTTCCCCGCCGATTTTTATGGGTTTACTACCCAGGAACGCCTGCGTTACGCGCCGCGCGCGCTGGAGTATCTGCTCAACGCCGAAGACATTTCCTACCTGGGCAATATGCGCTTCGCCGATGGACAATCCATGTATAACGCCCGCGAGTTACACCATATGCAGGATGTCAAATGGGTGACACAGGTGGCTTTCATCGTCGTACTGGTGCTGGCTATCCTCATCACTGTGATGATTGTCGCGTTAATCAGGAAGAAGCAAACGCGCCCACTGCTCCGCCGCGCCCTGTTACATGGCAGCCTGCTTACGCTGGCCGCGATTTTTGCGATTGTGATAGTCGCCATCTTCAACTGGAATGTTTTCTTTAATGCTTTCCACCAGTTCTTTTTTGAAAGCGGCACCTGGCGCTTTCAATATTCCGATACGCTTATTCGTCTGTTCCCGGAGCAGTTCTGGTTCGAGGCCGTACTGGCCATCGGCTGCCTCACTTTCGTCGCCGCGGGCTTGGTTTATCTCCTGGCCGGACGCCGCAAATCAGAATATGACATTTGACCGGGCGAAGCGTGAACCTTGACTTTGACATAGCGAGGGGTGAGTGTTAATCTTTTCCCTAGACTGGTTCAGGTTAGCTGAATGGTAATGTTCAGGCCGCAGGCACTCGTAAAGTTGCTCACCCCTGGCATCGGTGTCAAACGCTGGCTGGCGCTTCTGCTGGCGGGAATCCTGATGGTTTCATCTGGACTGTCTTACACAACCCTGGTACTGCTGGGCATCCATCCAATCACCGGCCTTCCAGCCATCGTTGAATGGTTGCTGATTGTCGTGGCGGTTGCGCTCGGCCTCGACATCGTGGTTCTGGCGGTTGTCCGCCTGTCACGCAGCATCCTTGCGCCTTACCGCCGACATCAGCAGGGGCGCGTGATAGATGTGGTTTATGCCCACAGTCGGCGGCATAAAGGCCTGAAAGCAGTTGTAATCGGCGGAGGTACGGGATTGCCCTCTGTGCTGCGCGGGCTAAAACAGTACACCGGCAATATCACCGCCGTCGTCACCGTCGCCGATGATGGCGGCAGTTCTGGCCGTTTACGCCGCGAGCTGGGTGTGCTGCCGCCTGGCGATCTGCGAAACAATATCGCCGCGCTGGCCGACGACGAAAGCCTGATGACGCAGCTTTTCCAGCATCGTTTCGATACCGGCGGCGAACTCGGCGGCCATGCGTTCGGTAATCTGTTCATCAGCGCCCTGGCGGCAGTTACCGGCAGCATCGAAACCGCCCTGATCGAAACCGAGCGCGTCCTGAATATCCAGGGACGGGTACTGCCGGCTACATTGGAAGACGTGAATCTGTCCGCTTCGATCCGAATACCGGGGTCGAGCCGCGCAATCACGGTGCATGGCGAGTCGGTTATCACCAAAACGGGTGGGCAGATTGAACAGATTGACCTTGACCCGCCTGATGTGCAGGCATACGAGGAAAGCGTGCGCGCCATCCTGGAAGCCGATCTGGTTATCATCGGACCGGGCAGTCTGTTCACCAGTATCCTGCCTAATCTCCTGGTTCGCGGGATTGCTGAGGCATTACGCGCTACCGGCGCTTACCGGATTTACATCTGCAACGTCGCCACCCAACCCGGCGAAACCGACGGGTTCACCGTCGCAGATCATGTGCTGGCCGTCGAGCGTCACGTTGGGCGCGGTGTGTTCCAGGTTATCCTGGCGAACAACGCCTACCCAACCGAGAACGCCGGCGCAAATACACACTATGTGCATCCCGCGCCTGCTCACCATGAGATTTTGCAGCGATACGAGCTGCGTTATGCTGACCTGACCGATCCCGAACGTCCCTGGCGGCACGATCCGCAAAAGTTGGTTAAAGCGATCTTGCAGCTTGATGAGCAGGAACGCTTCGGCAGCACTGCAGCACTGCCCGTCAAAGAAGAAGTTTAATCCAGTCAGCATCGTCATTTTTATGCCAGACCGGTTAGAATAGCCGGGGCATACAATATACAAGGAGCGTTACAACATGGCAATTCGCATAGGTATCAATGGTTTTGGACGCATCGGTCGGCAGGTAGTCCGCGCTATTCGGGAAAGCTACCCCAACGACATTGACATCGTGGCCTTCAACGACCTGGGCGACCTGAAGACGATGGCGCACCTCTTCCGTTACGACTCCAACTATGGCCGTTATCCCGGTCAGGTCGAGGTTAAGGAAGGCGCGCTGGTTGTGGACGGTGATGAAATCAAGGCGCTGGCCGAAAAAGACCCGGCCAACCTGCCCTGGAAAGACCTGGGCGTGGACATCGTGATCGAAAGCACCGGCAAGTTCACCGACCGCGACTCGGCGGGCAAGCACCTGACCGCCGGCGCCAAGAAGGTCATCATCTCCGCCCCCGCCAAGAACGAAGACATCACCATCTGCCTGGGCGTGAACGGTGACGCTTATGATCCCGCTAGTCACCACATCATCTCCAATGCATCCTGTACCACCAACTGTCTTGCGCCGGCGGCCAAAGTTGTCCATGACAGCTTCAACATCGTCCGGGGCATGATGACCACCATCCACAGCTACACCAACGACCAGAACATCCTTGACCTGCCGCACAAAGACCTGCGCCGCGCCCGCGCCGCGGCGCTCAGCATGATCCCGACCACCACTGGCGCGGCCAAAGCCGTGTCGCTGGTCATCCCCGACCTGAAGGGCAAGTTCGATGGTTTCGCCGTCCGCGTCCCCACTCCCACCGTCTCGCTGGTGGACTTCGTGGCGACCGTTGAGAAGGAAACCACCAAGGATGAACTGATTGCCATGTTCGAAGCCGCCGCTAACGGCCCGATGAAAGGCATCCTGGGCGTATCGCACGAGCCGCTGGTGTCAGTAGACTTCAAGGGCGACAGCCGCTCCAGCATCATTGACGCCGGCTCCTGCATGGTCATGGGCAACCTGGTCAAGGTTATCACCTGGTACGACAACGAATGGGGCTACTCGGTTCGTGTCGCCGACCTGACCAAGATGGTTGGCGAGAAACTCTAACAAGGGCTGCAAACCGTTGCGATAGCGATTAACGAGGCGAGGCGAGCATTCGTTCCTCGCCTCGTTCTTGCATGGAGGAAAATAACAAATGAACAAGATGACCGTTCGTGATATTGATCTGAAGGGCAAGCGCGTGCTGGTGCGCGTGGACTTCAACGTGCCTATCGAAAACGGCAGCGTCACCGACGATACCCGCGTGCGCGCCGCCGTCCCCACCCTCAAATATATCCTTGACCAGAAGCCCCGTTCGGTCGCGCTGATGTCCCACCTGGGGCGTCCGAAGGCCGGCCCCGAACCCAAGTTTTCGCTGCGCCCGGTCGTCCCGGTGCTGGCCGCGCTGCTCGGCGTGGACGTGTTTTTCGCCGAGGACTGCGTTGGGCCGGCGGCAGAAGAAGCCGTCGCCAATCTGCCGGAAGGCGGCGTGCTGCTGCTGGAAAACACCCGCTTTTACAAAAGCGAAGAGAAGAACGATCTTGACCTGGCGCAGCAGATGGCGAAACTCGGCGATGTGTACGTCAACGACGCCTTCGGTTCGGCGCACCGCGCCCACTCCTCAACCGAAGGCGTGGCGCGTTACTTGCCGGCTGTCTCCGGCCTGCTGATGGAAAAAGAACTGGATTACCTGGCGACTGCACTGGAAAATCCGCAGCGCCCCTTCGTCGCCATCCTGGGCGGCGCGAAAGTCTCCGATAAAATCGCCGTTATCGAGGCCCTGCTGGGCAAAGTGGACAAGCTCCTGATCGGCGGCGGCATGGCGAACACCTTCTTCAAGGCCAGGGGTTACGCGATGGGCAATTCGCTGGTCGAAGCGGATGCCGTGGAAACCGCCCTCGGCCTGCTGCAAACCGGCGGCGACAAACTGGTGCTGCCCGTTGACGCCGTTCTGGGCGACGAATTTAAAAACGACGCCAACACCCAGATCATCGCCATCGAACAGGGCGTACCGGACGGCTGGGCGGTTTATGACATCGGGCCGCGCACGGTTGAGCTGTTCGCCGAAACCCTGAAAGACGCTAAAACGGTGGTCTGGAACGGCCCGATGGGCGTCTTTGAAATGTCGAATTTCGCCAAAGGCACCAACGCTGTCGCCAAGATGCTGGCGGACATCACCGGCAGCGGCGCAGTAACTATCATCGGCGGCGGCGACTCGGCGGCGGCGGTCGAACAGTCCGGCCTGGCCGATAAGATCACGCACATCTCCACCGGCGGCGGTGCCAGCCTGGAAATGCTGGAAGGCAAAGCTCTGCCCGGCGTGGTCGCCCTCAAGGATAAATAAGTCCTTCTGTCTTGATTGTTTGCCTGTCTCTGGTTGCACTATAATCGGGACAGGCAAACGTTCCGCGCGATCAGAGGGAGCAAAGTGTTGAATGGCGCTGGCTGAAGGGGAACATATCGGCTCGTACCGGATTATCGAACCAATCGGACAGGGGGGCATGGCCGCCGTTTATAAAGCCCACCACCCGCTTCTTAACCGCCATGTAGCCATCAAAATAATGCACCAGGCGCTGCTGGAAGATACCGACTTTCTGGCGCGCTTCCGGCGCGAAGCCCAGATTATCGCCAACCTGGAACACCCCAATATCGTGCCGGTTTATGACTACAGCGAACACCAAGGACAGCCTTATCTGGTCATGAAATATATCGAGGGGCCGACGCTGAAACAGGAAATCGCTTCCGGCGATCTTTCGTTTGAGCAGATCATCGGCATCCTGGCAGCGGTCGCCGACGGCCTCACTTACGCGCACCGGCGCGGGGTGCTGCACCGCGACGTAAAACCTTCTAACATTATCCTGGATGCCGACCAACGCCCCTACCTCACTGACTTCGGCCTCGCTCGACTGGCTCAAAGCGGCCAGTCTACACTCAGCCAGGATATGCTGATCGGCACGCCGCATTACATCTCGCCGGAGCAGGCGCGCGGTAACAGCGAACTCGGCCCTGGCACCGACATCTACGCCCTGGGCGTGATCCTCTATGAAGTGGCGGTTGGCCGCGTGCCGTTCAGCGGCAACACCCCTTACGCCATCGTTCACGATCACATTTACACCCCACTGCCGCTGCCGACCGAGATCAACCCGGACGTGCCGCCGCAGGTCGAAGCCGTTTTACTCAGGGCGCTGGCGAAGGAACCGGCAGATCGTTACCCGTCCGCCACTGAACTGATGGCTGCTTTTCAGGATGCTGTTCGGCAGACGGGCTTCAAAGCCGGGAAATCCACACAACCCAAACCACCGGCCTCTGTGCCACGCTCGACGAAACCGCCCGTTCGCACCATTGCGATTCCCGCCGATACAGACGCCCCCAGGCCGAAAGCTGCACCGGCACGGGCGCAGCCCGCAGCGCGTAAAAAACGCTCATGGCTGCCGCTGGTTGGCGCGGCGGTCGTGTTCATCGTGATCGCGGCTTTTGCGCTGGTCGTTACAACGCATCGCCCCACCGACGACGCGCCCCTGCCGACGCTGGCCGCACTGGAAACGCCGCCGCTTGAACGCTACAATGTGCCGGAGCTTTCCCTCGAAGACGCTCGCGCCGCCGTACAGGCCAGCCCGGACGACCCGTCAGCTTACCTGGCGCTGGCGCGCGCCCTGTGGCAGAATAACCAGTTATCCGACGCTTATGCCGCCATTCGGGCCGGCTACGACCACGCCGACAGCGGCGTGACCTACCTGCTCACAGCCGCCGCGCTGGCGGACGAGCAGAATTTGGATAACGCCGCTGTCGTTCTGAATGACGCCGCCCTTGCTCAGGCCGCGTCCAGCGATCAATTCGCGGCGGTCAGGGCCTTCGTTGGAGAATATATGTACCAGGCCGCGCTTGAGCAGGGCCGCATCAACATCGTTGAAATCCGGCGCATTTACAACGAAACCGACGCGCAGCCCTCAAACCTGCTGGAACTGATGGCCGTGCGGCTGCTTGTCACCCAGAACAGGCCGGCGCTGGCGGAAGGCGCTATGCGGCGGCTTGTCTCCGACAGCGAATTTACCGCCGAAAGCTATTTGATCGAGGGGGAGCTGCGCCTGGCGCTCGGCAGCCGCCAGCGAGCAGTCGAAGCATGGCAGCAGGCTATTGACGCGCCCGACGCGCCCGACTGGGTGCGCGCGCGTGCCGCCGAATTGAACCAATCCAACTCAGGAGCTTAATCAATGCGAAAACCCATCATTGCCGGAAACTGGAAAATGTACAAAACGCTGGACGAGTCGGTCAGCTTCGTCCGCGAACTCGCGCCCCGGCTGGCTTCTTACACCGCCATCGAGCGCGTCGTGTGTCCCACCTTCGTCGCGCTGGCCGCCGTCGCCGACGCGCTCAGGGATACGGATATTCGCGTCGGCGCGCAGAATCTCCACTGGGAAGCCCAGGGCGCATACACCTCGCAGATCGCCCCTACCATGCTGCAAGGGCTGGCCGAATACGTCATCATCGGCCATTCGGAATGCCGCGCCTATCTACACGAGACGGATGAGGACATCAACCGCAAAGTCAAAGCGGCGCTGGCTTACGGGCTAAAACCCATCCTCGCCGTCGGCGAAAGCCTGGCTCAAAACGAAGCCGGGGAAACGCAGACCTTCGTCGGCGGGCAGGTGCGCGCCGCCCTGGCCGGCATCGAAGCCGATAATATGCAGAACATCGTCGTCGCCTACGAACCCATCTGGGCCATTGGCACCGGCAAAAATGCCAGCGCCGAAGTCGCTAACGCCATCATCGGCGGCACGATCCGCAGCACCCTGGCGCAGCTTTACGGGAACGAAATCGCCCAATCCGTCCGCATTCAGTATGGCGGCAGCGTCAAGCCGAGCAACATGCTGGAATACATGTCGCAGCCGGATATTGACGGCGCGCTCGTCGGCGGCGCATCGCTTAAAGTTGATGATTTCGTCCAGCTGGTCGAAAGTGCCGCAAAAGCGAAAGGGCTGTAAGCTGTTTGTTTTCGACCTGATCGCCCCCTGGCTGCTGGTTGCGGCCATGTTGTATATGCTGCGCCGGCTGGAGCGCTGGCTTCATCAGCATATCTTTAAAGTGGGATGGCTGGTCACGAAACAACTGCAAACTACAACGATTCTCTTTTACGCCTTCTTCCTGCCGGGCATCGTCCTGCACGAATTCACCTACTGGCTGGTGGCCGGCCTGCTCAACGTCCGTGCCGACCGCGCGCTCGAATGGCCGAAAAAGCAGGAAGTGGCGGAGCTAAAGCTCAATTTCGTTCGGCTGACTCCCAAAACTGGCGCGATCAGGCTGGCGATCATCACCATCTCCCCTTTCATCGTCGGCGTGCTGCTGATCTGGCTGATCGCTAACACCATCATCAATATACAGGAAGCCGCTGCCTCGCTTCAGAGCGGCTTCCTGACCGACGTTTCCCAAATGGTGAGCCGGCTGACCGCCACCCCCGACTTCTGGTTATGGATTTACCTGATCTTCACCATCGGCAACACGTTATCCCCCAGCAACCCGGAACATTTGCGCGGATGGCAGAGGCTCCTGCCTGTCGCCGGGGTAATCCTGCTGGTGCTGATCTTTCTGGGCGCTGCCGATGAAGTGCTGGTCAACGCCCTCGCCAGCTTAAACGCCACCGTAAATTCGCTGTCCGGCACGCTCGGTGTTATCATCGTGGTGGATTTATTCATGGTAGCCATCCTGGGGACGGTAGAAGCGATCATCGAGCGCATCACGGGTCACAGTGCCACCTATAAGGACGGCAAACTCATCACCATGCGCCGCAGTGAACTGATGGCGCAGCGCGCAGCGGAAATGAAAAAGGGACGCGCGCCTCAAAAAGCCGCCCGCGCCGCCCCTGCCGGCCCACCGTCCGTTTACCGGTTTGCGCTGCCCATACCCGGCGCGCCCGGCAAAGAAGCCATTTCGCGCGCCGACGACCGCATCATCGCCCCGCAAGAAAAACCGCTGCCTTCACCGCTCGCGCCCACGCCAGGCCGGGATGCTCCCGCCGTTATCAGCGGCGCAGCAGCGCCCAAACCGGACGAAACGCCGCCGGACAAAGATGACCCGCATTAAGAAGAAATCGAAGAGTTGGACTGGCGCGACCGCGACAGAATGACAAACCCCAACACGACCAGCGCCAGCATCACGCCGAGGGCGACGAATTTATAAAACTGGCTTTCAATCACCAGGGTTAACATCCCGAAAAACGCGCAGAACAAATAATAGACGATGACAATCTGTCGCTGGCTGAAGCCCATATCCAGCAGGCGGAAATGAACATGCCCCCGGTCGCCGGTGAATGGGCTGCGTCCCTGCCGCATCCGGTTGACGATCTGCCAGACCACATCCATCAGCGGCAGCCCCATCACCAGCAGGATGGTCGCCATCTTCGCGCCGCCGATGATGCTGAGCGTCCCCAGCAGATAACCGAGATACATCGCGCCACCGCCCATAAAAACCCGCGCCGGGTAGAAGTTAAACAGCAGAAAGCCGAAAGCCGTACCCATCAGCGCCAGATGCAGCAGGCTGACGCTGGTTTGCCTCGGTTCGACGCGAAACGCGCTGTTGATAAACAACATCGTCCCGGCAATGAAGGCCACCCCCGACGCCAGACCGTCCAGGCCGTCCAGCCAGTTAACGGTATTCATCATGCCGACAATCCAGAAAAAGCTCAGCGCGACCGTCACCACATACGGCCAGGGGTCGGTCTGCTGGCCGGTCAGCGGGTTATTGACATACTCGATGAATATCTGGAACAGAATCGCCACCGCCGCCGCAATAAACTGGCCGATGAACTGAGGGAACGAGCCGAACTGAATCACATCGTCCAGCAGCCCGATAATGAACACAATCACCCCACCCAGCAGCAGCCCGGCCAACCGAACGATCTCATACGGATCCATGCGCGGCACAGGCAGCAGTTGAGCTGCCAGCGCCGACGCCGTAAAACCAACGAACAGCGCCAACCCGCCCAGCTTCGGCACGCCGCGCCGGTCGCCTTCGTTTGCATGGCGACCTCCGGCCAGAGCGACGATCTTAAAGCGTCTGCCCAGGTGGGCGGCCAGCGGCGTCAGCGCCAGCGTCAGACTGAGCGCCAGCGCGAACACCAGAAGATAAGCGCTCCAGGCAGCCACCATCTACCTGCCTAAGTCCCAAACTGGCGATCACCCGCATCGCCCAGGCCGGGAATAATGAAGCCGATGTCGTTCAGCCGTTCGTCAACAGCGGCCACATGAATTGGCACATCAGGGTGCGCCGCCGTCAGCCGCGCAACCCCTTCCGGCGCGGCGATCAGCCCCAGAAATTTGATGCGCCGCACACCCCACCGCTTGAGAATATCCACCGTCGCCACCGCCGACCCGCCGGTCGCCAGCATCGGATCCAGCACCAGACAGATTTGCACCGTCGGCTCGGTCGGCAGGCGGTTGTAATACTCGACCGGGCGCAGCGTCTTTTCGTCCCGGTAGAGGCCGATGTGCCACACCTGAACATTCGGCAGCAGTTCCATCACGCCGTCCACCAGCCCCAGGCCGGCGCGAAGAATCGGTACCAGACCAATCGTTTCCTCAGCTTTATACCCCTGCGCCAGGCCCATCGGCGTCGAAACCGTCTTGGGCGCAAGCGTTAAATCCTGCGTGGCCTCATAACACAGGAGCAGTGCCAGTTCTCGCACCAGATCACGAAAAGCGCGATGATCGGTCGTCGCATCGCGCAGCGCGGTCAACTTATGAAGCACCAGTGGATGCCGCGAAACAAATACCTGAGACACCCATCATCCCCTTCCCTGCATAAACGGCGCTAATTGTATGCCGCCTCTCCGCTGCTGTCAAAACAAACGGTTGCGCCCCGCAGGGTAATCGCTTGAAAATACATCGTCTCAGTAAGCAGACTTTTGCCTTCTGACCCCACCCCCAAACCCCCGCCCTGGATTCGGGGCGCGGGCTTCATCTCATCGGCAGCCAGGCCTCCCCCGAATTCGGGGGAGATTAAGAGGGGGTCTGAATGCTGTTGAAGCGATTGCCCTGTTGCGCCCCGCCCGCCGTCGGTTATACTAGAACAGATTATTCAGAGGAGCAGACCGCATGACCGATGACGCGCGCCTCGTCAGCGGCGTTCGACGGCGTGATGACCGGGAAAATATCGCGCTGCGTCCACAGTATCTTGGCGATATTGTGGGGCAGGACAGCGTGCGCGAAAATCTGCATATCATCATCGAAGCCGCCAGAGCCAGACAGGAGCCGGTAGATCACATCCTGTTTTATGGCCCGCCCGGCCTGGGCAAAACCTCGCTGGCGCACGTCGTCGCCAACGAGATGAACGTGAACATTCGCATCACCGCCGGGCCATCCATCGAGCGCGCCGGCGACCTGGCCGCTATTCTGACTCACCTCAAACAAAATGACATCCTGTTCATTGACGAAGTTCACCGCCTGGGGCGCGCCGTTGAAGAAGTGCTGTACCCGGCGATGGAAGATTTTAAGCTGGATATCGTGATCGGCAAAGGCCCGGCAGCCAAAAATGTGCGCCTGAACCTGCCGCGTTTCACCGTTATCGGCGCGACAACCCGGCTGGCGCTGCTGGCCCCGCCCCTGCGTGACCGCTTCGGCGCGCAGTTCCGGTTGGATTTTTACGATCAGGTCGCTATGGAACATATCATCAACCGGGCCGCCGGAATGCTCAAAGTCCCGATTGAACCGGAAGGCGCGGCGGAAATCGCCCGGCGCGCGCGCGGCACCCCCCGCATCGCGCTGCGTCTGCTGCGCCGGGTGCGCGATTATTCGCAGGTGCGCGCCGACGGCATCATCACCAGCCCTGTCGCCGGGGAAGCACTGGCGCTGATGAACATTGACCAGCTTGGGCTGGATGATATTGACCGGCGCATCCTTTTGACAATCGTCGAGAAATACGGCGGCGGGCCGGTCGGCGTCGAAACGATTGCCGCCGCCATCAGCGAAGACGCCGATACCATCATGGACGTGTACGAACCATACCTGCTTCAACTCGGCTTTCTGGCCCGCACCCCGCGCGGGCGCACGGCCACGCCGCTGGCCTACGAACATCTGGGGCTTCCCGTGAATGCCAAAGCCGACAATTCCCAGCAGCCGCCGTTATTTTGAGGTGCAGCGTGGATTTACAGGCAGTCGGGCGTCTTCTCCTCATCGCCGGTATTGTGCTGGCCGTCTTGGGCGGCCTGCTGATGCTCCTGGGGCGGCTGCCGCTGTTCAGCAGCCTGGGCAGCCTGCCGGGTAATCTTCGTATTCAGGGCAAAGGCTTTAGCTGCTTTATCCCGATTGTCAGCATGATTCTTTTAAGCGTCGTCCTCACTATCGTTCTCAATATCATCATCCGGCTGATTAACCGCCCATGAACCTGTCCGAATTTGATTATGACCTGCCCGAATCCTTGATCGCTCAGGAACCCATCGAGCCGCGCGACTCATCCCGCCTGCTGGCATTAAACCGCCAAACCGGCGCGATCACACACCATCACTTCCGCGACATCCTGGATTTTCTTCACCCCGGTGACGTGCTGGTTTTGAACAATACCCGCGTCATCCCGGCGCGACTGCGCGCCACAAAAACAAAAACCGGCGGCGCGGTCGAAATCCTTCTGCTGCGCCAGCTTGACGAACAGCAGTGGCTCGTCCTGGCGGGCGGGCGGCGGGTCGAGGCCGGCACGCTGCTGCGTTTTCCGCCCGGCGACTTAACCGCCGAGGTCATTGAAGAACGATCAGGCTCGGAACGTATCGTGCGCTTCAGCCAACCTGTGAACGACCTGTTGCCGGATTTGGGTGAGACTCCCCTGCCGCCCTATATTCACACGCATCTGCAAAACCCCGAACGTTACCAGACGGTCTACAGCGTTCGAGAAGGCTCGGCGGCAGCGCCAACGGCGGGGCTGCACTTCACGCCGGAACTGCTGCTGGCCGCCAAAGCCGCCGGCGTGCAGTTAGCCTACTGCACGCTGCACATTGGCCTGGACACCTTCCAGCCGGTGCGCGCCCATCGCATCGAGGATCATCCCATCCACAGCGAACGCGCCGTCCTTTCGGCAGAAGCCGCGCGCGTCATCAACCAGGCCAAACTCGGCGGCGGGCGCATCATCGCCGTTGGCACAACCAGCGCCCGCACCCTGGAAACCGCCGGCATCCTGAGCGCCGGGGGCGACCCGGATCACCCCCAGGCAAGCGAGAACGTCTGCCCCTGGCGTCCGGTCACGGCTTTCGACCAGGACACGCGCCTGTTCATTTATCCGGGCTACCGCTGGCGCGTCGTGGATGCTTTGATTACCAATTTCCATCTGCCCCGCTCCACGCTGCTGATGATGGTCAGCGCCTTCGCCGGGCGCCAAACCATCCTCCAGGCCTATGAGATCGCCAAACAGGAATCGTATCGTTTCTTTTCCTTTGGGGATGGCATGTTCATCTTTTAGGCCGCCGGTCTGACCGTCAAATTCGACGTTGACGCCGGCTGTACTGATCACTATAATACCTAAATCGTTTTTAACTACACCTCTTTGCAGCCAATTTTCCCCGCAGCGCGGTTGGTCTATCACCGGCCCGGCGGCGGTTGCAAGTGAAGATTGGGGTAAAATATGTACGCAGTCATCCGTACCGGCGGTCGCCAGTACCGCGCCGAAGTCGGTCAGACCATTGATGTCGAAAAACTGCCTTACGCCGAAGAACAAAGCATCGAAATAAACGATGTGCTGTTGATCGGCGACGGCGAAAAGACCATCATCGGCCAGCCCTGCGTCGAAGGCGCGCTGGTCAAGGCGACGGTTGTCAGACAGTTTCGCGGGCCAAAGATCATCGTCTTTCGCTACCGCCACCGCACCAGCTACCGTCGTAAAACCGGGCATCGCCAGTTCTACACGCGGCTTCGCATTGACGATATTTCCGTAAAGTAAGTTTTCGGGAGCAGCAGTCATGGCACACAAAAAAGGCGGCGGTTCCAGCCGCAACGGACGCGATAGCAACTCGCAGCGGCTGGGCGTTAAACGTTTCGGCGGTGAGTATGTCATCCCCGGCAATATCATCGTGCGCCAGCGGGGAACGCATTTTCATCCCGGCGAAAATGTGGGGATGGGCAAAGATCACACGCTGTTTGCAAAGGTCGCCGGCATTATCGTTTTTGAACGGATGCGAGGCCGCAACGGGCAAAAACAGATCAGCGTTTACCCGGTCGAAACAGCCGAAGGTACGCAAGCTTAACCCGCCTGACCCTCAAACTACGACAGCGTTACGCTACCCCAGCCGGGGCCGTGACGCGCTATAAAAGGACTGAAACATGAAAGAAGGCATTCACCCAAAATGGTTTCCCGAAGCGCGCGTCATTTGCGCCTGCGGGAATACCTGGACGACCGGCGCAACAGTGCCGGAAATCCGCACCGACATCTGCTCGGCCTGCCATCCGTTTTACACCGGCGAACAGCGTATTGTGGACACCGAAGGCCAGGTTGACCGCTTCCTGAAACGGCTTCAGTTCCGCGACAACCTGCGCGCGGAGGCTGAAGCCCGCGCTGCCGCCCTCACCTCGCCCAATGTGCCGCTGTCCGAAATCGGCGTCCCCAAGCGTCAGCTTGATCTGCTGAACGAAAACGGCATCCAGGTCGTCGGCGATTTCATCGCCAAACTTCAGGAAGGCGGCGATAACGCCATTCTGGAAATCCCTGGTGTTGGCCGCAAAGTGCTGGCCGACATCAAGAAGGCGCTGCGCACGCGCGGCTACGAACTGCCGAAATCCGAATAACCTTCGTTAAGTCCGGCTATCCATAAGGCAGGCATGAACCAAACGTGTCTGCCTTTCTTATTTCCGAAAGGGGGAGAGGTGCTTCATCACAGCGGACGTATCGAAGTCATCTGCGGCAGTATGTTCTGCGGTAAAACTGAGGAACTGATTCGCCGCGCGCGCCGGGCGATCATCGCCAGGCAGACCGTCCAGGTCTTTAAACCCGATCTGGACACCCGTTACAGCATCCAGCACGTCACCAGCCACAATGGACAGAACATCGAAGCCGAGCCAGTCGGCGCTTCCCGGCAGATTCTCGAACGCCTCCTGCCCGACACGACGGTGGTCGCCATTGATGAGGTTCAGTTTTTCGACGCCGGTATCGTGGGCGTGGTTGAAGAACTCGCCAACCGGGACATCCGCGTAATTGTCGCCGGGCTGGACATGGACTTCCGCGCCGAGCCATTCGGCCCGATGCCGCGTCTGATGAGCATCGCCGAGGAAGTGACCAAACTTCATGCCATCTGTGTCGTCTGCGGTGAAGAAGCCTGCCGCACCCAGCGCCTCGTCAACGGCAAACCCGCCCACTACAATGACCCGATTATCCTGGTCGGCGCACAGGAAACCTACGAAGCGCGCTGCCGCAAACATCACCTCGTCCCCAGAGATTAAAATTTGTGGCAATCAGCAAAACTTCTGGTAGAATACTTAGCCAGGCTAAATAATAACATTGGCTTATCAAAGGTAGATGTAAGGAGGGAGTTCCGCTTATGAGTGCATCTAGCGTAAGTCTTTCTGCGTCCGCTGCCCCTGCGCTTGAGCAGGATAAATCCAGCCTGTGGCTGCGGAACCGGCGATGGGACATGATCTTTATCATTATTAGCGTTCTGGGGGTTCCGCTGCCCTACCTGTTCTATCTCTTTGGTAAGGATGCCCTCCAGATGGACCCGGACGTAGCCCGCAACATCATCAACGGTTTCGTCGCTATCGCGGTTGGCGGGCCACACATGATGTCCACCCTGCTGCGTACCAGCTTCGATGGGGACTTCCGTCAGCGTTATCCGATGCTCGTCCGCTCCTCCATCATCATCCCGATCATCGTCGTGTCGCTGGCCTTCCTGAACCTTACCTTACTGCTCACCATTTTCTTCTTCTGGGCCATGCTGCACGTTTTGCATCAGGTGACCTATATCGTCGAACTGTATAATCACAAGGAACATACTATCGTCCGCCGGGGCAGCGCCGTCAGCCTTCAGTCCCGCATGATTGATTACGCGGTCGTACTGACCTGCCTCTTCCCAATGGCCGCTTTTAAGATCAGCCAGGGAACTTTCGCCGTCGGCACCAATGACCTGACGCGCGTCATCCCGGATGCCTTCCAGCATCCCTGGTTATTCGTCGCGGCAGCGGGGGTGTTTTTCGTGTCGCTGGGGGCTTTCATCGTCAAAAGTATCCAGGAACATCGCGCCGGCATCCTCAACTGGCCGAAAACCATTTTCATCGGTCTGACGGTGGCGGTCTTCTTCCCGCTGGCCGCTTTCGAAAACCTCGACACGGCCTTCCAGGGTGCCAATATGTGGCATTCTTTCCAGTATCTGGCGATCACGTTTTACATCATCAAGATCAAACAGCAGTACGGCAACCTCGACCAGAGCGCGCCGCTGGTCGCCCGCTTCAGTAAGGGCAAGGACTCGCGTGGGCTGTTCGTCCTCAGCGCCCTGATGCTGTTCGGTTCGGTGGTGGTTTTCATCGTCATGCGCTTCCTGGCCGGTTACGTCAATCCCGCCATCATTGACCCGGCCACCTACGCGACGACCGATGCCTATCTGAAGGCGGTTGATCTCTGGCGCTTCGACGTGGCCTATTACACGGCCATCCTCTCATTCCTGTGGATACATTACTACCACGATCACTTCCTATTCACCAACTTTGAAGCGCTCGACGAAGCCTTCAAGTAGCGATCCAAACCAATCGGGGAGGGGAAACCCCTCCCCAACTGGCGATCAGGTCTCGTTTTTTCCATTCATCGGCGCACTCTTACCAGGGGCGGTGTAGAATCGTTCGGTCTGTCGGCAGCGGTTTTCGGATGATCTCAAGCCGCTGGAACGTGTCAATCGTCACCTCCAGCAGGTCATCGTCATAATACCACAGCGGGGCGCTCTGGCGGTCTACCCGTATCTGCATCGGCTCTTCTTCAAACCCGACCACTTCCAGCCGGAGCATTTTATAAGTCGGCTCGTAGCGGCCAGCCACCCGGCGGTTGATAATCAGCTTGCTGTCGTCCCACTCGCAGGTGATGTACACCCAGCGGTACGCGCCGTCTTCGTAGTCCAGCCCTTCGCCTTCATCCTCATAAAGCACGCTTTCAAACGCGCCCGGATAAACGCGATAGATCAGCGCCTCAACCGATTCCGGCTTCACATACTGCATTTCCGGCCACATCGGGATGACCGCCCCCGCCCGGACGAACAGCGGCAGTCGTTCCAGCGGGGCCGGCACTTCGATCACACGCCCGCCGTCCAGCAGCTCGTTCGTCCAGAAGTCGTACCACTGGCCGGAAGGCAGATACACGAACCGCTTGACCGCCCCCGCCTGCACAACCGGCGCGACCAGCAGCGCCTCCCCGACCATGTAACAATCATCAATACCGCGAATATCGGGGTTGTCCGGCTCGGCCATGAACAGGGGGCGCACAATCGGCCACCCATATTCCTTCGACTGGGCAAAAACCGAATACAGGTATGGCAGCAGCCGGTAGCGCAGCATAATCGTCAGTCGGTTGATGACCTCATAGGGCTGACCAAATGCCCAGGGTTCCTGCGCCGCCGACCCGATTGATGTGTGCGAACGGCAGAATGGCATCAGACAGGCCGCCTGAAGCCAGCGCGTGAACAGTTCACCGCTGCCGTCTTTTTGAAAGCCCCCAATATCCGGCCCGGTGAACGGCGCGCCCGATAAACCCATATTCAACACCATGCTGATGCTCAACCGCAGATTATCCCAATCAGAGACATTATCCCCCGTCCACGAACTGGCATACCGCTGCGCCCCGGCAAAACCGGCCCGAATTATATTGAACGGTCGCTTGTGTGGGCGATGTTTGAGCAGCGCCTCCATCGAAGCGCGCCCCATCAACATGCCATAGACATTATGATTTTCCAGATGGTTTCCACCCAACCCATCCCGGTGATGCCGCACATAGTCCGGCAGCGTCGAAGCGCCGGCCTGCGTAAAAATCGCCGGCTCACACATATCGTTCCAGATGCCGTCTACCCCGGCCTGAATCAGCCCGCCCATCTGTTCAATCCACCAGGCGCGCGCTGCCGGGTCGGTGAAATCTGGGAAGTGGCACATACCCGGCCAGACCGCCCCGGCGACCGGCTTTCCATCGGGATATTTCAGGAACACATCACGCTCCATGCCGCTGCGATAGGCGTGATACGTCTCATCAATCTTGATACCTGGGTCGGCAATCACAACAGCTTTAAAACCCTGGCGATGCAGCTTTTCAAACATCTGATCAAACTGGGGAAACCGCTGTTTGTCCCAGGAAAACATCCGAAAACCATCCATATAGTGAATGTCGAGATGGATGACATCACAGGGTATGCCCCGGCTGCGGAACTCGTCCGCGATTTTGAGAACCGCATCCTGTGGATAGTAACTGAAACGGCATTGATGATAGCCCAGGCTCCACAGCGGCGGCAGGTTAATGCGGCCTGTCAGCTCAGTATATCGGCTCAATACCCGTTTAACGTCCGCCCCGGCGAACAGATAATAACGGAGTTCGCCGCCTTCCGCTTCAAAGACCAGGTTATCCGCCTGCTGCGCACCCAGGTCTGCCGTACCCCGATAGCTGTTGTCCCAGAAAACGCCGTATACGGCCTGATTGTGGACGCCCAGGTAAAACGGAATGTTGTAATAAAGCGGGTCTGCGCCGCGCTGGTACACAGGCGGATCGGTATTCCACAGCGTAAAGCGGCTGCCTCGAAGCTCCAGCGTGCTGGTGCGTTCACCCAAGCCATAGCTGGATTCGCCGGACTGCATCGCCAGGCTTAACCGCACGCTGCCATCCTCCCGCAACCGCATCCCGTCGGCATCCCCGCTGATTATTCGGCCATCCGGGGATTCAAGGCTCAACCGGAACGGGCGTTTAACCACGCGCACCACCAGCTCCGCCGTCCGCATGATCAGCGCGTCGTCATGCTCGCTGACTTCAAACGCCACCGGCGGCCAATCCACTTTACTGACGGCGTATGAAAATGGCTCGAAAAACTCACCGTCACTCGATGGCAGCCAGCGCACCCGCAAGCAGTCGGCAGCCACCCACCGCAGTTCCACCCAACCCATCTGGCAGCGCAGCCGCAGACCTCGTTCGTTCGGCACACTCTGTTGGACATTGCCCGGCCCGCGCCAGGGCAGATTACCCCGTCTTTTTACGCCATAACGCCGGTTGTAGTGACCGACCACCCTATCGAAGGTTTTGATATCATCGACCAGCAGCTTGCCACCAAGTTCGGTGAAGAACTGAATGATTTCCTTTTTTGCCATGCTGTAACCTTAGAAAAAGGATTGACGAACCCACTGCATCGGATCAACCGGCACGCCGCTCACCCACAGTTCCCAGTGAAGATGCGCGCCCGTAACCCGACCGGTCGCCCCAATAGTGCCGATCACCTGCCCGGTCGTTACAAAATCCCCCACCCGGACATAAATATCGGTCTGATGCCAATAGCCCGTATAAACCCCCCAGCCGTGATCGATCACCGTCGCGTTGCCGCGCACGTTCAGGCTGTCCGCCAGCACCACCACGCCGGATGCCGCCGCCAGCACCGGCGACCCCGGCGCCCCGGCAAAGTCCGCGCCGCTGTGAAAGCGGTCAAACGGGCCGCCGTTATACGACCGCTTCTGGCCGAACGGTGAATTCATCGCTGCTGCCGCCGGCAGGCCCATCGCGCCATCCATGTAGCGTGTGGCGGTGAACCCGCTCATCAGGCCCTCGATCAACTGCTGTTCGGCGATCTCGACCGAGGAATCCAGCAGGCCGCTGCGGTCGGCCAGCAGGTTAATGTACTCGCTGCCATAACTGCCCGAAAGCACCTGAATCTGAACAGTCAGCGGTATGGACTGTCCGGCGCTGTCGGTCAGCGTCAGCGCCAGAGGATAAACGCCGGCTTCGGTGAACATCGGCACACCCAGCAACAACGTGTGGGTCAGACCATCCTGTTCGGACGCGGCGAGAATCGTGCGGCCCAGAAACGCGCCGCTCATCTGCGCCGGCTGCGCGGTCGTCAGCCGAACACGCCCGGCTTGCCCTTCCACCAGCACCAGCGGCATGATTTCTAGTCCGGTCACAATCGGCGGCAGGTCAAGCGCGACGTGCGGCGGCTCGACGCCGGGGATGATAAGCTGCTGACCGGCATAAATCAGCGTTGGGTCGCTGATGCTGTTCGCGCGCGCCAGATCATTCACGGTCAGGTTATAACGGGTAGCGATGCGAAACAGCGTCTCGCCGGTTTCAACAGTGTGAATGACGGTTTGCCCCAGAGTCTCGACCGGGGCTTCCACCGGCAGGGACGCTTCTGCCAACGCGGGCGCAGCCACCGTTGGAGCAGCAACGTTCAGAACCTGGCCGACGTAAACCGCGCTGACATCCACAATCTGATTCTGTGCCGCAAGCTGCTCAACCGGCAGCCCATATGCTTCGGCGATGCCGTACAGCGTTTCGCCGGGCTGTACCACATGCGTCTGCGGCAGTGTGGACGAAGCCGCCGCACTGCTGGCCGGCACAAGCAAACGCTGGCCGACCTGGATACTGCTGGGGTCGGCGATCCCGTTCAACTGCGCCAGCGCGTCCGTCGTCAATCCATAGCTCAGCGCAATGCGGAACAGGTTTTCCCCCCGCTGCACAACGTGAATAGTCAGGCCGGGTTGAACGTCCTGAGCCGCCGTCGGCAGACACAGAAAGCCAACCACAAGCAGCGCAGCCAGACAGCGGCGTATCATGCCACAACCTCATCAAACCGCAGCTTGTCCCCGATCTGGATGCGATCAAGCACGCCCGGACGCGCCTCGACAAAATATTGGGCGGGCGCTTTCGGCGCGTATGCCGGACGCCAGGGTTTCGCCAGGCACTTGTCCACCACTTCGCCGGACGCATCCAACCAGACCACGCCGATGCTGAAGAACATAAAAAACATATGGATGGTGGTATTGGCGCGGCTTTCGCTGCCCGTCACGAACAGCAGACCTTCCGCCTCCGGCAGATGCCGCACAAACTGCAAGCCCCGGAAGCGCGACCAGAACGTATCGCACAATCGAACACGCGCCAGAACCACCTGACCGGTTCTGGCGTTACGCAGCACACGCCACTTTGCGCTCATGGTATCAGAAGCACCTGTCCCACGTAGATACGATTCGGGTCGAGAATGCCATTCGCCTGAATAAGCGCCACTATCGAAACCCGAAAACGCAGCGCGACACGGAACAGCGTATCTCCGTACTGCACGACATATGTCGCCGGCGATGGCGTCGGCGGAATCGGCTGCGGATACACCGTCACCGGAACAAAAAGCGCCTGCCCGGCAAAGATCAGGTTCGGATTGACAATGCCGTTCAACCGCGCCAGCGTGCTGACCGTCGTGCTAAAACGCAGCGCGATGCGGAACAGAGTATCCCCCGGCTGCACCATGTAGACAATGTTGCCGTTCACGACCGTCGTGCCGGGCAGCGGCTCAACCGGGATGCTGACGATAGGCGCGGGGCTGGGCGTCGGCGTCACCGGGTTTGGGACGCGCACGGGTATCGCCAATACCTGATTAACCTGGATAAAGGCACTCTGACCCAACCCGTTCGCCTGAATGATGGCATCAACCGAGCTGCCATACAACGCCGCCAGTTGGCCGACCGTATCCCCGGCGCGCACCGTATGGATGACCGTCCCTGGAAAGGCGCTGTCGGTGGGTATCGTCGCCGTCGGCACGGGTGTAATCGGCGTGGCCGTCGGGATGATGATTTCCTGCGTGGGGGTTATCGTCGGTATCGGGGTGAAGGTCGGCAGCACCGGGGTAAAGGTTGGCACCGGGGTGGCCGTCGCCGGAACCGGCGCGGTCAGAACAACCGGCGGCGTATGCGTCGGCGGTACTACGGTATTGGTGGCCGTCGGCGGCAGCGAAGTATTGGTCGGCGTGGCGGTCGGGACGCCAACCGCCGTAAGCGACGCATCGTCCACATAAATATTGGTGCTTTTGACCGGCTCGGTCACGACCGTGCGCACGAACACCGTGACGGCCGTGCCGCTCGCGGTAGCCGTAACGCTGTATTCGTTATAGGCATCATATTCAATGGTCGGCTGTGACCAAATGATGGTCGGGCTGGCGCCGCTCGTCCCCCCGGTCGGGTCAATGCCTACCTGCACCACTACGCCGCCGGGCAGTTCGCTCACGTTCACATCGTCATACGAACTTGACCAGACATACACATAGGCGCTGAAGCGAAGCTGTGTCCCCGACGCGATGCCGGTCACGCGCTGGTACAGGCCGCCGTCGTGTGTGGCATAAAACGTGTGATACTGCTGTGCATCATTACCGTTACGGATGCGCGGCACGCCCAACCCGTTCGTCACGTCCGAAGCCGGGTAATACTCCGGTTGGATGTTCTCGGACGCGGACGCTCCCCCGCTAATATGCCAGGGCGTCCACCCCTGCGCGACCTGACGCGGCGGTGTGCCGCTCACCGTAGGAAACGGCTGCTCGAATCCCGGATTGGTCAACAGATCAGAGACCTGAGCGCGAACTGCAAAAGTAAGCGCGATGAATATCACCAGCACAACAAGAACAGGGCGCACAATGATATTTTTCATGAATATACGACTCCCGGATTCAGTAGCAGCGCCGGTCAGATTTCTCAGAATAAATACTCCGTCTATCATAGCATAATGATACAATTGAAAACAAAAAGAGCTTCCCCTGTGGTAATGGAAGCTCTTCCTGACCGACGAACACGGACAGTCCGGTTAGCGTTTATGGTTGGCAAGCACCCGCTCGATGCTTTTCAGCAGTTCCGCCGGCCCAAACGGTTTGGTGATGTAATCGTCCACCCTGGCGATATGCAGCCCCAGAACCCGGTCTATACTCTGCGCGCGCGCCGTCACCACGATGACCGGGATATTGCGCGTGCCGGGGTTGGCTTTTAGACGCTGATACACTTCCCATCCATCCATATCCGGCATCATCAGGTCGAGCAGTACCAAGTCAGGTGTCAGGTTTTCAACCGTTTCCAGTCCCTTAAATCCACCCGAAGCACCGACCACCTCGTACCCTTCCCGCGAAAGAATCAAACGGACGAGATCAATCATCTCAGGTTCGTCTTCGATGCAAACCACTCGCACAGGTGTCATAATACAACCTCCGACGTAGGGGCGGCGTGGCAAAGATAAATCGGCGCTTTGTTTTTTGAGTCTACCATACACCGCTTAATTGTGTCCATAAATGTTTTAATATTTATGTGAAGGCCGGGCCACGCTCAGCGTTTCTTTCCGATTGATCGCCGCTGGAGTTTATGATGATTATTGCAGCCTGTACCCTGGAAATTCACCTGCCGGATGCCGCTTCGTTGAAGGATAAACGCAGCGTGATTAAATCCCTGCTGGCGCGTTTGCACAACAGTTTCAACGTCTCCGCCGCCGAGGTTGACCATCTCGAGCTGTGGCAGTCATCGGTGATTGGCCTGGCCGTCGTCAGCAATTCAAATGTTCATGCTCAGCAGATGATGACGACCATTCTTGACTGGATCGAAACTCACTACCCCAACATCTTCATCGTTCGCCACAAAACTGAACTGCGCTGACTGCCTGTAAGGTTGGTCACGACGCTGTTTCGGAACTCGACGTCTGCGTTAGGCATTTTACCCTACGCCGTCGGGAACAATACGGGGTATACTCAGCCAGACTTAGATCGTAAGCAGGTTTCACTTTCAATCGGAGGTCAACCCCTTGAATCTTCATGAATATCAGTCTAAGTTCCGCTTTGCGGAGTTCGGAATTCCCATCCTAAAGGGCAAAACCGCCGGCACCCCCCAGGAGGCTTACGAGGCCGCCCGCGAACTGGGATGCCCGGTGGTGGTCAAAGCCCAGGTACTGGTCGGCGGGCGTGGCAAGGCGGGCGGCGTCAAAGTCGCCAAAACCCCGGAGCAGGCCGAAGAATACGCCAATGCCATCCTGGGTATGAACATTAAAGGTCTGACCGTCAGAAAAGTATTGATTGACCCCGCCGCCAACATCGCCCAGGAAATCTACCTCGGCATTACCAATGACCGCGCGGCAGGCCGTCCGGTCATCATGGCGTCTTCTGAAGGCGGCGTCGAAATCGAGCAGGTCGCCCGTGAAAACCCGGACGCCATCGCGCGCGAACATATTGACCCCTTCCTGGGACTGCTGGATTATCAGGCGCGCAATCTCGCCAGCGGCATCAATCTTCCTCACGAACACTGGCGGGCGTTCTCGCGCATCGCCACTAACCTCTACCGCTGTTATCTGTCCAGCGATTCCGTCCTGGCCGAGATCAATCCCCTGGTTATTACCAAAGAAAACCAGCTTATCGCGCTGGATGGAAAAATGATTATTGACGACAGCGCCCTGTTCCGCCAGCCGCACCTGGCCGAAATGCGCGACACCGATGCCGAACCGAAAGAAGAAACCCAGGCACGCGCCGCCGGCATCAGCTACGTCAAACTCAACGGGCAGATCGGCTGCATGGTCAACGGCGCGGGACTCGCCATGACCACGATGGACATGACCAAACTGTACGGCGGGGACGAAATCGGGCCGGCCAACTTCCTCGACATCGGCGGCGGCGCACAGGCCTCAAAAGTCGCGGCGGCGCTCCGTATCATCCTGGCCGATACCAATGTGAAATCCGTCCTGTTTAACATCTTCGGCGGCATCACACGCTGTGATGAAGTGGCGCGCGGCATCCTGGAAGCCCTTAACGAAGTGCCAAGCAGCTTGCCGATGGTTATCCGTCTGGTCGGCACGAATTCCGAAGAAGGCCGGGCCATCATTGATAACGCCAATATCCCCAATTTATCCAGCGCCGCGACCCTGACCGAAGCGGCCAAAAAAGCGGTCGAGGCTGCCCGGAAGGCTCTGGCAGCCGAAAAAGGAGCGCAGTAATCATGGCAATTCTGGTCAACCAGGATACCCGCCTGATCGTTCAGGGCATCACCGGGCGCGAGGGCAGCTTCCACACCAAACAGATGATCGAGTACGGCACCAATCTGGTCGGCGGCGTCACCCCCGGCAAGGGCGGCGAATGGGTGCATGGCAAGCCCGTTTTTGACACGGTTAAAAAAGCAGTGGATGCTACCGGCGCGAATACCAGCATCATTTACGTGGCCGCCCCCTACGCGCCGGACGCCATCTATGAAGCGGTTGACGCCGGCATCAAACTCATTGTCTGCATCACCGAAGGTATTCCGATTATTGAGATGATGAAAGTTTCCGAATATCTCAGCAGTCACGACAGTCGGCTCATCGGCCCCAACTGCCCCGGTCTGCTCGCGCCGGGCATCGCCAAAATTGGCATCATGCCGGGTTATATCGGCACGCCCGGTAATGTCGGCGTCGTCTCGAAAAGCGGCACGCTCACTTATGAAGTCGTCTATGCCCTCACCCAGGCCGGTATGGGGCAGACAACCTGCGTCGGCATCGGCGGTGATCCGATCATCGGCACCAATTTTGTCGAAATCCTTCAGATGTTTGAAGAAGACCCGGAAACAGAAAAAGTTGTCCTCATCGGCGAAATCGGCGGGCGCGCCGAGGTGGATGCGGCGGAATTCATCAAAGCGAACATGACCAAACCGGTCGCCGCTTTCATCGCCGGTAAGAGCGCCCCGCCCGGAACGCGCATGGGACACGCCGGCGCGATCATCGAAGGCGGCGAAGGAACTGCGACCGAGAAGATTGAAGCCCTGCTGGAAGCCGGCGTCCGCGTGGCCGATAACCCCGAACAAATCCCGGCGCTTCTGAAGTAACGATTAACTCCAGGGGACACGGCAGCGTCGTGTCCCTTCTGTTATTTATTCCATCCAAACACTTTCCATACTCTCCTGCGGCAGACATCCCTGGCGGCCATCCGGCAGAACAAACCGAATCCAGCCGTTTCGTGTTTCGACCCGGCGCACTTCAGCCGCCGCGTGCAGCGGAAAAAGCTCCAGGTAGGTTTCGCCTGGGCCGCTCATCACCCGCGCCTGCTCCGGCAAAACGACCGCCGCCGGGCGATTGGTCGAAACCCACAGACGGCTTATGAACAGAATCAGCACAAACATGGCGATCATACCCGCCGCAGCCAGCGGCAGGCGAAGCGCCGCGCGTTGGTCGGGCCGCAGTATCCAGGCCGCCAGCAGGCCAAACCCGGCTGCCCAGGCCAGCAGCGCCCCCCACCCCAATTCCTGCACGGTCACGATGCCGGATGTCAGAACGGCCAGACCTTCAATCCATCCTCGCTCATCCCCCTGGACATCCATACGGCGCGCGCGCGCCAACCGCAGATTGTGCTCTAAATCCGGGTCGCGCGGGATGAAAGCCTGCGCGCGCAGATAGTTCAGCAGCGCCCGGCTCAGGTCGCCGTTCTGGTGGTAAGCACAGCCCAGGTTGTAGTAGACGTTTCCATCGGCCAGGTCGCTGCTCACCAGCGTCTCGTACAGGTTGATGGCCGCTGCATAATCGCCGGACTCGTAAGCGGCCTGCGCGCGGCCAGCGGTATCGGCTGCGCCGGTTTGCGCCCGGACGGAACCGGCCAGCATCAGCAGAACAATGGCGAACAATCGGGCTGTCATGCTGTCCCCCAGGCGGCGTCCAGCCGTTCCAGCGCTGCCGCCGCCTGTTGCGCCAAACGCTGCACATTTACCCCGCCGCCCGGCGCATAAAGCCCCTGTGCCGCCTGTTCAAGGCACAGCATAACCTGCGCGCTGATGGCATCGGGGACGTCCCGCGCGGCCATGACCGGCTGAACATCATCCAGCCGCTGCTGGCCGGGCGAAAGATCGAGTTTATCGCCAAAGTAGGCCCAAAAAGCCGCCGTGATCTGGCGGTATGCGGCCTCCGCCGGCAGCGCCGCCGCCTTATGAAGTGATTGGCGCGCGCGTGTCAGGGCTTCTTTCTGGCGGATTTTCGCGCGATCCCGCTGACGCTGCTGCTGCCGTCTCATCCATATGCCGCTGGCAGCCGCGCTAAACGGCGGAATCAGCCACAGCAACCAGAAAACTGTATTGGGGTCAATCGAGCCGCGTGCAGGCGGTGAGACAACCGGCTTAAGCGGTCGGATGCGATCTGCTTCAACCACTGCCTCAGTCGGTGGTAAGGCCATCGCTCCACCTTCGCCGGGGGTGATTTCGATCTGAACCGGCGTCGTGCTGACAGTCCGGTAAGTCAGGCTGTCGGGGTCAAAATAGACCAGGTTGACCGGCGGTAAAGTCCGCGCCCCTGGCCGGTCAAACACCAGAAGCCACTCGTACACACGCTGGCCGGTAATGCGCCCGTTCTGCTGAAGCGCCGTATAGCTGCCGGGATTAACGAACACCTGCATACCATCCAGCGCCGGCAGTTCCGGCGACGCAAGCTGTTCGACGTTGCCCGTCCCGTTCACGAACAGGCGCAGTATGATCGGTTCGCCGACAGAGGCCGACTGCCGGTCAAGCGTGGCCGACATCTCGAACTGCCCGACCGCTCCATTAAAACCCGGCGGCGCTTCACCCGGAAGCGGCTGCGCCTGTACAGAAACCATGTTGGCGTTTAAGCGTCCCCCCGTCTGAAAAACTTCTTCCGGCAGACCGATCTGCGCCGGGCCGATGATAATTTCGCCGGGGCGCGTGGCGTACAGCGCCGTGCGAATTTCGCTGATGATATACTGTCTTCCCTTAAGCTGCTGCGCGGTTTGCGTGAACGGGAAAGGCTCGATGTTCACCCGCCAGAAGCCTTCAAAATCCGGCGGCGTGTACGGAAAAGACAGATCCGCCAATGCCTGCAAGCGGTAAAAACGCGCAATGTAGGTGATCTGCTGGCCGACGAACGGCGCGGGGTTGTCCACCAGGGCTTCGACAAAAACATCCTCGCCATTCTGTGCTAAGGCGGTTTGCAGCCCGAATCCTTGCGCTGCTATCATGACTATGAGAAGAATTGATGTGACATGCCGCATCGTCACCAGTCCTTTTCGACCGGCTGCGCCTGCGGTGTTAGCTTCCGCAGATAGTCCCCCAACGTTTGCTGCTGGTTCTGGACGGCATCGAGAAGCTGCTCGGCATCCTCAACCGTCAGCGGGCCGGCGGGCGGCGGCGGCACAGGCGCTGTCCCGGTCGGTGATGGTGCGTCCGGTGGCGGGGCCGGCGTTTCGGAAACAGGGGTCACGGCGGGCGGCGCCGCCCGCCTTAAGGCCAGTTCCAGGTTGTAGCGCGCTTCCTCATCCGCCGGGTTCAGCCGCAGCGCGTCCTGGTAGGCGCCGATAGCTTCCGGGAAGCGGCTCATCTCAAAGTAGACGTTGCCCAGATTGTAGTAGGCTTTCGCCGCCAGTTCCGCATCTGCAAATCTGATGGCCTGTTCCAGCGCGGCCACTGCCCGCCGCAGTTGACCGGAACGCGCCAGCGCGCTGGCCGCGTTGTAATAGGCTTCCGGCTGGTCGGGCGCGACAGCCTGCGCCAGTTGAAAAGCCTCCACCGCGCCCAGGTAATCGCCCCGCCGGTACAGGTCGCCCCCCGCGCCGATGCGCTCGCTTGGGTTCACATCGCATCCCGCCAGCACCATCACCAGCAGCGCCAGCAGGGTTTGACGACCATCCGTCAAGCGGCCCTCGTACAGCAGCGCGGCCAGCAGGTCCGCCGAAAGTGCCAGCAGCGCCAGGGCTACGAAAATACCCGACCGCTCGACGTTCTGACTCCGCGCCGTGATCTCCTGGCCGCCGCCTTCGCGGGCGCGCATCTGGCTCAACAGCGCCACGATTTCCGTTCCCTCAACGCCCGCCCGCCGGTAGACGCCGTTCCCTCGACCGGCGATCTGTTGCAGAATATCCTCATCCAGCGCCGACAAAATGACATTCCCGGACGCATCGGCCTTGTAGCCGGCTACGTTCCCGGCGGCATCCAGCACCGGCACCGGCTCGCCCTGTGTCCCGCCGTAACCCAGAACATGCAGCGTAATCCCCTCGTTGGCCGCCTGCTCGGCAGCCGCCAGCGGGTCACCCTCATGGTTTTCGCCATCGGTCGCCAGCAGAATAATCCGCGCGCTGCTGCGGCTGCCAAAGGCTTCGACCGCCAGGCGCAGCGCGGCTTCAATCGCCGTCCCCTGACGAGAAACTGCTGCGCCGGTCGCCCCGTTGAGAAATGTCTCGGCGGACAGAAGATCGGTCGTCAGCGGGAACTGAACGAAGGCGCTGCCCGCGAAAAGAATCAGCCCGACCTCATAACCGTCCAGTTCGGGAAGCAGGCCGCGTATGTCCAGCTTCGCCCGCTCCAGGCGGCTGGGCCGCAGATCGGCGGCGTTCATGCTGCTGCTCACGTCCAAGACGATCATCAGGCTCACCCCCTGGGAAACGACGATGGACGGCTCTTCGCCCCAGGCCGGACGTGCCAGCGCGACGATCAGCGACGCGACAACCACCGGCCACAGGATTAATTCCCACGTCCGCCGCCGGGCATGATCTGGCGGAAGCAGCTGACTCAGCAGAACCGGCTCGGCCAGGCGGCGGGTCTTTTTACGCCGGGCGCGTTCTCGCCAGATCAGCAGCGCCATCACCGGCGGCAGCAGCACCAGCAGCAGCAGTACGGTCGGACTCAAAAACATCATGGGATGGTCTGTAAAATGGTATACCGGAGCAGCCGTTCAATCACCAACAGAACTAGCGCCGGCCACAATACCCAGCCGGCCTGTTCCTGCCAGCGCACGACAGTCTGCCGCACCACATCGGAGCGTTCCAGAGCATTGATCTGGTCATAAACACGCTGTAAATCCACCAGGTCGCCGGCGCGAAAATACAACCCGCCTGTGACGTCGGCAATAGCCTGCAAAGTGGCCTCGTCAAGGTCGCTCTCGACAAGCTGTGTATTGCCTGCATCGTCGGGAACCAGCACCAGGCCGGTCGTCCCCATGCCGATGGTATATACACGGATACCCAGAGCGGCCACCGCCTGCGCCGCCGTCGCCGGCCCGATTCCCCCGGCGTTGTTCGCGCCGTCGGTCAGCAGGATTATCACCTTGCTGGCGGCTGCGCTCTGCCGCAGCATGTTCGCCGCCGACGCGATTCCCATGCCGATAGCCGTGCCATCCGCCAGACCCAGGGTCGTCGCCAACTGCACGTCTCCCAATGACCTTTGCAGCGCCGCGTAATCCAGCGTCGGCGGTGTCTGGTGAAAAGCCTCCTGCGCGAAAACCACCAGGCCGATGCGGTCAAACGAACGCCCGGCGATGAAATCCCCGATGACGGATTTAGCGGCTTCCAGGCGGTTCTGGGGCGTAAAGTCCAGTGCCGCCATGCTGCCGGAAATATCCAGCGCCAGCACGATGTCCACCCCCTGCCCGCGAATCAGTTCCTGCGCGCGGCCACTCTGCGGGCGCGCCAGCCCGATCACCAGCAGTACCCAGGCGGCCAACCGCAGAATGTCCGGTAGAGGACGAAAACGAACCCGCCAGCCGGTAGGCAAATCGTCCACCAAACGCACATCCGAATAACGCACCAGCGGTGGAGACGAACGCCGACCGCTCACCGCCGAAAACAGCCAGAACCCCGCCGGCACCAGTAGCAGCAGTAAAACCCAGGGATGCGCCAGCCGAAAATCCATCACGGCTGCTCCTCCTGTGAAGATACGCCCACCACCCAGCGTGACACAACCTGAAATAAACGCTGTGTGGATTCCTGCGTCGGGCGAACCCGCGCGAATTTCACCAGGTCAATCTGTTCCAGCATTCGCCGCAGTTCCCGGTGCTGCCGGGCGGACAGTTCCGGGCGGCGCTGCAAAACCGCCAGCAGTTCGTCGGTCGTCTGTTCAGGCGCGGCAGCCTCGAAGCGTTCTTCCAGGTAGCGGCGCAGGCAGTTCCCCACCAGAACATATGCCTCTGCTGCCGGCAGCGCCAGGCCGCGAACCCGCCGCAGTTCGGCCAGCGTCCGCGCCGTCGCATCCGGCAGATGTTCCCTGACCGGTTTTCGCGCGCGCTTTCTCAACTGCCGCGCTGCGCTCAGGCCGCCCGCCGCCGCCAGCCCGCCGCCGGCCACGATAACCCAGGGCGAAATATAGAGGGGAATTTCCAGCGGCTTGAGCGGGCGCAGTACCAGATCATCCGGCTCGATCACGCTCGGCACGGTAAAAAAAGCCGGTTCGACGATTACGCGCAGACTTTCCCCGCTGCCCGGCGGACGATACTCAACGACAGTTTCCGGCGTGCGGTAGTCGCCCGGCTGCCACAGAACAACTGTAAGCGGCTGGCGGTACACCGTCCGGCCATCGCCTGTGGCTTGTTCAGCTTCGCCAACAGCACGCACCTCAAACGGCGGCCACCCCGCCGCGAACTGCGGCAGCGTCACCACTGCGTCGGACGGCGCTTCGACCACCAGTATCAGCGTCACCGGCTCGCCGATCAGGGGCGAACCGGGCGACGCCTCGAACCGGGCCGTCACCGGCATCTGCGCGCGCACGACCGCCGCCCATACACACACGACCACCACCCCCAACCAGCGCGCGATCATCGTCCCAGACGGCGTGCCCGCTGCCGGAAGAACTGCATCAGGGACAGCACCACGTCACCGCCGGAGGATATGTCAATCCGGTCAACGCCGGCGTCGTCCAGGATAGCAATAACCCGCTCGCGGCGCGCTTCGGCCTGTTCCTTAAAACGACTGCCCCACCCCGGCTGGCTCGTATCCACCCAGGCCGGTGCGCCGGTTTCGGCATCCCGCAGGCCAACGATACCCACCGCCGGCCACTGCCGCTCCAGCGCATCCCCCAGCAGCACGGCGATCAGATCATGCTGGCGCGCTGCCAGCGCCAGATTACGCGCGTAAGACTCATCTGCCGTCAGAAAATCGGAAATGAGGAACACGACCGCCCGCCGCTTGAGCAGGCGGCTGACCGTCCTGAGCGCCAGCGCCAGATCGGTCGTCCGGCCAGCCGGCTGCGCCGTCAGCAGATCGCGTATCAGCCGCAGGATGTGATTACGTCCTTTGCGCGGCGGCACATATAATTCCACCCGGTCGCTGAACAGCAGCAGCCCAACCTTATCATTATTGCGCAGCGCGGCGTAGGCCAGCACCGCCCCCAGTTCCGCCGCCGCGTCCCGCTTCTGGCGTCGGGACGTTCCGAACAGGCAGGACGCGCTGGCATCCAGCGCCAGCATCACCGTCAGTTCACGCTCTTCACCATACTGCTTGACGAACGGTTCGCCCGCCCGCGCCGTCACGTTCCAATCAATCGTCCGCACATCATCGCCCGGTTCGTAGGGGCGCACGGCGTCAAACTCGATGCCGCGCCCCTTAAAAACGGCATGGTAAGCCCCGGCGAACACGTCATCCACCAGGCGCCGCGTTTGCAATTCAATCCGGCGAATCTTGCGCAGCGTCGTCGGCGCGATCATCACGGCACTTCTACCCGGCTCAGGATTTGCTGGATAATCTGGGCGGGCGTGATGTTCTCCGCCTCTGCCTCAAACGTCAGCAGGATGCGATGACGCAGCACATCCGCCGCAATCTGCTTCACATCGTCAGGTATCACATAACCTCGCCCGCGCAGAAAGGCATTCGCCCTGGCCGCCCGCAGCAAAAATATCGTCGCGCGCGGCGACGCGCCCAGATCAATCAACAGCCGCAAATCCTTCATGCCGTTGGAAGCCGGGTCGCGGGTGGCGAAGATGATATTCAGCACGTAATCCTTGATTTTTTCATCCACGTAAATCGTATTCACAACTTCGCGGGCGCGGCGAATGGTATCCGCCTCAACCACCGGCTGCGGCGCAGGTGGTGTGCCGCCGGCCATCCGCTCCATGATGGCGCGTTCTTCCGCCCGCGTCGGATACTCCACCACTACCTTCAGCATAAAGCGATCAAGCTGCGCCTCCGGCAGTGGGTACGTCCCGGCCTGCTCAATTGGGTTTTGCGTCGCCAGCACCACAAAGGGGTCTTGCAGCGTATACGTCCGGTCACCCAGCGTCACCTGCCGTTCTTCCATCGCTTCCAGCAGGGCGGACTGCACTTTGGCCGGGGCGCGGTTAATCTCATCCGCCAGGACAAGATTACTGAAAATTGGCCCCATACGCGGCGTGAACTCGCCGGTGCGGGGGTTGTAAATCTGCGTGCCGATCAGATCGGCGGGCAGCAGATCCGGCGTGAACTGAAGGCGCTGAAAACGCGCCTGTATGGCCGCCGCCAGCGTGCGGACGGCCAGCGTCTTCGCCAGCCCCGGCACACCTTCAATCAGAATATGCCCATTGCAGAGCAGCGCCACCAGTAGCCGGTGAATCAGCCGCTCCTGCCCCACCATCACGCGGTTAACTTCGGCCAGCACGTCCTGTATGAAGCCGGATTCGCGCCGGACGAGTTCATTGAGCTGCTGCGCGGAACTCATAGCCCTCTCAGGATGATGATAATACGCATCACCATACTTCTATCCTGTGCGATCAAACTGCTTGATTGTATAATTAATCCTAGAACAAGCAAAATAATTCTGGATGTGAGCATTTCAAGCAATCACCCGGTTGGGGATTGATGGATTAAAGCGGAGGCCCGGGGTGAATAATCCGAAAACACGCAACCTTCTACTGTATATCTTCATCGGCCTGATGCTGGTGGTCATCTTCTTTGGCATCAGCAACGGCGGACAGGAACCCGGCACGATTAAATTCACCGATCTGGTGCGGCGTATTCAAAGCGATGATGTCGCCGGCATTCGCGTCGTCGGCGATCAACTGATTATCACCTTCAGAGATCGGTCTACCGCGACAACTTCCAAAGGCGCGGAATCGACGGCCCAGGAACAACTGCTGCAATTTGGCGTCACACCGGAGCAGATCGATTCCATCACCTGGGATTTCCAGCAGCCGAGCAACTGGCCGGCAGTCGGTTTCAGCGTCCTCACCGGCCTGCTGCCCATCCTCCTGATCGGCGGCCTGATCTTCTTCATGCTGCGGCAGGCGCAGGGCAGCAATAACCAGGCGATGGCCTTCGGCAAAAGCCGCGCCCGCATGTTCAGCGGCGACCAGCCCAGCGTAACCTTCGACGACGTGGCCGGTGCTGACGAGGCGAAAGCCGAATTGGCCGAAGTGGTCGAATTTTTGAAAGAGCCGGAGAAGTTCATCCAACTTGGCGCCCGCATCCCCAAAGGCGTTCTGCTGGTCGGCAGCCCCGGCACGGGCAAGACACTGCTGGCAAAGGCCGTCGCGGGCGAAGCCGGCGTGCCGTTCTTCAGCATTTCCGGCTCCGAATTTGTGGAAATGTTCGTCGGCGTCGGCGCGTCCCGCGTGCGTGACCTGTTCAGCCAGGCCAAACGCCACAGCCCGTGCATCATCTTCATTGATGAGATTGACGCGGTAGGCCGCCAGCGCGGCGCCGGCCTGGGCGGCAGCCACGACGAGCGCGAGCAGACGCTTAATCAGATTCTTGTCGAGATGGACGGGTTTGACACCGATACCAACGTGATCGTCGTTGCCGCCACCAACCGCCCGGACATCCTCGACCCCGCCCTGCTGCGTCCTGGCCGCTTCGACCGCCGCGTCGTGCTGGATCGCCCCGATGTTAAAGGGCGCGAAGCCATCATCAAAGTGCATGTTCGCGGCAAACCGATGGCCTCCGACGTAGACCTCAAGACACTGGCACGGGCGACACCCGGTTTTGTGGGTGCGGACATCGAAAACATGGTTAACGAAGCCGCCATCCTGGCCGCCCGCAAGAACAAAAAGACCATCGCCAACAGCGATTTTCAGGAGGCTATCGAGCGTATCCTGCTGGGGCCGGAACGCAAAAGCCGCGTTATCAACAAACAGGAACAGTGCATCACGGCCTACCACGAAGCCGGTCACGCCGTCGTCGGGTGTTTGCTGCCCCACAGCGACCCCGTTCGTAAAGTGACTATCATCCCGCGTGGCATGAGCGGCGGCTCTACGCTGTTCCTGCCGGACGAAGACATCAACTATATCTCGCGTTCGCGCATCAAGGATCAGATCGTTGCCGCGCTGGCCGGGCGCGCCGCCGAAGAAATCGTTTTTAACGAAATCACCACCGGCGCGGCCAGCGACCTGGAACAGGTCACACGGCTGACCCGCGCGATGGTCACGCGCTTTGGCATGAGCGACAAACTCGGCCCGATGATGTTCGGTCAGAAAGAGGAAATGATTTTCCTGGGACGGGAAATCTCCGAACAACGCGACTACAGTGAAGCCGTCGCCCAGGAAATCGATTCTGAAGTGCGCGCCATTGTTACCTGGGCCTATGCCGAGGCGCTGCGCCTGCTCAGGGAAAATCGCAGCAAGCTCGATGCCGTCGCCGTTCGTTTACTGGAAGTTGAAACCATCGAGGCCGAAGAACTGCTGGCGATCATGGGCGAAGCCCGCCGCCAGAAGCCGGGCGAGTTCCAGATACCCCCTGCCCCCTCGGCCAGACCAGCCGCGTCGGGAAGCCAGGAAACAGCCGAAGAAGGCGGCAGCGATCTGAAGCCGCTGGGCGCTGCGCCCACACCAGCCTGAGTCAGAAACTTAAAACCGTCCGAGACAACCGGACGGTTTTATATTCAGCCGCCGGAAAATAACAGACAGAAATTCATAGACGAAGGATTGCTGCTGCACGTCGCCACCACCAGCGCCCCCCCGGCGCACAGGCCGCAAACGGCCAGCAAGACCAGGCATCCACACCACACCGCCGGCCCGCCGCTGATGACCCCCATCACCATTTCGATCACACCCACAACAGTCGTGCCGATAATCTGGATGCCGAAGAATATCAGCAGCCCTGCCACGCACAACACCACCAGGACGATGCTTATCAACAGCAGCGACCCCACGTCAGCGGTCTGAAGAAACTCCATTTTCAGTACGGCCCTTCGCAGTCGAGAACAGCAGCGACGTTTCTAGCTTAGTCGGTTCGCTCAGGGTTCGCAAGCGCCGCTGTAAGCGCGACTCGGCGTCCAGTCGCCGGCGGCGCCACCCCCCGTATAACAGGCGCAGAAGGTCGCGTTTTCCGCCCTTCCCGCCCAAAGGACAAAGCGCGTATCGGTCTGCACGCACAGCCCGTCTTGCCCATCGGCGAACGTAGCCGCCCACGAGATGCCGATTCCGCGCTCCCTGATTTCATTAATCAGCCATATCCGCAGCGTTTGTTCCGGCGCGCTTCCCAGCGAAACCGTAATCTGCCCCTGTGTCGCCAGCAGAAAGAGCGCGCACGGACTGAGCAGAATCACGAACCACAGCGCCAGCCCGACCCAACAACCCAGCCGCCTCGGCAGACGGGAGCGTGGGCGGGGCATGGCGGCATCCTCAGCAGCATCAAACGTTTCATTCGGCATGGAAAATCCAATCCCGATTAAGAATCCAGGCGCATCGTCTGTGGATATTATCGGCCATCGGCGATTGTTTCGCACCACCGTCATTCGTCGGTTTCGCCGGCCACCCGGAATCGCATCACGTCCCGCTCATCGTAACTGAGGTGTATGAACAGCGGCGGGTCGTCCGCGCTCATCGCCAGCACACGCGGCAGGATGATCGGCAGGTCTTCGACCAGATCGTACTGAAGAATATCCTGATGGCCAATCCAGTGCAGCGTGCCTTCGCCGTTCGCTGTCACCTCACGGCTGTCGCTGATAGCGGTGAACACGAACAGCAGGATGCCGGTCGGTTCACCCGCGTCAATGTTGTAAACCGCTCTCAGGCGCAGATCATCCACCGACAGCCCGGTTTCTTCCAGAATTTCGCGCCGGGCGCTGCTGATCGGATCTTCGTCGCGTTCGATATGCCCACCGACACCGTTATAACGATTGGGGAAAACCCGTTTGTGCGGCGCGCGTTTCAGCAGCAGCACAGCGTCCCCGTTCAGCACAAAACACAGCGTTCGTGGAATAACAATCCAGCGCCCTGTAGTGGCGTCTGCGCCCTGTTCCTGCGCGCCCATTGTACCTTTCCTTTGCTCAATCACGGCTGGTTGGCTGGGGTTTACCGGCTCGTTAACGTTGCCTTACACCCCGCTTCATGATAAGCTACTGATGCTGTATTCTCTCTTTACAGGACACCAACCCATGTCATCCGCCCGAAGCGATGCGCCGCCGCCTGACCTGCGTATCGTGCTGACCGAAAGCCTTCAGCCGCACGAACAGCACGATTCACAGCGTTCCGATCCCCTCATCGAACGTCTCCGGCAGGAACATTTTGTCATCAATCCGCCCATTGTTGCACAGATGGACGAGCATCACTACGTCATTCTCGACGGCGCGAATCGTTTTTATGCGTTTTCTCATCTCAATTATCCGCATATTCTCGTACAGGTTGCTTCCTATGACGGTGGTTATGTCGAACTGAATACCTGGCGGCATATCGTCTGTCGCTGGCAAGCCGCCGCCTTTTTAGATCAGCTTGGTCACCTTCCGCTCATCACGCTGGCCGAAGGGCAGCAGCCTGGCGCAATTGCCCACGTCTGGCTGAAGGACGGGCGCGTTTTTGCTCTGCGCGCCCCTGCCGACGATCTGCACGAACGCAACGCTGCCCTGCGCGCGGTGGTCAGCATCTACCAGCAGAATGCTGTCCTGCACCGCACCGCCCTCACCGACCTTCAGGCCATCTGGCCCCTGTACCCCGATGCGATTGCGCTGGTTGTTTTTCCTGATTACCATCCCTCGGACATCCTAAAGGCCGCCCATCAAAGGGCCTATCTGCCGCCCGGCATCAGCCGCCACATCATTCATGGGCGCGCCCTGCGGGTGAACTATCCGCTGGACTGGCTGCGTGATAACAATGTCTCGCTTGAGGACAAAAACACCCAGCTTTTCCACTGGATGCAAGCCAAACTGTCCAACCGCAACGTCCGTTATTATGCCGAAGCCACCTATCAGTTCGACGAGTGAGTTATTTCCAATGGCACAAACCGTTCAGGAAGCCCTTCAGCAAACACGGCTTTATTCTGATAATCTCGATTACACGCTGCTTAAACTGCCGCCGAACGCCATCACGGCTGCCGCCGGTATTATCGCGGAAATCGGGGAACCGTTCAACGCGCTGATCGTAGACCGGGATGAAGTCAGCCTCATCATCCCCGCCGAAGCGGTAGCAGATTTCATCAAACGGCTGCCCGGCCACACCACCGCACCCATGCGCTACCGGCTCATCACCCTGGATGTGGTGCTGGAACTGTCGCTCACCGGCTATCTGGCGGCGGTCGGGTCAGCACTGGCTGCTGCCGGCGTCCCCATTCTGGCCTGTGCAGCCTATTCCCGCGATCATCTGCTCGTCCCCGCCGATCAGTTTGATCTGGCGATGAAAACGCTCGAAACGTTAAAATCCGGCCATTGAGTTCCGTCAAGGCATTTATTCATGGAAATTCCGATCTTCCCCAGCGATAGACCGCTTCAACCGAAAGATCAGATTCGCATCGAAGAAATCGTCATCACGCCGTACCGTGATCGTTTTCGCGTCCACATTCACATCAACGTGACCCCCTTTCAGGAGCGGCCAAACCTGCTGCTGGTCGCCCGTGACGCGCAGGAGCGCATCGTCAGCGAGTTGAACATCATCGAAACCATGCACTATGACATGGAATTCACGCTGCACATCCGCAACGTGGCCGACCCCGCCGGACACTATACACTCCAGGCCGAACTATTCTACGAAACGCGCAACCCGCCGCAGGATCGGCGCATTGAAACCTTTACTATCCCTGAAGCCGATGCGTGACATAAACTGCCTGTATCTGACCGAAGCTCTGGCGCGCGATCTCATCCGGCACGCGCAGGACGCCGCGCCGCTGGAAGCCTGCGGCATCCTGCTGGGAGCGTCCGGTCAGGTGCGCGAGGTTGTGCCGGTACGCAACGCCGCCGCCGATCCTCAGCATTTTTATCGGCTGGACGAACGGCAGTTCGTCACCGCCGTTTTTGAGGCCGAAAAACGCGGCCTGTCCCTGCTGAGTTTGTACCACTCGCATCCTGGCGGCGAGCCTATCCCATCCCCTGCCGATGTCGCCCAGGCCGCCTATCCCGATACGCCTTATCTCATCATCGGGCTGAAAAACCAGATGCCCCGCCTGGCTGCCTGGGCAATTCGTTACGGTCAGGTCAGCCCGGTTGAACTGGTTATCGGCCAGCTGGAGGCACTAACGGACACCGTCCGGCCATCCTTCACCCGGACGCACCAAGCCGCTATCCTGCTCAGCGGACTGCTGGCCTTTATCATCATGCTGATTCTGTCGCTGTCGCTGCTGCCGCCCGCGCCGGTTATTCTCACGCCGCTTCCGTAGAAAGACTTGTTATGGCTATTCTGAATCTGGTTCTGATCGCTTTCATCGGTCTGGTGGCCGGGGGCGTCGTCAACATCCTGGCCGACGATCTGCCGCATTACCGCTTTCCGCGCTTGCCCCGCTACCCGGACGACATGCGGCGGCCTGTTTTAGCCTGGCTGGGTATCGGCGCGTTTGTGTCCGGTCAGCGTTCCTCGCCCGGCGGCGTCAGACTTTCCTGGCGCTATCCGCTGGCGGAGGCCGGCACGGTATTTGCCATGCTGTTCACCTATGCCATCAAACATGACGCCCCGGATGTCAGCGATTTACAGCTTGTGTTCTGGCTGGCCTATATGCCGATCCTCGTCCTCATCACCATCGTGGACATCGAACACCGGCTCATCCTGTTTTCGGTGATTATCCCCTCGGCGCTGCTGGCGCTGCTGGACGCCATCCTCACCCCAACGCAGCACGAGCCGAATCTCCAGCGGGCTTTACTGGGCGGCGCGCTCGGCTTCGGGACGTTTTTCGCCCTTTACCTGGGCGGCATCCTCTATACGTATATCGCCATCCGGGTGCAGAAGCGCGATATAACCGAAGTCGCCTTCGGTTACGGCGATGTGATGATGGCTGCTCTCAGCGGCCTGATGCTGGGGCTGGAGGCGGTGATTTTCGCCCTGTTTATCACTGTGTTTCTGGGGGCGCTGGGGGCGCTGGTTTACATCCTGGCGCGCAGCCTGATGGGACAGCGGTATACCATGCACACCGCTCTGCCCTACGGCCCGTATATCGTGGCCGGAACGCTTATCATGCTGCTGTTCAGCACACAGGTACGGTTTTTCATGGTCGGCTATTAATCTGCCGGGCGTTCAATTACCCCGCCGCCCAGCACGACTTCGCCATCATAAACTACCGCCGCCTGCCCCGGTGTGATGTCGCGCAGCGGTTCGTCGAACGAAACCCGCATCCGCGCGTCCGGCAGCGGCTCCACCCAGGCCGGAGCCGGCATGGCCTTATAACGGATTTTCACCTCGGCACGGAACGGCTGACGCGGCGTTTCTCCGCTCACCCAGTTTACCCGCCCGGCGGTTAACACCTTCTGGCCCAGCTCATCCGCCGTTCCGACGACCAGTGCGTTACGAAACGGGTTCATAGCGATCACATACAGCGGCTCGTGGCTGTTCACACCCAGACCTTTGCGCTGCCCGATGGTGTAATTCGGCAGGCCGGCGTGCTGTCCAATGATTTCGCCGTTTTTGCGAACGATGGGGCCGGGTTTCATCACGTCCGGGGCATGGTCGGCCAGGAAGCGCCGGTAATTGTTATCGCCCACAAAGCATAAATCCTGGCTGTCTTTTTTGCTGGCCGTCGGCAGTCCGGCCCGCGCCGCGATCTCGCGCACTTGCGGCTTGGTGAAATCGCCGACCGGGAACAGCGCGTGGGCAAGCTGCTCCTGCCCCAGAACGCTCAGGACATAGCTCTGGTCTTTCTGCGCGTCAACCGCTTTCTTCAGCACATACCGGCCATCGCCACCCCTGTCCACGCGCGCATAATGCCCGGTTGCCAGGAAGTCGGCATCCAGCGACAGCGCATTTTCCAGCAGAAAATGAAAGCGTATCTGCCGGTTGCATTCCAGGCATGGGTTAGGTGTCAGACCCGCACGGTGCTGGTTGATGAAAAACTCAACCACCGTGTTCCGAAACACGGCTTTGGTATCCAGCACGTAAAAGGGAATGCCCAGCTTCGCGGCAATCCGGCGCGCGTCGGCCATCTGATCGGGCGTGCAGCAGCGGTTGTGGATGCCGCCGCCAAATGTCTCCTCCGACCACAGCCGCATCATCATGCCGATAACGTGATACCCCTGTTCCAGCAGCAGCGCCGCCGCGACCGAGCTGTCTACCCCGCCGCTCATGGCGACCACCACCCGTTTATCACTGTTATTCCGCATCAAACCGTTAACTCGCCGCTCAGTTTACGAACTTTTTCTACCGCCTCGACCACTGCATTGATCGTGTAGTCCACGTCCGCCTCGGTGGTCTGACGGCCAACCGTCAGCCGCAGACCGCCGATGGCTTCCCGGCGGCTGTAACCCATCGCCAGCAGCGTGGCTGAAGGTTCGGGATTGCCGGTTTTACAGGCCGACCCACCGCTGGCGGCCACGCCTTTCGCATCCAGGTGCATCACCAGCCGGCTGCTGTCCACACCGTCAAAAACAAAACTGGCATGGGACGGCAGCCGCCGTTCACGATGCCCGGAAAGCAGCGCGCCGGGAACGCGGCTGAGGATACCTTCAACCAGGTGATCGCGCCGCGTTCGATACTGCGCCACATGCGCGTCCAGCTCGTCATAGGCAATTTCCAGCGCCTTTGCCAGCCCGACAATCAGCGGTGTAGCGTGCGTCCCGGCGCGCCGTCCGTTTTCGTGGCTGCCGCCGCTCTGGCTGGGAATCAGTTCGATGCCGTCCCGCACGTACAGTACGCCGGCACCTTTCGGCCCGTAAAACTTATGCGCCGACAGGCTCATCATGTCCACGCCCAATTCCTGTACATCCAGCGTGATCTGCCCGGCGGCCTGCACCGCGTCAGTATGCAGCCACACGCCCTGTTCCCGCGCCAGCGCCGCAAACCGGGAAATCGGCTCAATCGTGCCGACTTCATTATTCGCGTAAATCACGCTGGCGACCGCCGCGCCTTCCCCACAGGCATTGGCGAAGTCCTCGACATCCACCAGACCCTCGCGGTCAACCGGCAGCACGACCGGCTCAAAGGCCATCAGGGCGGCCAACTGCTCGACCGTTTTCGTCACGGCGCTGTGTTCAATCGGCGTCGTGACCAGCCGATTACCCTGCCCCCCCCGGCGCGCTGCCCAGGCTGCACCCCGCAGCGCCAGGTTATCGCTTTCCGAGCCGCAGCTCGTAAACACGATTTCCTTAGGCTGGCAGTTCAGGATTCGCGCCACCGTCTCGCGCGCCGTCTCAACAGCATCCTCGGCTTTACGCCCAAACTCGTGCGCCGATGAAGCATTCCCGTAAACCTGAGTGAAGTAAGGCAGCATCGCTTCGACCACGCGGGCATCGGTCGGAGTTGAAGCGGAATGATCCATATAAACATAAACCGGCAGATTCGCAGCCATCAGACTTTCTCTTGCACCACGCCCATTTAAACTCATCTGCATCTATTTTACACGCAATCCGGAACACCTGTCAGGATGAGATTCGTGATGAATGTCGAGATGACGAGCCGCGCGAAAGGATATATTATAGTAGGGGCAATTCGGGGGTTTGCCGAAATTCCTGCGTGCCATTTCACACCATCCGGTGTTTTCTACAACCAAGAAGGAGAATTAAGCATGACAGTCATCGAAACCATCCATGCGCGCGAAGTCCTGGACTCGCGCGGCAATCCCACCGTCGAAGTCGAGGTCTACCTGGTGGATGGCGCTTTTGGCCGCGCGATTGTGCCGAGCGGCGCATCCACCGGCGAGAATGAGGCGCTGGAACTGCGCGATGGCGATAAAGGGCGTTATGGCGGTAAAGGCGTTCTGCGCGCCGTGCAGGCCGTTAACGGGCCGATTGCCGACGCAATGACCGGGCAGTACGCCCTCAACCAGAAAGCCATTGATCAGATTTTGCTGGAACTGGACGGCACACCCAACAAAAGCAACCTGGGCGCGAACGCCATCCTCGGCGTGTCGCTGGCGGTCGCCAAAGCCGCCGCCGACAGCGTTGATCTTCCGCTGTATGCCTACCTGGGCGGCGTTCATGCCCACACGCTTCCTGTCCCCATGATGAACATTATGAACGGCGGCAAACACGCCGCCGGCAGCACCGACTTCCAGGAATTTATGGTGATGCCTGTCGGCGCAGAGAGCTTCCGGGAAGCGCTGCGCTGGTGCGCCGAAATTTATCACACGTTGGGCAAAGTCCTGCACGATAAAGGCTACCAGACCACCGTCGGCGACGAAGGCGGTTTCGCGCCCAGCATGGGTTCGAACCAGGCCGCCTTGGACGTGATTATGGAAGCCATCGAAAAAGCCGGCTACCGTCCCGGCGAGCAGATTCGGATCGCGCTTGACCCGGCTGTGTCCGAAATTTACCGCGACGGTCAGTATCACCTGGACATCGAAGGCCGCGTCCTGACCGGCGAAGAGATGGTCGAGTTCTGGGCGGACTGGGTTTCGCGCTATCCCATCATTTCGCTGGAAGACGGCCTGGCCGAAAACGACTGGGAAACCTGGCCGAAGTTGACGCAGCGGCTGGGCAGCCAGATTCAGATCGTCGGCGATGACCTGCTGGTGACCAACGTCAACTTTATCCAGCGCGCCATTAATGAAAAATCCTGCAACTCGCTGCTGTGCAAACTGAACCAGATTGGCTCGCTGACCGAAACGCTGTCCGCTGTGCAGCTCAGCCAGCGGCACGGCTGGACGGTCGTTACCAGTCACCGCAGCGGCGAAACCGAAGACACCACCATTGCCGATTTCGCCGTCGCCACCAACGCCGGCCAGATCAAAACCGGCGCGCCGGCGCGTTCCGACCGCGTGGCGAAATTCAACCAACTGCTGCGTATCGAAGAAGAACTGGGCAGCGCTGCCTATTATCCGGGACTGAAGGCCTTCACCAATCTCAACCTCTGATACTGGATGAACACCACCGGGGCGCGCCCGCGCACGCCCCGGTACGATGCGATGAAAGGATACCGGTTTGCAGCGAGAACGCTTCAACGAAAAACGAACCAAGATCGTTGCCACCATCGGCCCGGCCTCTCAGGATGAGCAAGTCCTGCGCCAGCTTATTCGCAGCGGCGTCAACGTCGCGCGCATTAATTTCTCGCATGGAACACACGTTACCCATAGTGCCGTGATAGACCGCATCCGTAAAATCTCTCAGGAAGAAGATACGGTTGTCGCCATCATGTGCGACCTGCAAGGGCCAAAAATTCGCATCGGCAGCGTCGCCAACGAACCCTTTATGCTGGAAAAAGGCGACAAAATCACCTTTACGCTGGATGAAGTCCCCGGTGAAGGCGGCCTGATCACACTGCCTCACCCGGAATTCGTGCGTGACATCAAAGCCGGAATGCAGCTTCTGCTGGACGATGGCAACCTGGAGATGATCGTTCGTCAGGTATCAGGCCAATCGCTGGATTGCGAGGTGGTCGTCGGTGGCCCGCTCACTTCTCGTAAAGGCATAACCGCCCCGTCTGCCCACCTCAAAATTTCCTCAATCACCGAAAAAGATCGCCAGGATGTCGAGTTCGCCCTGCAAAAGAAAGCCGACTATCTGGCGATGTCCTTCGTCCGTTCTCAGGAAGACATCCGCGAACTGCGCTGGTTAGTCCGTCACCTGGGCAGCGAAATCGCCATCATCGCCAAAATCGAAAAACACGAGGCGCTGGAAAACATCGAAGCCATCATCGCCGCGTCCGATGGGGTGATGGTCGCGCGCGGAGACCTGGGTGTAGAAACCCCGGCGGAAGAAGTGCCGTTCCACCAGAAGCGCATCATCCAGCTTTGCAACGTCGCCGGAAAGCCGGTAATCACCGCCACGCAGATGTTAAACTCGATGGTCGAAAATCCGCGCCCCACCCGCGCCGAAGCCAGTGACGTTTATAACGCCATCGTGGATGGCACCGACGCGGTAATGTTAAGCAACGAAACAGCAATTGGCAAATACCCCATCGAGGCCGTTCAGACGATGGCGAACATCGCCGTGATCGCCGAAAAGGACATCTGGACGAACCGCCCCGCTCAAAGCCGAACGGTGGACAAACCCAACACAGAGGGGCATGAAGCCATCTCGGACGCCATCAGTCAGGCAACCTGTGAGATCGCCGAGGCGCTCGGTTCGCGGGTGATCGTCACCTCCACGCTCACCGGCTACACTACCCGCCGCGTCGCCAAGGAGCGCCCGCGAACGCCTATCCTGTGTGTCACCCCCAGCGAAGTGACGCGCCGCCGGATGGCGCTGGTCTGGGGCGTCCTGCCACTGCTGATACCGGAATTCCGCACCATTGACGAGATGATTAAAACCGTCATCCGCACCGCCCTCGACGCCGAACTGGTAGCGCGCGGCGATAATCTGGTGCTGATCGCCGGCGTGCCGTTCGGTGTAGGCGGGCAAACGAACTTTCTGAAGATTCACATCGTCGGGGAGACGACCGACTTTTAGTATTCGTCGCCTTCAATAAACTCAATCGGCTGCGCTGCGCGATCGGAGTCCGCATAGGCGGCTGGGGGTTTCCAGTCCTCCGGCACGACGGCGGGGCGCGTCTGCCGCGCAGGTGCAGCCGGTTCGACCATGTGCGCCGTTTGCGGCGTCGCGCAGTAGGGGCATAGCTGCCACGAAAGTTCCAGCATTTTTCCGCAGCGCAGGCAGGGTTTTTTCAGCCGGGTATGGCAGTGTGGGCAGGCCTGCCAATCATCCTGCACCCGCTGGCTGCAGCCGGGGCATTTGGGCTTTTCTTCGATTTCCTGGAGCAGCGCCTCCTCTTCCAGCGAGCGTTCATAAGCCTCGCCAAGCGTCTCTCGCGGGCGCAGCAGCAAATAGATCAGCAGCCCTGGAACGGTCAGCACCGCCACCATCAGGGTCAGGCCAAGCTGCGCCAGGACATCCCGCGAGCGGGCGCGCATGTCCCGGTATGTCCAGATCACCAGCGCCAGCCAGAACGCGACCAAGATGATGCCGGCATAAACCGTAACCGCCAGAACGATGTCTTCGGAGAGGCCAAACTCGGTCAGAAAATTGCCCATAACCAACTTCCCTGCGTGTTCAACGATTACGAGTATAACACAGGCCGATACTGCGCAAAACAGCCCCCGCGCCAGGCTGGCCGGTGATAGAATGGTCGCAACATCCACATCTGTTATAGAGGCTGTCGCACGATTTCCATGCACCCCGAAAACCCGCTTCACAGCGCCTCCGACGCCGATCTCCTGACCATCCTCCTGGGCGCCGGCAACTCACCGCCAGACCAGGATGCGCCGACCGTTCAACACATCCTCGACTACCTGGGGCATCTCCCGGCGCTGACGCAGATTTCCGCTGCCCGACTGGCGCAGATGACCGGCCAGGATGAAGCGCGTTTAATGCCCATCTTCGCCGCGGTTGAACTTGGCAAACGGCTGTATCACTTCAGCAGCGACGAACGTCCAGTCATCCGGGGCGCGGAGGACGCCGCGCGCGTTATCGCCGACATGGCGCAGCTACCCCAGGAACAGGTACGGTTGATTTTACTCGACGTTCACAACCGGGTCATCGCCGTACCGACGTTATACATCGGCACGCTGCATGGCGTGGTCATCCGGGTAGCGGAGATCGTGCGCGAGGCGGTGATGCGCAACAGCCCAGCTTTCATTCTGGCGCATAATCACCCATCCGGCGATCCCGCCCCCTCGCCCGAAGATATTGAACTTACCCGCATGGTGATCGCCGCCGGAAAGCTGCTGGATATTCAGCTTCTCGATCATATCATCATCAGCCAGAGAGGATGGCTTTCGCTCAAACAGCAGGGACTTGGTTTCCCGAACGCCTAGCCGGTTGCTTCAGCGGCGGCCTGCGCGCTTTCCATCTGCCCTACCAGCAGACTAATCTCCCCGATGCTGACATCATACTGATGGCCGGAAGCATAAAACTGGACATTCAGAATTGTTTGAGGTCGCTCATCCGGCCCCAGCAGCGCCAGCAGGTTGCCGCTGGTGTAGGTATACCAGGATTTTTCGTTCACGCGGTCGTGTTCCTGCCGGCAGCTGCTGCACGTCAGCGGATTACCCGGCTGCGGCTGAAGATAATAAAACCCGTGATACCATGTCTGAAGTTCGCCATCCTCATCAACATAATCCACCTGTAACATCAGCGGACACTCGCTGCCCTGCCAGCCACAGGCCGCCAGCGATTGATAATTCAGGCTGAAACTGGCGCGCATTTCCAGGTAATCATAACCGCTCACATCGCGCCCGCTCTGCCCCAGAAAAGCCACGCAGCGCGTTTCGCCGTTGGAGGTTGCGTTCTCGCCGCGAACGAAGCGCATTATCGTGCGCCCATCCACGATCTCAGTCCGGTACGTGCCGCGTGGGGCGCTCACCTGATCGTTGCGACATCCCCAGATTCGCGCCACTACCTGCATTTCTCCACCGGCGCTTTCGATCAGTGCGGTATCTTCAAAAGTGCTGTTTTCGAGCAGATTGACATAAGCCGGGACGACAGAAACTTCGTTGGGGCTTTCCGTATAAATTGTGCCTTGACTGCCCTCTGGAATGTCGCGCCCCTGGCTGCGGTCTGCCGGAATCAGTGCCGCTTTCCCTTCCTGGTTGACGACGCGCGTCTGCCCTTCCCGCACGCTCACCGAGTACCGACCGCTTGCGCCCAGATCAATCAGATTACCCTGCTGCGTATTAATCGTCATGCGAAAAGAACCGGCCAGGTCACGGACGACAAATACTTCCAGATCGCCGGCGAAGTCCTGCACCTCGATGCTGTACTGGCCGTTTCCCCAATCAAAACGCGGACGCAGCGCCCGGCGCAGTATCAGATTCGTGCCTCCCTTGACCGTTACCGTCGCAATCAAACGCCTCTGCTGCTGCGGGTCGAAAAACAGCACGGTGGCCTGCGACTGCCCATCCGTCCCGGTGCTTAACTCGTCGCCGTTCAGCAGATCACGTTCCAGCGGCACAAACTGCTGGTTCACCCCGATGGATCCCCGGCCAACCCGCAGTTCCATATCCAGCGGGCTGGTGGACTGGAACAGGAAATAATACACGCCGACGCCGGTTGCCACGCAGGTCAGGCAGAACATCGCAAATGCCAGCAGCAGCACACCCCACGCGACCCGCTGGGGGTCATGGCGCGCGCGCCCTGTGCCTTCTTGAAGGGCGATACCTGCATTACTCATCGTCTGTCCTCATAACCAGCTTTGACCGTGCGATTATAACACACTGCCGCCTGGGTGCATTTCACTTCAGTGCGATTTCGCCCTCATCCCCCTGACCCCCTTCTCCCGACCGCTGTTCCGCAGCTAGGAGACGGGGGAAGCGACGGCGACGGTGCTGATTTTCGCCCCTCTCCCAGTGCCGAAGGTACGTTCGGGAGAGGGGACGGGGATGAGGGCTGTCCCCTGAGTGCGAGGGGGCGAGGGCAAAAGCACTCTGCACCAACTTGAAATGCACCCCTGCCGCCTCACCTACCTCGACGCCATTTCCGGCCTCATGTATAATCATTAAACAATGCCAGTGAATGGGAGCAAACGGAGAATAGATTTATGTCCGGCCATAATAAATGGTCTACCATAAAACGCAAAAAAGGCGCCGAAGATGCCAAACGTGGCAAGATTTTCACGCGCCTGGCGCGCGACATCACCATCGCCGTGAGAGAAGGCAACAGCAGCGACGAAAACAGCAACCCCAAACTGAAGATCGCTATTGCCAAAGCCAAGAGCAGTAACATGCCGAAGGAAAACATCGAACGCGCTATCCAGCGCGCTATCGGCGGTAACGAAGGCGAGACGGTTGACGAGATCACCTACGAAGGGTATGGGCCGGATGGTGTGGCCTTCCTGGTGGACGTGATGACCGACAACAAAAACCGCTCTTTGGCCGAGGTCAAGCGCGTCTTTACCCGTGCCGGGGGCAGCCTGGCCTCAGCAGGCTCGGTCGCCTGGCAGTTTGAGCGTAAGGGTTACATTACGCTGAAAGGCAGCAACCTTAACTTTGATGAAGTTTTCATGGTCGCGGCGGAAGCCGGCGCGGACGATGTGATGGACGAAGAAGGGGTTATCGCCGTTTACACCCCCCGCGAGTTATTCGCTGCCGTCGAACAGGCTTTGACCGAAGCCGGATATGAAATTGACGAATCCGAACTGCGGTGGGAAGCCAAAAATGAAACCGAGCTGGCGCTGGAAAAAGCCTTGCAGAACATGCGCTTGCAGGAACAGCTCGAAGAACTGGATGACGTGCAGGCGGTGGCCTCGAACCTGATGATTACCGATCAGGTCATCGCGGCGCTCGAAACGGCCTGATGCTCTCGCTGGGTATTGACCCCGGCTTGGCAACGATAGGCTATGGCCTGGTGCGGGAAATGCAGGATGGCTCGCTGCAGGCCATAACCTATGGCGTCATTACGACGCCGCCAGACCTGCCGCTGTGGGAGCGGCTGAAAACGATTTACGAGCAGGTAACGGCGCTCATCGAACGATACCATCCTGACCATGCGGCAGTTGAAGAACTGTTTTTCGCCCGCAACGTCACGACTGCTATCACCGTCGCGCAGGGTCGGGGTGTTATCCTGCTGGCGCTGGCCGAAACCGGGCTGCTCATCGCGGAGTATAAACCCAACTTCATCAAGCAGTCCGTTTCGGGTTATGGCGGCGCAAAAAAGCCGCAGATGCAGGAAATGGTTCGTATCCTGCTGGGGCTTGAGGCCGTGCCGCGCCCGGACGACGCCGCCGACGCCCTGGCGATTGCTATCACCGACATTCACACCCGACGTTTCAGCCATATGCTGCACGAGTAAAAACGTTTATGATTGCCAGCATCCAGGGTTCGCTTGCCTCCACACACCGTGATTACGTCGTCATTGTGACCGGCGGCATCGGTTACAAAGTATTCGTCCCCCATTCCACCCAGGAGCGGCTGGATGCGGACGATGTTTTTCTGCATACCACGATGGTCGTCCGGGAAGACTCGCTGGCGCTGTACGGTTTTGTGACCGATGAGGAGCGCGAGTTATTTGAAATCCTGCTGACCATCAGCGGCGTTGGCCCTAAAATGGCCTTAGCTATCCTCAGCACGCTCACCCTGGATAACCTGCGTAACGCAGTCGTCGGCGAACGGGCGGAAATCCTGACCCGCGTGCCGGGCATCGGCAAAAAAAGCGCCCAGAAAATTCTGATCGAACTGAAAGACAAGCTTAAGTTCGGCCTGGACACCGCGCCCGTTGTCGCCTTCGATGATGTCAACAGTGACGTCCTGGATGCCCTGGTCGCGCTGGGTTACTCTATCGTAGAAGCTCAGACCGCCATACAATCGCTGCCGAAGGACGCGCCATCCAACGTCGAAGACCGCGTGCGACTGGCGCTCCAGTACTTTGCCTGACAGGTGAACCGCTATGACGACTTCGCTTGACCAGTTTCCACAGCGTGACGGCCTTTACCGCATTCTGCCGGAAGGGGTAGCCGTCCATAACCGCTACCAGGATCAGATCGTCATGCTCGACGCCCTGAGCAGCGAAATCTGGCTGCGCGCCGACGGCAAAACTTCCTTGCGGGAAATCGCCGGCGATCTGGCCGGATGGCTTAAAAAACCTGTCGCGGTCATGAACCGCCTGGTCGCCATGCTGGCCGTCGTCCTCAACAGCGAAGGGCTGCTCTACCAGCAGGATCAGTCTGCCGAACTCCCCTATCATCTGGCCTTTCCGCAGGAAGACCAGGACATCAACCAGATGTACGAAAGCCTGGCCGCCGCCGGTTGGCTGGACGAGTAGGAGGCCGCTTTTATGACCGACGCGCTCATCGGCAAACGTGTGAACCTGCTCGATAAGGGCTGGATCGAACTGCTGGATATGCTGCCCCACCCCGCCTCGAATCTGTCCGGCGACCTGGCTATCGTCAACGCGGCGCGGGTCAGCTTCAAGGGCGAGTCAAAAGGCGAAGAAAAAGATAAAAAGCTGCTCTTTTACCTGATGCGCCATCGCCACACATCACCGTTTGAGATGGTGGAGTTTAAGTTCCGCGTCCGCGCCCCGCTGGTGACCTGGTGGCAGTGGGTTCGCCATCGCACCTGGAATATGAACGCCCAGTCAGGGCGGTATACGGCCTTTGAGGAAAACGACTTCTACGTGCCGGATGTCTGGCGCCGACAGTCCGCCGATAACAAACAAGCCAGCGAAGGCGAAATCAGCCCGGAAGCCGGCGACGAACTCACTCAAAAACTGCTTCAGCATTACGAACAGGGTTATGCGCTGTACCGGCAGGCACTCGAAGCCGGCGTCTCAAAGGAGATGGCGCGTTTATTCCTGCCGGGATTCAGCGTCTATTACACCTGGGTTGTCAAAGTGGACGCCCACAACCTGATGCATTTTCTCAAACTCCGTCTGGCCGCCGACGCGCAGTACGAAATTCGCGTTTATGCGCAGGCCATCTATGAGGAGTTCTTCAAACCGGCGCTGCCCTGGACGGCAGACGCCTTCGAGCAGTATATCCTCAACAGCCCGCGCCCGTAAAAACAGGGCGGGCAGCGCCGCTAACCCGACTACTGCGGGAACAATTCCCCGCCGACGCTGATGCACATTTGCTGTCCCATAGCGTCCATCGGGTATACGTTCCACCCGTAACGTTTGCCGCGCTCAAACAGATCCGCCGCGAAAAGGAAAGTCGTCTCGGTGGTATAACCGGCGAACAACTCAGTGCCGAATTCGTCAATTAGATTCACACGATAGCTGGCCGCCGTCTCCGCCGCAATCCAGGCCACCGCTGCTTCAGAACCGAGCCGGAACGATGTGCTGTAGCGCGACCGGTCTTCCCGAAATGTCGCGCAGGCCGGGAGCGTCGCCTGACTGGGAGGTAATCCCGCGTTCGGGTTATCCACCGCCGGCGGTTCGGTCGGCGGCAGCGTGGCCGCTTCGACCGGCGCAGGAGAAGGTGTCCAGGTCGGCGGCAGCGTCGGACGCTGCACCGGCGGTTCGGTCGGCGGCAGCGTCGCAGCAGGCGCTTCCGTCGGCATTTCAACGGGCAGACCCGTCGGCATCAGCGTCGGCAAAGGCTCTGTCGACTCCGCGCCACATCCCGCTAACAGAAGCATCACCACCAATAACAGCTTACCGTTAATCTCACGCATTTCCGTTTACCCATCCAATCATCAGCATGATTAAAACCAGGATGACGGCCAGCGAACCCAGGCCGCCGTACCACAGAATCGCCAGGCGCGCCGGTATTTCCTCGTCCACCGTGCCGACGATCAAAACCCACCCCAGCATATACATCAACAGCCCGGCGCCTGCCGAAATCAGCGACGGTATTATCACAGTGGAGTCATCATAAAAATAGTGCAGATACACAACATCCACCATCGGGCTGAGCGCGAACGTAACCGCCAGCGCAAAAACCGCCACCATGATGACTCGCGCCAGACGCGGCAGACCCAGGATACTCCGCACCAGGCGCAGCAGCGCGGGGTCGCGCACCGGTTGAACCGGGCGTTCCGGTGCTGTAGGACGAGTGTGCGAACGTCGGCTCATGTTTCACCCTGTTTCGGAGGCTGCTATCTGGACAATCCACCAGCCTGCTACCACGATGATACCTCAAAAGTCCGACTGGACAATTAAGCGCACAAGAGTACAATCGTCCCGGCAGATAAATTATGGAAGCGATACCCCTCTTTTAAGGAGCACCCCCCTATGGACTCTTTACAGCGCCGGATTGGGCTGTTACTTTTACTGACGCTCGTCTTTATCCCTGGTATGTTATCCGCCCAGGATGGCGAAGCCGTCACAGCGGTTGGCTCTGGCACCGTCGCCCCACTTTTCCAGGCGTTGGCCGCGGCAGGCGCGCCGGAAATCAACCTCAGCTCGACGATCACCGGCACAAACGGCGGCTTCGAGCAGTTCTGCCGGTCTCAGGCAGACCTGACCGCCGCCAACCGCGCCATCTCCATCGAAGAAGATGCGGCCTGTTCTGGCGGTGGCGTGGATTACGTCGAACTGCTGATCGCCCATCACATCCTGGCGGTGGTTGCCAACCCTGCCGCCGAGTATGCCCAGTGCCTTTCGTCCGCCGCGTTAAACGCCATCTTTGCCCCCAGCGCCCAGGACACCAACACCAACTGGAATCAGATTGACGTGAATAACCCGGACGTTCCTCTGACGATGTTCGTCCCGGCGGAAGATCGGTCGGCATTTGCCCTGCTGGATAGCATCATCGGCGGCGATGGCATCCGCGCCGACGCGGTTTTTGAGAGCAGCGACATGGATATTATCGCGGCGGTCAGCGCGAACACCGGCGCAGTCGGCGTGGTCAGCCTGGCCGCTGCCGAAGCCGCCGGCGAAGCCGTCAAAATTCTTGAACTCAACCTCAATGAAATCGCGGGCTGCACCCTGCCCTCCGCTGAAGCGGTCGAGAACCGGCTTTACGAGGCTTACAGCCCGCTGTTCGTTTATGTAAACCGCGCGGCGCTGGACAAACCCGGTCTGCGCGGGCTGCTGGAATTCGCGGTCAGCGAGCAGGCGTCCGCCATCGTGACCGAACAGGGCTTCACCCCGCCAACCGCCGCCGCTTACGAAACTGACCAGGCCGCCCTTGAAGGCACGTCGGAACGGCAGTTCAGCCGGGGCGTCAGCGACTACGAGATTCCCGCCGCGCTGTCCGGCTCGATCACCGCCGGCGGTTCGGCCAGCGGGCGCGATTATATGGACAGCCTGATTTCCGGCTTTAACGCGCTCTATCCCGGCGTCACCACCGCTTTCACGCCCGAAGGCGACCCTGCCGGCTTCCGCCGCCTGTGCAACGGCGAACTTGATCTGGTTTTATCCACCGGCGAGCTTTCGTCCGAGCAGGTACAGAACTGCGAAGCCAATAATATCACCCCTCTGCCCATTGAATTAGGCCGCCGCCCGGTCGTCCTGCTGGCAAACGCGGGCAGCGACTACCTGGCCTGCCTGACCACTGAGCAGATCAAAACCGCCTGGAGCGCCGAATCCGGCAGTGCGATCACCACCTGGAATCAGGTCAGCGCCGAATTCCCTGAAACCTCCATGACGCTGTTCGCCCCCACAGAAGGCAGCATCTATTCGGATGTGCTGCTGCTGTCAGCCGCCGGAAGCAGCCTCCCCATTCGGGCAGACACGCAGATCAGCGCCGACCCGCTTTACCGGGCAGCGGCCACCGCCAATGTCGAAGGCGGCCTGACCTACATGAGTTGGGCGGAGTACCAACGTGTTCTGGAAAATAATCAGGCCAACATTCAACTGGTGGCGGTAGATGCCGGAAGTGGCTGTATCGCGCCTTCACCGGAAACGGTCGCCGACGGCTCTTACCCGCTCGCCCTGCCCGCGCGTCTCATCATCAGCGAGGCGGCGCTCAACCGGGTGGAGGTTCAGTCGTTCCTGTGGTATGCCTTCAGCGACGAAAACTTCGGCCAGTTCGAGTCCGTTGGGCTGATCGGCCTCAGTTTTGGCGACCTGCCCGCCCTGCGCGATACGCTCTTACAGGCTTACGCGCGCGCTGCCGAAGCGGCGCGCGTCCCGGAAGCCACGCCCGAAGCGACCGCCGAAACCACGCCCGAAGCCACCCCGGACGCGACGGCAGAACCGGCAGCCGAAACCACGCCCGAAGGCTGAAGCTCAACTGCCTGCCTGACCATCAACACCCCTGCCCCCGGCGGGGGTGTTTCAATCTGGGTTGTGTTATACTTCAATCGCACGGGTTACATGAATGATTTCTCAACGAATTTGTGATCGGAGTCCCTATGCGCGGTGAACTCGTCGCCCTCGATCTGGAAACCACCGGCCTCGATCCGGCTGCCGACACCATCATCGAAATCGGCATTGTGCGTATGAACGCGGGCGTCATCACCGCAGAGTATTCGACACTGGTCAACCCTGGCCGCCCAATACCAGTCAACATCACCACCCTGACCGGCATCCAACCTGAAGAAGTCATCGGCGCGCCCGCCATCGCCCAGGTTCTGCCGGCCATTAGCACCTTCGTCGGCAACGCCCCGGTGATCGCCCACAACGCCGCTTTTGATCTTGGCTTCCTGTGCCCGCACGGCATCCTGCAAACCAACCTGCGCCTGGATACTTACGAGCTGGCATCCGTCCTGCTGCCGCGTGCGGCGGGTTACGGCCTCGCCAGCCTCTCCGTCCAGTATGGCATCACCCACGAGCGCAAACACCGCGCCCTGGACGACGCCCGCGCCGCTGCTCTGCTCTACTGGGCGCTCTGGGAAAAGGCACTGCAACTGCCCTACGCCGCACTTTACGAAATCTGCATGGCGGCGCAGGGCATAGAGTGGGACGCCAGGCCGGTATTTGAGGCCGCGCTGGAAGAGCGCCGCGCCGAACGCTCTACCCCGCCCACAGGCGATGACCCGTACCGGATAAACAGCCTTGCCGCCCCGGACGAGGTGTATGAAACCCTGCATCCTAATCCGGCGGCGGCGGAAGTCCCCCTCGAAAATATCACCGCCATCCTGGATGAAACCAGCATCCTGGCCCAACAGATACCCGGCTACGAAAAACGCCCGCCGCAAATCCAGATGGCGCTGGCAATCGCCGATACCCTGAATCAATCCGGCCACATTTTGATTGAGGCCGATACCGGCACCGGCAAATCGCTGGCTTATCTGCTGCCCACCATGCTATGGGCCGCGCGGAATAACGACCGAGTGGTAATTTCCACCAATACGATTAATCTGCAAGAGCAGCTTATCAACCGGGAAATACCGGCCTTAAAAGCCGCGCTCAACCTGCCCATTAAAACCGCCGTCCTCAAGGGACGCTCCAATTATCTCTGCCCGCGCCGGCTGGCTGCCCTGCGGCGGCGGCGTCCTACCCATGTGGACGAGCTGCGTACCCTGGCGAAAATCCTGGTCTGGCTGCTGGAAAACGGGTCGGGCGACCGGGGCGAAATCAGCCTGCGCGGTCCGGTCGAAAACAGCATCTGGCAGCGGTTAAGCGCCGAGGATGAAAGCTGTTCGCTGGAACGCTGCCGCGCCACGATGGAAGGCGCGTGTCCATTTTACAAAGCGCGCAAAGCAGCAGAGTCCGCACATCTTTTGGTTATCAATCACGCCCTGCTGCTGTCCGACGCCCTTAGTGGCCAGGCCGTCATGCCGGATTATCGCCACCTGATTTTAGACGAAGCGCATAATCTCGAAGACGCGGCCACCAACAGCCTCCTGTTCCGGCTGGATGAAGCTGTCCTCCGCCGCCGGTTAGCCGACCTGGGCAGTGCCAACCAGGGATTGCTTGGCGATCTCCTGCGCAGCGTCAGGAGCAGTGTCCCGGACAAACAGGCGGCGCGGTTGGAAGCCTTCGTGCACAACATCGGCGCGGCGGTCGCGGCCATGGAAGTGCATATCGCGGGGCTTTTCGGCGCTTTCCGCAAGGTTCTGTATCCCAACAACAGTTCGCGCGCCGGTGATTATCACGTTCAACTGCGCATCACGCCGCAGCTTCGAGCGACCGCCAGCTTCGAGGCGTGCCGCGCCGCTTGGCTGCCCCTGCGCGAATTTTTTGATGTGATCGGCGAGGCCATGCAGCGATTAGCCGACGGCTTACACCGCCTGCAAAATCAGAATATCGCCAATTATCACGATCTCGTCAGCGGCACCAGCGCGGTCGCCCGCCATCTGGCGGAAATTCAAAGCCAGCTTCACGCTTTTACCGTTGAGCCAGCCGATAACATGATCTACTGGCTGCACGGCGGGCAGAACGGTTACGCGGCTGTAAACTGCGCCCCGCTGAATGTCGGCGCGCTGCTGAAGGAACAAATCTGGTCGCGCAAAAACACCGTCATTCTGACCAGCGCCACCCTGCGCGTCGCTAACAGCTTCGATTATCTGCGGCAGCGATTAGGCGCCGAAGATGCCAACACCCTGGAACTTGGAGCGACATTCGATTACCGGGCCTCCACGCTGGTTTTTTTGCCCAGCGACGTGCCAGAGCCAAACGACGCCGGATACCAACCGGCCTTCGAGCGCGCGCTGGTCGAACTGGCGACCGCAATCGGCGGGCGGACGATGGTGCTGTTCACCAGCTACACGCATCTTCAGCAGACCAAACAGGCCATCAGCGCGCGTCTGGAGCTGCTGGGCGGCATCACCATTTATGACCAGACCGAAGGCGGCAACCGCCAGGCGCTGCTGGAAGGTTTTCGAACCACCGAGCGCGCAGTGCTGATGGGTACTAAAAGCTTTTGGGAAGGCGTGGACGTGCCGGGCGAAGCCTTGAGCGCCCTGGTTATCGCGCGGTTGCCCTTCGCCGTCCCCACCGACCCGATCTTCGCTGCCCGTTCCGAAACCTATGCCGACGGCTTCAAAAGTTACGCCGTGCCGGATGCGGTGCTGCGCTTTCGGCAGGGGTTTGGGCGGCTCATCCGCACCGCTTCAGATCGCGGCATTGTGGCGATTCTGGATCGCCGCATCATCAGCAAAAGTTATGGCACCAGCTTTCTCGAATCGCTGCCGGACTGCACGGTTCAATACGGCGAGTTACGCACGCTCGCGGAAACGGCCAAAACCTGGCTGAACGAATCGTCACAAACGGCCTGAGGTGTAATCCCGATGCGTACTCCTGCTGGCAAAGAATGCCGTCACTATTACGAAGACTTTCATCGCGGGCGTAACATTCAGGAATGCCGTCTGGTTCAGGAAAATCCACAGTCGCTCCCCTGGCGACCTCAGTACTGCGCCCTCTGTCCGGTGCCGGATATTCTGAATGCCAATGCCAGCGCCGACCTGCACCTCAAACTGGCGATCAAACCGCGACTGCTCGGCCTGGGCCGGCAGGTCGAGGTCACGGCCACCTGCCTGCGTCATCGCATCCTGATTGAAGACCCGTATGTGGGCTGTCCCCAATGTAATGCCGAGCGACCAGGGCTGGACATCTTCTACAAGGCGCTTGACCCGGACGACCCGGATTAAAATCGGTATGTGTAATTATTTTATAACTTTTGTTGGGTAAAGCTCTATGATAAGATGATACTGTCGGGTTCTCTAAACCGAAGGTTGCGGTGATGTTACCACTTCAAGTCAACGGTCATACACCAACTATCCTCACGCTGACGTTGAAAGATAGCCCGCCTGAGTGGCTGCCGGGAATCTCCGAGAGGCTGACTCACTTCACCGTTTATGTCAGCTTTGCCCGAACGGTCGAGGCCGTCTGGTCACTCATCGAAACCGAACACCCCGAAGCCATCATCGCGCCCGCCGACTGTCAGCACAGTCTTCAACTCTTTGCCGCCGTCCGCGACCAGATCAATGATCTCGAACGCCCGCTGCTGATCGCAGTCGGCAACACCATCCCGGACGCGATCGCCGAGTGGCAGAAAGACGTTTTTCTGTTGCCGCCCACCATCGAACACTTTGAGCTTCAGCTCATGAATCTGCTTAAACTCCATTCCAGTAACAAACAGCTTCAGCACACCAACCACCTGCTGACCCAGGAAAACCGCCGCCTCGACATGATGGCCGAATCGCGGCGGCAGCACTTTGACGAAATGAACCTGCTAAAAAACGCCATCGTTCGGAACGTGGCGCACGAACTGCGAACCCCTCTGCTCCAGGTCAAATCCGCCGTCGCCCTGCTGGCCGAAGATGTCGGAAGTACCTCTACGCTCATTGATTATGCGATGGGCGCGACCGCCCGTCTGGAAACCGCCGTCCGTAATATCACCCTGCTCAACGAACTGCTTAACGACAGCCAGGATGTTTATACGCTCAGCCCGGTTGTGGTGAGCGAGGTCATCCAGTACGCGCTGCGCAATCTGCGGCGCAGTTGGGAACGCAAGGACGACATTGACCGAGTCCACACTATCCTGGAAGCCAGGCTTCCACCCGTGCTGGCCGACCGCCAGGCATTGGGGATTGTTATCCAACTGCTGCTGGACAACGGACTGAAGTTCAGCCAGGACAAGGTTGAAGTGGATGCCCGCCAGGATGGCGAATGGGTGGTCATCACGGTTAAGGATTATGGCATCGGCATCGCGCCGGATAAAATCGAGCGGATTTTCGACTCCTTTTATCAGATAGATAACTCCACCACACGGCGTTACGGCGGGATGGGCGTCGGGCTGGCGATTGTGCGGTTCATCCTCGACCGCCACAAAACGCGGATTCAGGTTGAAAGCCAGGAGGGTAAAGGCAGCTCGTTCAGCTTCCGCCTGCCCATCGCCCGAATTGGCCGATTTCACTGATCGCCATTTGTGCTTTTCTTGACAAACGATTCCCCACAACTTATACTTGGCATCCAGGATTAACCCCTCTTAATACCACATATAGCACATATAGCATATTTCATTCTTCGATCTATTTAAGGAAGTGAACAGAACATGGCTGAACTTGCAAAAAATTTTATCGGTGGCGAATGGGTAGAAGCGCGCAGCGGCGAAACCTTTAACAGCATCAACCCCGCCACCGAAGAAGTTGTTGCGGTCGTCGTTCGCAGCGGCGTAGAAGACGTAAATGCCGCTGTGCAGGCCGCCAAAGAAGCCTACAAAAGCTGGCGTCTGCTGCCCGCGCCCCGCCGGGGCGAAATCCTGTACCGGGTCGGTCAACTGCTCATCGAGCGGAAAGAGGAGCTGGCGCGCCTGATGGTTCAGGAAATGGGCAAGGTGATTGCCGAAGCGCGCGGCGACGTACAGGAAGCCATTGATATGGCGTTTTATATGGGCGGCGAAGGCCGCCGTTTGCTGGGTTATACCGCCCCGGTGGAAATGCCCAACAAATTCGGCATGGCCCTGCGCGACTCGGTTGGCGTGGTCGGGCTTATCACACCCTGGAATTTCCCGATTGCCATTCCCAGTTGGAAGTCGCTCCCGGCGCTCATCGCCGGCAACACGGTCATCTTCAAACCGGCTTCCGACACCCCCAAACTTGGCGCGGAATTCGTGCGCGTTTTCCAGGACGCCGGGCTTCCGCCGGGCGTGCTGAATATCATCCTCGGCCCCGGCGGCTCGGTCGGTAATGCCCTGGCAACACACCCCGACGTGCGCGTGATCTCCTTCACCGGCTCGACCGAAGTCGGGTATCGCATGTACGCACAGGCTGCACAGATCGGCAAAAAAGTCAGCCTGGAACTGGGCGGCAAAAATGCCATCATCGTGATGGACGACGCCAACCTTGATCTGGCAGTCGAAGCCATCCTGTGGAGCGCGTTTGGCACAACCGGCCAGCGCTGTACCGCCGCCAGCCGGGTGATCGTCCAGAAGGGCATTAAACCCCGCCTGGTGGATATGCTGCGCGAAAGAACCCAGGCGCTCAAACTTGGTTACGGCCTTGAAGAAGACGTGCAGGTCGGCCCGGTGGTCAGCCGCAGCGCCCGCGAAGGCATCCATAAGTATGTCGAAATCGGTAAACACGAAGGCGCTACCCTTCTCACCGGCGGCGCCTTTGCCGACCCGCTGGACGGTAAGGGTTTCTTCTACCAGCCGACGCTGTTCGATCATGTGACGCCCACCATGCGTATCGCCCGCGAAGAAATTTTTGGCCCGGTGCTTTCGATTATCGAAGCCGCGTCCCTGGATGAAGCCGTCGAGATCAATAATCAGGTCGCTTATGGCCTGTCCAGCAGCATCTTTACCGAAAACGTCAACGCGGCCTTTCGCGCTATCCGCGACCTGACAACCGGCATCGTCTACATTAATCACGGCACAACCGGGGCGGAAATTCAGTTCCCCTTCGGCGGCACGCGCGGCACCGGCAACGGGATGCGGGAAGCCGGTCAGACCGCCCTGGACAGCTTCACCGAATGGAAGGCCGTCTACGTGGACTTCAGCGGACGCTTGCAGCGCGCCCAGATTGATACCGAGACGATTCTCAAAGGCCAGGAATAAAACATATCTGCATGAGACTTTTGTTGTCGAAATTGTGTCGGGTTTGCGGTAAGCTAGAGTAAGCACGGTGAACAAGCTGTATTGGGAATCCAGTTACGAGATTGTTTTAACGCTCAAGCAGGCTTACCCCGATACGGATTTAGATACACTGGGTCTGGAGCAGTTGTATCACTATATTGTTACACTCCCCAATTTTGCGGACGATCCGGCGCTCGTCAACGAGGGTATCCTCAACGAGATTCTGCGGGAGTGGTATGAGGAGGTCAACCCGTAATGCCAACGCTCGACTTGCGCGAGTTACACAATACCGAGTTTCCTGTCCCGGACGAAATGCAGGGCAATATCGCTATCACCAGCCTGAGCCGCATTTATAACTGGAGCCGCCGCTCGTCCATGTGGCCGCTGCTCTTTGGCCTGGCCTGCTGCGCAATTGAAATGATTGCCACCGCAGCCGCCCGTTACGACCTATCCCGGTTCGGGATGGAAGTCATGCGCGCCAGCCCGCGCCAGTCCGACCTGATGATCGTCTCCGGCACGGTCACGAAAAAGATGGTTGTGCCGATTGTGCGCCTCTACAACCAGATGCCAGAACCCAAGTATGTGCTGGCGATGGGTGCCTGCGCCAGCGGTGGTGGGCCGTTCAAGGAAGGCTACAACGTCGTATCCGGCATTGATATGTATCTGCCGGTAGACGTATACGTGCCGGGATGCCCGCCCACCCCCCAGGCGCTTCTGCACGGACTGATCGCCCTTCAGAAAAAAATTGACGGCCAATCGCTGGCAAATTTCGACGATGTACCCTGGTACGGCGTCGGGCCGTCCGAACCAACACCCATTCCGATCCTTGGCCCAGACATCATTGACCCGCGCCAGATGGATCTGATTCGCCAACAGGCAGAACTGGCTGCCGCCGGTAAACCCTACGGCGTGCGCGACCTGCCGCCGACGATTAAGCCGGAACCCGCAGCAGCGCCCAAAGTCCCGGCCAAAACCGCTGCCCCCGCTGCCGAGCCGGACGACCCCGAAAAGGCCGCCCGCCTGGCGAAACGCGAGGCCGCCCTGGCGCGAAAACGCACCGCCCAGGGCGAGCAGCCAACCGAGACACCCGCGCCCGCAGCCGAACCTGCCGCCGGCGATCAGGCTGCGCCGAAAAAATTCGATAAAGAAGCGATGCTGGCGAAAATCCGCGAACGTAAGGCGCAGAAGGAATCGTAAATCATGGTGGATTATCCGATTGTAAAAACAACCGACATCAAAGCAGCGGTTGACGCGCTCAAGCAGAAATTCCCGGACGCGATACAGGACGACACGCGCCAGGGGTACGGCGGCATCATCGTAGACAAAAATCATCTGGTTGAAGTCGCTACCGCCCTGCGGGATGATTTCGGCTTCGATTACCTTTCCAGCGCGACGGCGGTAGATTATCTGGGCATCTCCGATCATATGGAAATGGTCTATCACGCCTACCGGACTGCCGGCGGCCCGGCGCTGGTTTTTAAAGCGCAGACCCCTCGTGATAAACCAGAGATACCGTCGCTGATTAACGTCTGGCCGGGCGCGGATTTTCAGGAGCGCGAAGCCTGGGACTTGTACGGCATCAAGTTCCCCGGCCATCCCAACCTGAAGCGCATCCTGCTGTGGGACGGTTTCGACGGCCATCCCATGCGTAAAGACTGGCAGGAAGCCTACTACGAGGAAGACCACAAACCGTTCGAAAGCCGCTGGCCGGGCGGTTGGGTTCACCGCGCCGAAGAGCGCAACATCTACGGCAAAAACGTGAAGTATCCGGCAGATTTTGACCTGAGCAAACTTTCGGATACGTCCGAAGAATCGCATTACGCCGATCTCGGCCTGGGCGTCAGCGTTCAGAAATTGGCGGATGAGAGCCATATTAAGACCGACCGCCTGGTCGTCAACATGGGGCCGCATCATCCTAGCACGCACGGCGTCTTCCGCATGATCGTCACGCTCAACGGCGAGACGATTGAAAAGCTGGAGCCGGTGATGGGCTACCTGCACCGCAACCACGAGAAGATCGGTGAGCGCAACACCTTCCTTCACAACATGCCGTTCACCGACCGGCTGGATTACCTCAGCAGCATGGGCAACAACCTGGGTTATGCGCTGGCTGTCGAGCAGCTTCTCGCAAACGGCGCGCGCTACCAGCCACCCACCTACCGCGCCGAGTGTATTCGCGTGCTGATGGTGGAACTCACCCGTATTGTCAATCACCTGTGGGCGATTGGCTTTCTGCTCAACGACCTGGGCGCGTTTTTTACGCCCGCCCTGTATGCCATCGCGGAACGGGAAAAAATCCTCGACTTCTTTGAAGCGACCGCCGGCAGCCGCATGATGTGTAATTACATGCGCTTCGGCGGTGTCTTTAAAGACCTGCCGGAACGCATTCGCGGTGAGGCCACCCGCGTCAACGACCTGGTGCGCGATTACGACACGATGGAATTCTTGACCGAACTCATCAACGAGCGTTTACCACGTTCTATTGATGAACTCGACCAGTACCTCACCGACAGCGAAATCATCAAGTCGCGTACTGTTGGCGTCGGCTATCTGTCGCCAGAGATGGCGATTGCCTACAGCGCCGCCGGGCCGCTGCTGCGCGCCAGTGGTGTGCCTTATGACGTGCGCCGCGCCGACCCCTACAGCATTTACCCGGAACTCGACTTTGATGTTGCCGTGCGTTACAACGGCGACATTTACGACCGCTACCTGATCCGCCTGGATGAAATGCGCGAGAGCCTGCGCATCCTCAAGCAGATTTTACCCCGCTTAGAACGCACGCGCGGCGAAGCCATTTTCGCCGGTAACAAACAGCATACCCCGCGTGTGCCGCTGGGCGAAGCCTATGGCCGCGTCGAAAATCCCAAAGGCGAACTCGGCTTTTATGTTGTCTCCGCCGGGGACGAAAAAGGCCCGCAGAACCCCTGGCGTTATCACGTCCGCGCTCCCAGCTTTATCAGCCTGACCGCCCTGGGGCCAATGTGCATCGGGCATAAAGTGGCGGATGTGGTAGCAATCCTGGGCAGCATTGACATCGTGTTAGGCGAAACAGATCGGTAGAGACATTCCGCAGGGGCAGGCTTCCCAACCCGCCCCTGCCTGATAAGGAGCGGGTATGTACGGACAAGGTATTCTAAAAGGCCTGTGGGTGACGTTCAGGCATTTTGTTAACACCTATGTTGATGACATTCGTTATGCCGGGCGGAAATATTTGCGGCAGGAGAATTTTGCCATCCGCCAGGGGCTTAAGGCGCAGGGCGCTTTTACGGTTCAATATCCGGATGAAAAGCTGGCCGTCCCGGAGCGTTTTCGTTTTACGCCTTTCCTGGTCGTGAACGACCCCGATCACCCGGAAGCCCCCGGCGACGACTGGTGTACCAGCTGCGGCATCTGCGCCAAAGTCTGCCCGCCGCAGTGCATCTGGATTGTGCGCGGGTCTGACCCCACCACCGGTCGCCCTGTCCCGCAGCCGGAAGCATTTTTCATTGATATTGACATCTGTATGAACTGCGGCTTCTGCGCGGAGTTCTGCCCGTTTGATGCCATCAAGATGGATCACAACTACGAACTCGCCAGCTATGACCGCACTTCACATCACATTCACGACAAGCAGTACCTCTCCAGGCCGCTGAGCTACTGGAAGACCATCGCCCCCACGACGGCGCTTGAAGAAGCCGTCGCGCGAGGGGGATGGGAACACCCGGATGTCCTTAAGGCGATGAAGAAAGCCGGCCAGACCGCCGTCACGCCGACCTGGGACAACATGTTCACCAAACCAGAACCGGCGGCAAAACCCCTGCCCCCCGCCGAAAGCGCGGACGAAGACCCGGCTAAGGCCGAACGCCTGCGGAAACGTGAAGAAGCTCTGGCCCGCAAGCGCGCCGCCGAAGCCGGCGAACCGGCACAGCCCGCCGCCGCGGCCGTCGAGGCGTCCGCCCCCGCCCCGGCTGCACCGACCGCCGATAAGCCCAAATTCGACAAACAGGCCATGCTGGAAAAGATACGCCAGAGAAAAGCCGACAAGGGTTAAAACACAGGGGCGGGATTACCCGCCCTTTTCAATTGCCGCCCGGAACAAAAGTCACTGCTGAATTTTTATAATCCGAGTTATACTAATTACACGCAGATACAAACCGTCCGGCGAAACGCGCCGGCACATGCGTGATTTACAGGAGAAGCGATGAGCGACCTACACGATCAGATAATGCGCGCCCTCAGCACCGTGATTGAACCCGAACTGCACCGGGATATTGTCAGTCTGAATATGGTGCGCGACCTTCGCGTCGAAGGCCAGACCGCCATTTTTACGCTGGTGCTGACCACCCCCGCCTGCCCGCTGAAGGATGTTTTCCAGCGGCTCTGCTACGAAGCCGTCGTCGGTAAAGTGCCGAATATCACCGGCATCGAAATCAAATGGGACGCGCAGGTTCCCACCGACCGGCGCATTCATGGCCGCCTGAATGTCCCCATGCGCAGCATTATCGCCGTCGCCAGCGGCAAGGGCGGCGTCGGCAAAAGCACCGTCTCGACCAATCTGGCCGTCGCCCTGGCGGAAGCCGGCGCGCGGGTCGGCCTGATTGACGGCGACATCCTCAACCCCAACGTCCCCCAGATGACCGGGCTGAGCAGCGGGCATCCCGCCGTCGTGGATGGCAAAATGATACCGCTGGAAGCCTACGGGGTGAAAATCATGAGCACCGGCTTCCTCACTACCCCGGATAAACCGCTCATCCTGCGCGGCCCCATGCTGCACGGCGCGATTCGCCAGCTTTTCACCGATGTAGACTGGGGCGATCTGGATTATATGATCGTTGACCTGCCCCCCGGCACCGGCGATGCGCCGCTTTCGCTGGCACAGTCCTTCCCGCTGACCGGCGTGATCGTCGTCACCCAGCCGCAGGAAGTGGCCGTCGCGGACGCGCTCCGCAGCATCGCCATGTTCGAAACGCTCAATGTTCCTATCCTCGGCGTAGTCGAAAACATGGCAGGCGATTTCTTCGGGGAAGGTGGCGGCGAAAAGCTGGCCCAGGATCGCGGCGTGCCGTTCCTGGGGCGTGTGCCGTTAAACGCCGAGGTGCGTAAGAGCGGCGACACCGGACGGCCTATCGTTGTCGTCGAACCGGACAATCCCGCCGGGCTGGCCTTCCAGACATTGGCGCAGAATACCGCCGCGCGCATCAGCGTAGTTATGCTTCAGTCCAGCGATGTGATTCCGCTGAACATCATCGGTTAAATCGTTTCATCACATCGGCAGGGGATAGGCGTAGGGGCGGGTTTCTAAACCCGCCCGCAGACTTCTCAAACAACTTCATAAAGCCCCTTGTTGGTCGGTCGCCCAGCAGATGTTAATCATCCAGCCCCATCACTTTGATGCTGTCACTGCTGCCCACCGGGTTATAGCGCCCGATCAATACCCAGAAGAACAGATTCAGCGCCAGCGCCAGGATGAAACCAACCAGCGCCTCCTGTTGATGCCCACGCTGATTCGCGTACCAGACCACCACAAAAGCCACCGGCAGCAGCAGGACGAAAGCAGTCCGCCGCCGCCGTCGCTCCGAACGCTGTACCAGCAGCAGCAGCAGGCCGAAGCTCAGCGTCATCAGGACGACCATTCCCGCGTCCATATCCATACCCCTTGCCACAATTGACAGCCCGGTTATTATAACAGCCGGATGAAAAAGGTGAGCGGTTCAGATTCATTGAACGACAATTTTGAGCGTCTTCTCATTTCCTCTGCGCCGGGAACTTACGCGCTTGTCCTGGCGCTCAAGTCGCCTCAGGCGGTGCAGATTGGCCGGTTAGGGATTTACTATTTCGCGGCGGGGTATTACGTGTATATCGGCAGCGCGCGCGGCGCGGGCGGACTGGCCGGTCGGCTGCGGCATCACGTCGGCGCGGCGGCCCGCCCCCACTGGCACATAGACTACCTGCGCCGGCAGGCCGCACTCCATGCCATCTGGCTTGTCGAAACAGACACTAACCGCGAGCATGATTGGGCGCGCCTGCTGCTGGACATGCCGGGTTTGTCGCTTCCGGTCAGCAAGTTCGGCGCGTCGGACTGCTCCTGCCCCGCCCACCTGTTTTACAGCGAACATCCCCCCGCCCGGCCCGACTTTCAAAACCGGTTGTCCCGCGAATTTCCTTTTGACCGTCCACTACAGGTTGTCCGGTTCGCCTGAATATCTGCCTCGAAAAGCCGGCGCGCCTGCCCTGCTGAACCTGCGCCTGTTATGATATACTCTCTACAATATCCAGAAGTCGCAAAACCAAAGACCACCCGTCAAAACCGGGTGGTTTCCAGCCCGGAGGTTTCCATGAACATCAACATTTCCGCCCAGAACCACGTCACCTTGATCGAAGTCAGCGGACGGATTGACAGCACCAACGCGCACGAATTTGGCGAGGCGCTGCTTGGCGAGATAGATAAAGGGCATATCCAGATCGTCCTTGATCTCGCCCAGGTGGATTATATGAGCAGCGCCGGACTTCGGGAGATCGTCTCGGCGCTTAAGAAAGTGCGCGGCAGCGGCGATCTGCGGCTGGCGCAGCCTTCCCCGCGCGTTCAGGAAGTGCTGGAGATGGCCGGCCTGGATAGCATCTTTCAAATCTATCCTGACCAGGTTGCTGCTGTCGGCAGCTATTAAAATCGCCGGGTGGCCCGGTCATGTATGCAAAAGAAACCCATCTGCGCATAGCAGCCGTACCCCACCAGGTGCCGGTCGCCTGCCGGTTTGTCGCCGAGGCGGCAGGCCGCGCCGGACTCGACGAACACGCCGTTTATCACTGCCAGTTGGCGGTAGATGAAGCCTGCACCAATATTGTTGAACACGCTTATCAGATGCGGGGCAATCACCAGATCATAGACATCGTTTGTCAGGTCGCTGCCGGTCGTTTTACCATCATCATCCTCGACGACGGCCCGGCTTTTAATCCCCTCAGCCTGCCTGACCCCGACCCTACCGCGCCGCTGGAACAGCGCACCGGCGGTGGATGGGGAATCCACTTCATCAAAAAGCTGATGGACGAGGTTTCGTACAGCCGCGAACAGGGACGCAATCGCCTGGCGCTGGTCAAACGACTGCCCTCCGCCTAAGAACCGGCGGACTCGCGCCAGCCGTTGATGTTGTTCAGGTCAAGCTGGTCCTGCGGCGGCAGAAAATTGGCGCACTCCTGCGCCGTCTCCGGCAGATCGGTACGGGGCGCGATCAGCGGGTTTTCCGGGTTGAAGTAGTTCCACGCCGCGCGGGAAATACCTTCGACCAACGGCCACAACCGCGTATAATCCTGAAATTCGGTTTGTTCCCACAGGTAAACGGCGATGATGTAATGGCGGCCATTGGGCGAAAAAACGATGCCGGCATCGCCGCTCGTATCGCTGACCCAGCCGTTTTTATGAGAAATCCGCACGCCTTCAGGGATGCCGCCTTGCAGCAGGCGCAGCAGGTCGTTGGCGCTCATTAACTCAAGCATCTGCCGGCACTCGTCCTGCGTATACTCGCCGTCGGGGAAAGCCGCTACCAGCCCCGAACCATAGTTCGCACAGTCGTAAATCATGCCGAACAGCGTCCCCATGTCTTCCGCCGTCGTCTGATTATACGGGTCGGGCGCAGTGTTATAGCTGGCGTTAGGCGCGGTCAGCGGCGCGGGTATCGAGCCAAGCTGCTGCCCTTCGATGCCCAGGTCAAACGGCGCGGTGATATAGGTATTGCGCGCCCCCAGATAGCGCGCCGTTTCGGTCACATCGGCGATGCCCGCGAAAATGTCCTGCTGGCCGGTAACGCGCTCTCCAATGATCTGCATCAGCAGGTTCGAGGATGAGTTATTGCTGCACAGCAGCGAGTTCGCCATCAGCCAGGCTTCATCGTTCGGCGCGGGAAACCACAGATGCCGAAAATAATCAATCAGAATCGGCACTTTCATGGTGCTGGCCGCCGAGAACGCCACATCACCCAGGATATTCACTTCTTCCCCGGTCAGTAAATCCAGGATGAATACCGAAGCGACCGTCGTCTGCCCATCATAGATAAAGCCTTGCGAATTCAGATAGGCGATTATCATGTCGCGCAGGGTATCAATGTTGCCAACATTGGCGCTGGAAGTGCGCACCGGTAAATTCACCGAGCGGTTGTCCGGGCTGTAGAGGGCCGCCTCAACCAGCGGCAGCGCCGCCGGGATATCCAGTTCATAACCTTCCGAGCCGCCGCGAATGGTCAGTGTGTCGAGGTTAAAATCCGCCGACCCCGGTGGTCGGTCATAACGCCGGGCGATCTCCCGCAAAAACTGATCGAGCAAATTGCGCTGGTACTCCGCCGACAGCGGCACATTGATGGTTTCCTGCGTGTCGCGCCCGATCAAATAATTAACGAAGCGCGACCAGAAGGCCGCCTCAAATTCGGTGGCGGCCCGCGCCGATGCCAGCATCGTCTCGCGGTTGGTGCGAAACCCCACTGCCGCAGGGTCGAGAACAATCGGCGAACCGGCATAATACATCACGACCGGCTGGCTGTAGGCCTGCTCCCACTGCGCGACCGCTTCCGCCGGCAGCAGTCCCCCCACCGGGATGCCCGCGACCGACACGTCGGCGGGTAAGCGCTCCTGCCCTCGGCTGAACTGCACCAGTTCCAGCACGAATAAAGCAACCGCCGCCAGCAGCATCAAGACCGACAAAACCTGCACGATTGGCAGCGAGCGCCGGCGGCGTTTAGTCCCCAATCCGGTTACTGTCATAGTTTAACGGCCGTTTCCGACATGCTTACAGCCTGCACAATCGCCCGATGGTGGAAGGGCTGGAGTTTCGGGAGTTTGTTTACGTTGTACCAGTCAAAGGCCAGCAGTTCCCGGCTTAGCGCGCCGATCAAACCTTCTGCATAACACAGGTAGGCCAGGTCGAGATGATTGCCGTAGCCAATCTCGGCCATCAGAATCGGCCCGACCCTGATCGCCAGATTCAGTTCTTCGCGCAGTTCACGCCGGACGGTTTCGGCGGGGCTTTCGTTCCGGTCTACCCAACCGCCGGGCAGCCCCCAGGGCGCATAGGGATGAAACACATGCTCGACCAGCAAAACCTGCCCTTGCGCGTTAAAAACCACACCGACCACGCCCGCCGAAAACTTGGGTTGGCGCAGCCGCCAGAACCCGCGTGCCATTGAAACCATCCAGGGCGCTTTTTGCAGAAACGTCGCCAGATGACGCATCATAAACATCACCACCGGCCATAAACACCGACGGGGGCAGCCCGGCCCCCGCTAAGTAGTTTAACGAAGGCGCGCCGCATCGTCAACGCCCGCCCAACGTTTAAATAAACAAACCGCTTTAAGCACGTCTGTTTGATTATGCTATACTCTAAACAGGTATCCAGATTGTTATAAGTTCGTTCAGGGTTGTGGCCTTGTTCCAAACACCCATTGATTTCCTGGAAATTTTCGTCCGCCCACCGGGCGACCTGATCTACTTTCTCGCCATCGTCGCCATCTGCCTGACCAGCCTGCTGATGGCGGTCGGGGAACGGCTGCGCAGCCCACACAATCGTGTCTCGCGCCGTTATGCACTGGCGACGGGCGGCGCGTTCCTGGCCTGGATCGTCATCATGCTGGGCGCGCTGTTCGCCATCCTGGCTGAACAGGATGCATCGGCCATCCTGCCTCCCCTGGAGCGCGCATCGAGCGTCGTCATGATTCTGCTCATCGGGTGGGTCTTTCTATCGGCAGACCATGACCGCTGGGGACGCAGCGCGAATATCATTCTGCTGCTCCTGCTGCTGGTTTGTGCCATCGGTTATGTTATCACCGGGTCGGCATGGACAGGCATAGCCGACCAAACCGACTTCAACCTGAGCATCTACGGCATCGCCTGGACGTTCATTCCGGTCGTGCTGTCAGCACTGGGGATTGTGCTGGTTCTGGTCTACTTCAAGCTCATCAGCGACGCACCGTTGAAACTGATCTTTTTTGCCGTCCTGCTGCTGGGTTACGGCGCCGCCCTCATCCAGACGATGCAGGGCGCGCTTTTCGGCAATGATGTAGGAGTCGCCCGACTGGCGTTTGTGGCTGCGCTGCCGATTCTGCCGGCCATCCTGTTCCGCGTGGTTGTCAACAACCTTCAGGGCGAAATCGTCCCGCAATCCGGCGCATACTGGCCGGAAGCCGCCGCGCCTACGGAAACACGCGACGAAGCTCCCCCGGCGACCACTCCCGAAGCCGGTATCTTGCCCCCTTCCGGCGTCGCGCCGACGCTCTCTCCCATCCAGCGCGACTCGGTTCAACTGCTGCGCACGCTGGGTCTGATCCTGGAAGAAGCCACCCCGGCAGATATTCCGCAGCGTGTGATTACCGCTGGGGTAGAGGTACTCAAAGCCGACATCGGCGCAGTCCTCACCTTCCAGGACGCGAACTATGCCGACATCATCGCCGCCTTTGATCGCGTCAACCAGCGCCCCTTAAACGGCGTTGCGCTGAACCTGGAAAACCAACCCACACTGGTGAACGCGGTTGAGCGGCAGTTGCAGCGCCCGCTTTTCCCTGACCGCAATATTGAGGAACTGCGCGACCTGTACAATCGCCTGGATGTTGAAGTCGTTGGCCCGACCTATTTTCAACCGCTGCTCAGTGGCCGGGAACTGGTCGCAGTCCTGATGATCGGCCTGCCGTATGCCGGGCGCGAACTTGAAGAAACCGAACGCGAACTGTTGAAAGGCATCGGCATTATCGCCGGCAATCTGCTGGCGCTCAGTTTCGCCGCCAGGGACGCCCGCCAGAAGGCCGAAGAACGCGCCATCGAAGCCCTGGTGAAGGGTGTACCGCTCGACCAGATCGCAGACACCGACGTGCTAACGGCGCGGCAGGAATTACAGGCCAGTCTCCAGCTTTCCCGCGAACAGGTCAAGGAACTCAGCCGCCAGGTGATGGAGATGAAAGTCGCGCTGGATCGTGAACGCAGCCGCGTTTCGACCGCCCTGGGCGATACCGAAGAAGGGCTGTCCGTCTCGCAGCGATTGCTGGCACTCAACGACGAGCAGCAGCGCCTGCGCGAAGAACGCGACCAACTGGCGGCGCGGCTCAAAGAGGCGGAAACGACATTGGTCGGCGCGACCGCTTCCAGCGACGAAAATGTCTTTAAAACCATGATCGAAGTGTTAAGCCGCGAAAAAGCCGAACTCGTTGCCCAACGCGACCGCCTGCAAGCGCAGCTTGATGAAATCCGTCACAGTGACCGGTTCGCCGCGCCGCAGATGGTGCAGGAACTCATCGAGCATATGAGCCAGGAAAAAGCCCAACTGGAAGTCGAACACGAGCAGTTGCGGGCCAGGCTCAACGACATCGAAGGTCAGCTCCGCGCGCTTGGCGTCGAAAACGGTGCCGCCGGCCTGCTTCAGATGGTCGGCCAGCTAACAGAACAGCGCGCCCTGTTGCAAGCCAAACTGGATAGTCTGACGCTGGAGCGCAACGCCCTGCTGAACGAACGACGGCAGCTTGAGAGCCGCATCGAACAGGAAAAGGAGCGCGAAGCCCGCATCGAAGCCCTGCAAAACGAGATCAAACATCTGGCGGCAGATCGTGAAGCAGCCATCAAATACCGCGACCAACTGCGCGGGGAACGGGACGAACTGGCTGCCAAACACGATGCGATCAAACAGCAGCGCGCACGGCTGCTGGCCGAAGCATCCGCCTTTCAGATCGAGGCAGAGGAATCGCGCCAGGAGCAGGCCCGGCTGCGCTCCCAACTTCAGCAGTTGGCCGATGAACGCAGCGACCTCATCAGCCTGCGTGACCGGCTGCTGGCCGAGAAAAAGGCCCTGGAAATTGACCGCGATCAACTGCTGGCGCGGCTGGAAGGCCAGCGCGACCGGCTCCAGCAGCTTGGCGAAGACGGCGTTGGCTCACTGACCCGCATGATCGAAGAAGTCACCGAGCAGCGCAATCACCTGGAACGCGAGCTGAATGAGTCCAGGACGACCATCGCTACCCTGCAAAACCAGATCAGCCTGCTCCAGTCGCCTGCCGCCGGCGGTGATGGTGATGTGATTGAAAGCAAAGATTACAACCCTGACATCATCCTGAGTATGGTGCAGGAATTCCGCACGCCTATGACCTCGATTGTCGGTTATATTGATCTGCTGCTCGACGAGGCAGCCGGCATCCTGGGGGAAATGCAGCGCAAGTTTTTGCAGCGTATCGCGGCCAATGTATCCCGCCTGACCTTCATGCTGGATGATGTCACCCGCATCGCCGCCATTGACAACGACCGTTTCACGCTCACGCCTGAACCCCTCAGCATAGTGGACTTGATCGAAGAAGCGATCACCAATTCGACCCACCAGTTCCGGGAAAAAGGGCTGACCGTCCACCTGAACCTGGATGACAGTATCCCGAAGGTGCGCGCAGACCGCGACGCCGTCAGCCAGATCATCAACGAACTGCTGACCAACGCTTATCTCGCCTCGCCAACAGACAGCCAGGTTTACATCACGGCACATCGCCAGCAGGTTAAGCTGTCGAATAATCACAATTTCAGTTCAGCCGCCGACAGCCTGCTGGTATCGGTTGAAGATCGCGGCGGTGGCATCGCGGCGGAAGACCTGCCCCGCGTTTTTGCCCGCAAGTATAAGGCGGAAAACCCGCTCATCCAGGGACTTGGCGATACCGGCGTGGGACTGTCCATCGCCAAAACGCTGGCCGAGGCGCATGGCGGCGGGCTGTGGCTGGAAACGCGCGAAAATGTCGGCAGCATCTTTTATTTCGCGCTTCCCATCATACCGGTAGTGGAAACCGAAGGATAGATCATGCAGCGCGATATTGGGAACGAAGTCATCGTCGCCATTGTCGCCGTTGGTGTGCTGGCGTTTGTTATCATGTTCGCGGTCATCCTGTCACTTTCCGGTGTCGAAACCGGCGACATCACCACCACGCGCCAGGCTCAAGCTGTGACCGACACGCCGCTGGCGCCAACCACCCCGCCCGCCGACACGCCGCCTGCTGGCGCAACCGGGCAGCCTACCGATGCGCCGCCTGCATTAGTGACCACCCCGCCCACCGACACATCGCCCACTGTCGCAACCAAGCAGCCCACGAGACCAACGGCTGCATCATCGCGCACGCCGCCGCCTACGTTTACACCCTCGCCAAAGTCATCACGCACGCCAACATTCACGCCTAGTGCCACCTGGACGCCGACCGATACCCCCTCCCCTACCTTTACGCCCTCGCCGACACCCACCCACACGCCCCGACCCACCGAAACTTCCGGCATCCGGCCTACACCAACCGGCACGCTCACCGCTGTGCCGCCGATTGGCATCCCGACCGTCGTCTGCACGCTTCAGCCGGGCTGGGTCTCTTATACAGTTCGTCAGAACGAAACGCTTTCCACCATCGCGCGTAATGTCGGCAGCACGGCGGCAGCCTTGCAGCGCGCCAACTGCCTCCCGGACGTAAACCAGATTTATGCTGGACAGGTAATCCTAGTGCCGCGCACCCCGGTCGAAGTCGCTCCCACCCTGCCCCCTGGGCCACCGCTGGCCGCCGAGGGATGCACCGCCCCCAGCACCCAGATCACCAACCTCGTACCCGGACAGCGCATCAGCGGGGTTTTTGTGGTGCGCGGGACGGCCTCCGCCGACAACTTTATTTACTATAAAATCGAAGTGCGTCCTGATTTTGCCGACGTGTTCAACTTCTTCAGCCGGTCGGAGACCCCGGTCGTCAGCGGCGATCTGGCAACCATTGACCCGACCATCTTCGGAGCGGGACTGCACTGGATTAAGCTGACCGTCATCAGCGACACCCACCAGACACCCTGCGTTATCCCGGTGATCTTCCAATGACTATCGCGTGAACGGGTTAAATCGGTTACACTTGCTCCGTTTTGAACTTTCAACGGAGAGGTTGAATGACGGCAAAAAAACCATCCCGCGCGCGCCGGTTTGCGGGGTTTATCGTATTTCGCCTGGTGCCGGCCCTTTTTATCCTGGGCATTCTCTGGTTTGGTTACGGCGCGGCGCAGTCCGTCGTCCGTCGGGTTAATGAACAGATCGAGGCCGGTCAGCGGCAGGCGGTGTACGCCGATACCGCCGAGGCCATCCAGCCGACTCTGGTAACGCACACACCGACCGACGTCAGCGCCGCGACTCCCACGCCGGCCCCCACCCTCGCCGGGGCAGTAGACCGCACGCGCCGGCGGGCCGATATGATTGTGCTGGTCGCGCAGTCCTTCGCCACCAATACGCTCGAAGCGCCGATTATTCTGCCGCCCTCCAATACGCCGGCGCCGGAGCCTTCGCCGACCGAAACGGCAAGTCCACCGCCAACCGATCTGCCGACAGCGGCCTTCACGCCCGAACCCGCGCCCACGCAGACGCCGCGCGCACTGCCCACGCTCATCCCCGTCAGCACCGTTGACCCCGCCGCCGCTGCCGCCGCGCCAACCGCGATTCCGACGATTGTTCCCACTCTTGACCGGCACGGATATGATCTGGTTAACATCCTGCTGCTCGGTACGGACGGCGAACTGACCGGTGACAATTTTGACCGCACCGATACGATGATCGTCGTTTCGATCAACCGCAGCACCGGCACGGTCGCCATGCTCAGCCTGCCGCGTGACCTGTACGTGTATATCCCCGGCTGGACGATGCAGCGCCTTAATCTGGCCTATACGCGCGGCCAGCAGGTTGGCTGGACGGACGGCGGCTTCGGCCTCATCCGCGAGACGCTCCTCTACAACCTCGGCATCAACATTCACTACTACGCCATCGTCAACCTCAGCGGCTTTAAGGAAATCATTGATACACTGGACGGCATTGATGTGGCGGTAGACTGCGCGATTCAAGACCGCGAATTAATCGGCGCAGCGCCGCCGGAACAGGCATCCGAACCGGACGACCAGGGATATTACACCCTGCCGGTCGGCTACTATCAACTGAACGGCGAAGGCGCGCTGTGGTATGCGCGTTCCCGCCACAACAGCTCCGACTTTGACCGGGGACGCCGCCAGCAGCAGATTCTCCGCGCCATCTGGCGCAAGGCGCGGGATACCGGCCAGCTTGCGAAATTCCCGGAACTGTGGAGTCAGGCCACGCAGGTCGTCCAGACCAATCTCGCTTTTGACGACATGCTCAGCCTGCTGCCTATCGCGCTCAGCCTGGACACCGCCAATATGGAACAGTTCACCTTGGCGCGCCTGTACCATACCACACCCTGGCAGCCGCCCGATGGTCAGTTCGTTCAGCTTCCCAATTACGAACCTATCCGGCAGCTTCTGGACGATTTTTATCAGCCGCCTACCACCAGCCAGGTCGTCGTGGAAGGGGAGCAGATCACCGTTTACAACGGCACTACCGGCGCCGACTGGGATCGCGTGGCGGCAGAGCGCCTGGCCTGGGATGGCTTTAACGCCGTCGCCGCCGGGCAGGCCGACAATACAAACTATACCGATACCATCGTGATTGATTACACCGGGCGGACAAAAGGCAGCAGCCTGCCAGACCTGGTGCAGGCGCTCAACGTCAGGCCGGAAAACGTCCGCATCGAACCAGACCCCAACCGCGAAGCTGATTTTGTAGTTATCCTCGGCAGCAGCTATAACTCCTGCACGGTCGGGGGGGTGCTGCCCGTCGAGGAAAACACGGGAGGATGATCGTCCATGTTCTGGCTCAAGAAGATCGCACTGCTGCTGCCGCTCCTGCTGGCCGCCTGCGCGATTGGCGATACCGGCAATCCTACGCCGGCTCCACCTGTTACCCTGATGCCGCCTTCAGAGATCACTTTTCAGGGAAGCTGTACCGCCACCCGCGAACTGGAGATGTGGCTGCAAGTGACCACCCGGCTGGCGACCGACTTCCTGGCGGCCATGAACAACGCCGCCGCGATGAACCGCGCCGACATGCGCGAAGCGGTTTTTACGATGGCCGCCCTGCGCGATTCGGCGCATCAGGCCACCACCCCCGACTGCGCCGTAGATGCCGAAATCCTGCTCAGTGACGCGATGAACAAAGCCGTCCTGGCGTTCCAGGCCGTTGTGAACGGCGACCGCCCCGACCTGGGTAACACCGTTGCCGAAGTGAACGACCAGATCGAGCAGGTCATCGCCATTCAGAACGAATTGATTCTGCGTATGGAAACGCAGATACGCGAATCCCTGGTGACGGCCTCGCCCTGAAACAAATGCCATCCCCATGCAGCAAAAAAGCGACAGGCGTTAAACCTGCCGCTTCTTTGATTTCATATCATGCGGATAACACATCAACAGCCCACTGTAGGGACGAGGCCTGCCTCGTCCGCCCCGGACAACGCAGGTGTTGTCCCTACACAATCTGGAGCATTTTAATTGGTTTGTCCATTAGTCCACCGTCGTCGGGTCGAACGCATCCCGCACGCCGTCACCGATCACGTACAGGCACAGCACCGTCGTGACGATCAGCAGCCCCGGCAGAATGACCAGATGTACGCCTTTGGTGAAAAAGGTCTGCGCGTTGGTCAGCATATTGCCCCAACTGGGCGTCGGCGGCTTAACGCCAAAACCGAGGAAGCTCAGCCCCGATTCGACCAGAATCAGCACGCCGATGTCAATCGCCAGTGTGATGACCACAATCGAAAACAGATTGGGCAGGATATGAACGAACATAATCCGCAGCGGCGACGCGCCCACCGCGCGCGCGCTGATGATGTACTCCTGCTCGCGCAGGGAAAGCGTCTGGCCGCGCACCAGCCGTGTCGTGCCGGTCCAGCCCAGCAGCCCCAGGATCAGCACCAGGGAAAACGGGCCGCTGAAAAACGTGCCGGATAGATTGGGATTTTGCAGAATGACTGCCGAGACAATCAACAGCAGAAATAGTGATGGGATTGAATTGATCGTCGTGATAACCCAGATCACGATATCATCCACCACCCCGCCGTAGTAGCCGGTAACAATGCCCAGCGTCAGGCCGATGCCCAGTGACAGCAGCGCCGCCGAGAAGGCGATGCCCAGCGAAACCTGGCCGGCGTACAGCAGCCGCGCCAGATGATCGCGTCCCAGGTCATCGGTGCCAAGAATATGCCCCTCCGCGCCAACCGGCAGAAACGCGCTGGTCACGTTCGTCCGGGTGTAACTCACACCGAACGCGCGTTCGATCAGCGGCGCCGACAGCGCCAGGATGGTCAGAATAACGACAATGGTTATGGCGACCAGAGTCAGCTTATCCCGGCGTAAGCGGCGCAAAGCCAGCGTAGTTAACGACTCGCCAACAGAGCGCTCGTTCGCGGACGAGATTTTGGCGACGGTCGCCTGTGATTGTGCTGCCATAATGCTCTGCCCTCTTTACGTAAACCGGATGCGCGGGTCAATCAGCGCATACATAATATCCGACAGGATGAAACCGATGATAGTTGCGACCGCCGAAATGATGACCACCGCCATCACCACCGGATAATCAAGCTGACCGACCGCATCTACGGCCAGCCGCCCCAGCCCCGGCCACGAAAAAATGCGCTCCGTGATCGCCGCGCCGCTTAGCAGGCCGGTGATGGCCGGGCCGAGGAAGGTCGCCAGCGGAATCAGGGCGTTGCGCGCGCCGTGTTTGAACCACACCTGCCGCGCCGAAAGCCCTTTCGCTTTGGCCGTGCGGATGTAATCCTGGCTGATGACATCCAGCATCGAGGCGCGCATATAGCGCGAATATCCGGCGATGCCGCCGGTCGCCAGCACAAAGGTCGGCAGCAGCAGATATTCCAGCCGTTCGTAAATCGGCGGGCAGCCGCCGCTTATGGTCATTGGACACCGGCTGCCCATCGGCAGCACGCCCAGCCACGAGCCAAAAATCAGGATGAGAATCAGTCCCAGCCAGAATACCGGCACAGCATTAAACAGAACCGCCATCACGCGGGTGAAACTGTCGAAAACCCCGCCGCGCCGCACCGCCGCGATGATGCCAATCGGCACACCGAGCGTGACGCCAAACAGCAGCGCGGCAAACCCCAGCTCCAGCGTCGCCGGAATACGTTCGCCGATAATATCCGCTACCGGGCGTCTGGCGAAAAACGACCGTCCGAAGTCGCCGCGCAGCATACCCAGGCGCGTGCCGGGCGGTTCAGGTTCACCGTCGCCATCGGCGTCCAGCGGAATCAGAAACGCATGATCGGCAGTGCCGTCGCCATCGGCATCCCAACGCATCCAGTCATCCCCGATCAGCCAGCGCAGATATTGGATGGGCAGCGGGTCGTTGACGCCCAGGCGCGCCGCCACGCGCTCGCGCTCCTGCGGCGTGATGCGCGGGTCGAAGGTCAGCGCGGCCACCGGGCCGCCCGGCGCGGCAGACATCAACAGAAAAGAGAGTATGGTGATACCAAAAAAGGTGGGGATCGCCTGGATCAGGCGGCGAATCGTGTATTTGACCATCTTGAGTTCCTTGCGCCCAAAGGCTGAACTTCAGGCTCCAGCTAATGCAGGCATTCTGTCTTCCGGCCTGCAAGCAAAACAGGGTAGAGGCGGGGGATAAACCCCCGCCCCTGTGTGACGTTTTTCAAGCCTACGGGGTCGAAAGATACCAGGTATCCACGTTCCAGTAGAGCTGGCTCGGATACGGGGCAAAGCCCTCCACGCTGGCGCTCGCACCGTACATGCCGTCAATGACGTACAGCGGAACGTAGGGCAGATCTTGCTGCATGATTTCCTGAATTTCGTAGTACAGCTTGGCGCGCTCCGCCGGGTCGCAGCCGGGCAGCGACTTGGCCTGAGCATTCAGTTCCACCATACGCGGATTATTGTAGGAAGTATTGTTGCTGCCGCCGCCCACGATGTCGCTGACCGGGGTCAGAATCTGGGTCAGATCGGGGTCATCCGGGTAGCCGTTGCGCCAGCCGAGGATGAAGGCGTCGAAGGTCTGGGCATCCATGATGTCCAGCAGCGTATTGAAGTCAATGGCCTGGAAGTCCACTTCAATGCCGATCTGGCTGAGCTGATCCTGAACGATGGTGCCAACCGCGCCGCGGCGGGTATTACCTTCGTTGGTGTACAGGACGAAGCGGAAGGGCGTGCCTTCTTCGGCGTACATGCAGCCCTGGCAGACGCGCGGGGTGGCCGCATCGCCGTCGTCATCCACGAAACCGGCCTCGTCCAGCAGGGCCTTGGCGGCTTCAGGATCGTAAGCGATGGGCGGCAGGTCCTTGTTGTAAGCCCACGACGCCGGGATAATCATCGAGGTCATGCGCGAGCCATGCCCGAACACCGCGCCCTGAATGATGTCGTCCACGTTGATGGCCTTCGCAATCGCCTGGCGGACGCGCACATCGCCGAACAGCGGGTGGTGGCCCTGGTCAATCGGGTTGCCATTTTCGTCGAAGGCGTTCTGCGGGTTGGCCGGGTCGGCATAGTTCAGTGCCAGGTAGTCCCAGGCGTTGCCGGGGAAGCTGTACATGTTCAGGTTGGCATCCGCCAGCAGGTCGTCGCGGCGGTTCACCGCCGGGCCGTCAATCACGTTGGTTTCGCCGGCGATGAACTGCTCAACCAGCACGGTCTGGTCCGGCACGACCTTGTAGATGAAGCCGGTCGGCAGCACGACGCCGTTGGTCGCGCCCGTGTATTCCTGGTTGGCGATCAGACCGACCTGCTCGGCAGGACGGAACTCGCCAAACGAGAAGACGCCGCCGCTCACAGTCGGGGCGGTGTTAAAGGGCGAGTCGTTCAGCTCGGCCAGGTCCGCCGGCAGCACATGCGACGGCACCGGCGCCAGCGCGCCCGCATAGTTCAGCGCGGTGCAGTCGGCGCTGGTGTACTTCACCACCACCGTAAATGCATCCGGCGCTTCCACGCTTTCGATGCTGTCCAGAACGTAGGTCAGCGGCGTATCCACGATGCCTTCGCCGCCGGCCACGATGGCGTTCCAGGTGTACAGCACGTCCGCCGACGTGACCTGGGTACCGTCCGTCCAGAAGTAATCATCGCGCAGGCTGAAGGTATAGGTCAGGCCATCCTCAGAGATCGTCCAGTCCTTGACGATGGCCGCCGGGTCGTCCTTGCGGAAGAGCGCCGTGGCCGGATCAACGCCGACGAAACCGGGGAACATGAAGCCGGTGATGCGCGAGGAAGCCGTGTCGCTGGCGAGAAGAGGATTAAACGTCGCGGGATCGCCGCCGAAGTTGCCCTCAATGATGATGCCGCCTTCGCCGGGCGCGGGTGCGTCCTGCGCCACGACCGTCAGCGCGCCGACCAGCAACAGCGCCAACACCAATACCAATAATTTACTCGTACTTTTCATGCTTTACTCCTTGTAATTATTATGAGGCAGCTAACCCGGCTTCGTGCCGACACACGCTTCGGCAGAGAGCCGCACGAACCTTTTGCACTCGCTGTTTACGATACTCGCAGTTCCGGCAAAAGGTTCAATCGAGAGACGGCTTAATCTTGCCGCGAAACTAGTGTAGCAAGGCAGGACACAATTGGCAAAAAAAGACCTTCTGTTTTCGTGGTTTTTCCACAAACAGAAGGCTGCTTCTGTCGGGGTGCCGGGACTCGAACCCGGGACCTCTTGCACCCCATGCAAGCGCGCTACCAGGCTGCGCCACACCCCGTTGGAGTGAAACCAAGTATAGCGGACGCCCCGCCCACCCGCAAGCCTAAATTATAGAAATACCAGGGTAATCGCCTGAAGATACTTCGTCTCAGTAAGCAGACTTTTGCCCTTTGACCCCACCCCCAAACCCCTCGCACTCAGGGGACAAACGTCCCCATTCGGCTCGCCGAATTCAGGGCGGGGCTTCATCCCGCCAGCAGCAAAGTCTCCCCTTTGTTTGTGCCGCACAGCGGTTTCGCAAAGCGCAGCGGGGGCTTAAATGCGCCAGCAGCAAAGTCTCCCCCGAATTCGGGGGAGATTTAGAGGGGGTCTGATCACCAGCTATGGTGGTTGCCCTGATAGAAATACCACCGGCAGGGGTTTTGTCCCGATATTGTGCGAACTGGCCCTTGATGGTTGCCTGCAACAGCGAGAGATTCTATACTCAGTATAGATGTCCTGTAAATTTATCAATCTAACCTTATGGAAAACATCCGACTCACATCATTAGTTGCCTGCGCGGGCTGAGCGTCGAAACTCGGTCCCGGTGACCTGGCGCAAGTTTTGCGTCCGCTGACAGGCATGTTCCCAACCCAAGATTATCCCGCACTGCTGGTCGGCCTGGCCGAACCGGACGACTCGGCTGTGTACCGGGTTGATGCCGAACGCGCCATCATCTCGACGGTGGACTTTTTCCCGCCGGTGGTGGACGAGCCTTACGCTTTCGGCGCGATTGCGGCTGCCAACGCCCTGAGCGATATTTATGCGATGGGCGGCGAGCCGGTGTTTGCCATCAACCTGGCTGCCTACCCCGACGGCTATGGACTGGACATCCTGACCGAAATCCTGCGCGGCGGTGCGGAAAAAGTCCGCGAGGCCGGCGCGGCCATTGCTGGCGGTCACACCGTCACCGATAAGGAACCCAAATACGGGCTGGCCGTCACCGGCCTCATTCATCCCGATCAGATTATCACCAAAGGCGGCGCGCAGCCGGGCGACCAGTTGGTGCTGACCAAACCGCTCGGCAGCGGCGTTATCACCACCGCCCTCAAAAACGAAAAGGCGCACGCCGATCACGTTGAGACGGCAGTCGCCAGCATGATGCGGCTCAACCGCGATGCTTCGCGGGCGGCGCGGCGGCACGGCGTCCGCGCCATGACCGACATCACCGGCTACAGCCTGCTCGGACACGGCCACGAAATGGCGCACCTCGGCGGCGTTGACTTCTATCTTCGCTTTGAGGCGCTGCGCTGGCTGCCCGGCGCATTTCTCTATGCCCAACAGGAGTTATTCCCCGGCGGCATGTTCCGTAATCTCGAATACTTCGGCCGGTGGACACGCTTTGAAAACAGCATAATCCAGTTCGAGCGCGACCTGCTCTTCGACCCCCAGACCTCCGGCGGGCTGCTGATGGCCGTGCCGCCCGAAAATCTGGCGGCTTTGCTGCACGATCTGGCACGGGACGGGGACGATGCCTGCCACATTGGTGAGGTTCGCACCGGAAGCGGCATGATTCACGTATACAGAAATAACTTTAATTAGCAGGAGTACCGGCTGATGGTCAGCCAACCCAGTCATTCCTACGGCCCTTCCAAAAACCTGTTTGTAAGCCGTAAAGCCAGCGGCGACTCGATTATCATCGGCGGCACCGGCGAAGACAACGCGCGTTGGATACGAGTGCTGTCGTATCGCGCTGCGCAAATGCTGTGGTTTAACCTGGCGGAACTTCTCTACCCCGAAAAATCCAAACGTATCACCGGCCTCATCACCACCGCCCCCCTGCGCGGCGCCGACCTGCCGACCATCACCACCCATACCGCCGTAGACAAAACCGACGATGGTGATTTTGAAGTCACCGGCTGGGCCGGCAGCCAGAGCTGGGTCATCAGACTGAACGCCGAAGAAGTGCAGCGTTTCTGGTCGGCGCTGGATGCGGTTTTAACCCCTATTGAATGGTCAGGGCAGTAATCCGCCGGAAGCCCGCCACATTCCCTCTGCGCCGCTGCGCGTTTCAGCCGGGGCGCGGCTGTCCACGATTTTGCATACAATCCAGAAGTGTATTACGATGCACATATTAGGGTTATATTCTCGTTTGTTTTTGCCGAAAGAGGTTCATGATGAGCAGTTTCCCCTCACCTGTTCCAAAACCATCGTCGGCGGGTACGGGTCAACCCGCGCTGGTTAAAACCAGCGGGGCGTTTGTCAACCTGCGAAGCGGGCCAGGAAGCAATTACCAGGACATCGGCGACATCCGTAACAATACCACGCTGGTGTATTATCCGGCTTCACGCACCGGCGATGGCTGGGTATGGGTCGAGCAGTTTAATAGTTCAGGCTGGGTATCCACCAGCGTCATCACGTTTGAAAACATCGCCGCGCCCAAGCCTATCCCCCCTGACCAGGCCACGCCCTACGATGGCAAAATCGGCATCTGGCACTGGAAAGGCGACGTGCTGCCGGAAAACAGCATCGAAGACGTGGCGCGCAATATCAAAGCCGTCGCGCCTTACGTGACGCAGGTATGGGTCAAAATCAGCGACGCCACGCCGCGCACCGGCGCGCAGTGGCAGGGCTACTGGGATACCAAACGCAGCCTGGCGATTGATGGCACGCAGAGCATTGACCGCTGGGTCGCCGCCTTGCAAAAGTACAATATGGAGTTCCATGCCTGGTGCGTGCCGAAGGGAACGCACACCCAGGCCGAAACCGACCTCATCATCCAGGCCTGTTCTCGTCCAGGCGTCAGATCGCTGATTCTGGACATCGAGCCGTATGATGGCTTCTGGGAAGGCGGGCAGGCCGGCATCCGCCCGTTTATGACGCGCATCCGCCGCGCCCTGCCGGGTTCGTTCCATATCGGCCTCGGCGTTGACCCCCGGCGACATCATTACGCCTCGATCTATCCCCAGGAATGGTATCCCTTCGTTAACAGCGTGCATCCGATGGTTTACTGGGCCACCTTCCGGCGCACGCCGGAAGAAGTGTTGAAAGAAACCTATGAAGTCTGGGGCGGATATGGTCGCCCGATCATCCCCATTCTGGATGGTGACGCACCCCCAAGCGAAATGGCGACCGCCATCAACCTCGCCACCCAACGCCATCAGGCGCCCGGTTTAAGCTGGTGGCGGCTGGGGATCATCACCCCCGCCGGCTGGAGCGCCATCAATCAGCCGATCACCCCCGGCACGCCGCCGCCCGGCCCGGTAGACCCCGAACCCGCGCCCGGCGTCGAAATCGTCATCCGCCCCACCGACGCCGGTTTCGCCAGCGGCACGTACACCGGCAAACCGGAGTTCAGCCGCTTTCAGGGAACCTGGGGATGGGAAGTGCTTTATAAAGGCACCGAGCCGCAGACCAGCAAAGTCTGGGCGCGCTGGACGCCGCGCATCAGCAAATCGGCCAAATACGAAATCGCCACTTTCGTCCCGACCCGGCACGCCAGCACGCGCAATGCGCGCTTCAAAATCACCAATGTGAAAGGCGCCAGCGGCGAAATTGTCGTTCCTCTCGACCAGGGACGACATACTAACCAATGGGTATCACTGGGCATTTTTGAACTGGACGCGGCTACCGCCGGAGCGGGTACGGTCTTACTGAACGATCTGACCGGCGAATCCGGGCTGGAAATCGCCTTCGACGCGCTGCGCTGGCAGGAAGTCAAGCAGTCCGATCCAGCGCCTATCCCCGGCGAAAACCTGGCCGATGGTTATGACTCCCCGGTTGGGACAGCCGCCGAACGCAGCGCCAGCGCCGTCTGGCCCGGCCAGTGGATTGACGCCAGTCCCTTCGCCAAACTGTATTTCGTCGGCACGCCCAGCGAAGCCTACCATACCGGCGCCGACCTGAACCTGCCGCGCGACGCCGATGCCCACTCGCCGGTTTATGCCGCCGCCAGCGGCGTGGTGACGTTCGCCGCCAAGCTGCCTGTCTGGGGCAACGTCATCATCATCAAACACGACCCGCTGGCGACTACCCGGACGGTGCTGTATGGACGTTACGCGCATGTTGAGGAGATGATCGTCAAGGTGGGGGATCGGGTAAAGCGCGGACAGCAGCTTGCCCGTGTCGGTAACGCTTTCGGACGTTATGCCTACCACCTGCATTTTGACCTGAGTCACACAACGATTCTGGAAAGCCAGCCCCAACACTGGCCGGCGAAGAACCTGAATAACCTGCTGGCAAATTACGTTGATCCCCGCCTGTTCATCCTGAACAACCGGCCCAAACGTTAAATCGCGGTCACATCAAAGGGGCGCGCCATGCCGGTGCGCCCCTGCCCTGCCCGGTTTAGAACAAACCCCAATCGTCGGCTACACCTTCTTCCATCATGCTGGGGTCCCACATCTCCAGCCCCATTTCGATAGTGGTCGGCCTGCGGGTGTAATTCTGCGCCGTGCGCCGCGCCTGCTCAAGCAGCTGCGGTGCATAGGGACAGAACGGTGTAGTCATAATCATCACCAGATGCGCGCGGTCGTCCAGGATTTCAACCTGGCGAATCAGCCCCAGTTCGACGACGTTCATCCCAATCTCGGGATCAACCACCTCTCGCAAAGCCTCGCGCAGCCCTTCCTCGGTTATCGGTGTCTGGTCGGTCATGATTGTCTCTCGATCTCTGCGAACGAATCTTTTACAATGGTGTATGCTAACATACCCCCCGGCGGGAGTCAATTTTTATAGTAACAATCTTTCTTATTCTGCGCCGCCCGGTAATTTAACCCGGATTAACTTTATCCTGTGATAGACGTAACATAATGCCCCGGTGAGAATTTTTCTAGTATTAATCATAAATATTGACAGGCAGCGCAAGGGGCTGATATACTTACAGCAGCTTTGACCCATAGGTACGAAGAAAATTTAACCAGACATCAAAACCTGAGGAGGAAGCCCAGCATGGGCGCAGCACTGGAAATTCGTAATCTACACGCCTCTGTCGAGGATAAACCCATCCTTCGCGGGGTAAACCTGACGGTTAAACAGGGTGAGGTTCACGCCCTGATGGGGCCAAACGGCTCAGGGAAAAGCACACTGGCAAACGTCCTGCTGGGACACCCGGCCTATGTCGTGACCGCCGGGCAGATCATTTTCGAGGGCGAAGATCTGCTGGAAATGGAAGCCGACGAACGCAGCCGGGCCGGTTTGTTTCTGGCCTTCCAGTACCCGGTTTCTATCCCCGGCGTCACCCTGGCAAACTTTCTGCGCCAGGCCATCAACGCGCGTATGAAGGCCCAAGACCCCGATAGCAAAGGCATTTCCATCCCAGAATTCCGCCGGCTGCTGAAGGCTAAGATGGACATGCTCCAGATGGATCACAGCTTCGCGGGACGTTACTTGAACGAAGGTTTTAGCGGTGGTGAGAAAAAACGCGCCGAAATCCTCCAGATGGCGACCCTTGAACCCCGTATCGCCATCCTGGACGAAACCGATTCCGGGCTGGATATTGACGCACTGCGGATTGTATCCGACGGCGTGAACAAACTGCGCGGCCCAGACCTGGGCGTCCTGGTTATCACCCACTACCAGCGCATCCTCAATTACATTCAGCCCCAGTATGTTCACGTTATGCTTGACGGCCAGATCGTCGAGAGCGGCGGCCCTGATCTGGCGCTGCGCCTGGAAGAAATGGGCTATGACTGGATTCGCGAGAAACACAGCGCCCTCTAACCAAAAGCCAGACGTCGAAGGAGCGATTTAATGGTTGATAAAAACGATATTCGCAGCGAAAAAGAGCTGAGCGCTGAAGAAGCCGCGCTCAAGGGGCTGCGCGCATCCTATGAGGATACCTACGGCTTCCATGACGAAGATGTGAACTACGCCTTCAAAAGCCAGAAGGGGCTGACTCGTGAAATCGTCCGCCAGATCAGCGAGATGAAAAACGAACCCGGCTGGATGACGGAAATGCGTTTGAAGGCTTACGACATCTTCAAGAGCAAACCGATGCCGACCTGGGGCGCTGATCTGAGCGCGATTGATTTTGACGACATCTACTATTACGTCCGCGCCACCGACCAGAAGGGACGCACCTGGGAGGAAGTGCCGGACGAAATTAAGCGCACGTTCGACCGCCTGGGAATCCCCGAAGCGGAGCAGAAGTACCTGCAGGGCGTAAGCGCGCAGTACGATTCGGAATCCGTCTACCACAACATTCGTAAAGACCTGGAAGCCAAAGGCGTCATCTTCCTGGATATGGACTCCGGTCTGGCGCAGCATCCTGAGCTGGTGCGCGAATACTTCGGCACGATCATCCCGTCCTCGGACAACAAATTCGCCGCGCTCAATACAGCCGTCTGGTCGGGCGGCTCGTTCATCTATGTGCCGCCGGGCGTGCATGTGGAAATGCCGCTTCAGGCATACTTCCGCATCAACACCCAAAATATGGGCCAGTTCGAGCGCACCCTCATCATCGTGGACGAAGGCTCGTATGTGCATTATGTTGAAGGCTGTTTACCCGCCGGAGAATTAGTCAGTACGGGTGATAAGTGGGTCAATATTGAGTCCGTTGCGCCGGGGGATACCGTCATGGATAGTGACGGAAATCAAGCGATTGTTAAAAGTGTACGTGTTCGCCCATTTAAGGGCGACATGCTCACCATTCGACCAATATCGCAGGCCAACGCTTTTCAGGTTACTCCCGAACACCCCGTGATGGCCGTGAAGCGACGCGACGTTGCTGTTAACCGCCAGTCCCGCAATAACTGGCGTATTGAGGTTAACACCGAAAAGCTGATTGCAGCCTTGCCACAGTTTGTTCCGGCAGGTGAACTCGAAATCGGCGATTTCATGGTCTTTCCGATTTCTAAGGTCACAAGTGAACATCCTCGTTATACGCCGGAGATCATGCGACTGTTGGGTTACTACCTGGCAGAAGGCTCAGCCTACATCCACAATAAACTGAATCAACCCGTCGTGTCATTTACGTTTAATGAAAACGAACGTGAATACATTGACGAAGTGAAAACGCTCATTCAGGCCTTCACCGGCAAGAATGCGATGGAAATCAGCCAGGCATCACGACATGGCATAGAAGTGCGTGTTTATTCTCGTGAGCTGATGGACTTGTGCGTCAACGAATGTGGCAAAGGGGCAGCGGAAAAACGCCTCAGCAAAACCGTCATGGAACTGCCTGTAGACTTGCAAGCCCACCTGCTGGAAACATACTTTAACGGTGATGGCAGCGTTTACACTAAACGTAAGCATTTAATGCTTCGCGCCTCAACAGCATCCCAACAACTGGCATGGCAGCTTCAGGAACTCCTGGCGCGCCAGGGACATTACGCCACAATCACTATCCGTAAAGGTGGCAAGGATGTCATCCAGGGGCGCGAAATCACGCGGCGGGACCAGTACATTCTGTATTACTCACCGGACAAACAGCAAAGCGAAGTCCGTCTGGCGAATGGCTATTTCCTGGTTCCGATCAAGGAGATCAGCCGGACACCATATGATGGGCCTGTTTTCAATTTTGAATTGACTACTGCTCCAAATGCATATGTGACGCGGGGCTTCGCCGTGCATAACTGTACCGCCCCCATTTATAGTTCCAACAGCCTGCACAGCGCCGTTGTGGAAATCGTCGTCAAGGAAAACGGGCGCTGCCGCTATACGACGATCCAGAACTGGTCGAATAACGTCTACAACCTTGTGACCAAACGGGCGGTCGCTCACAAAAACGCCGCGATGGAATGGGTGGACGGCAATCTCGGCTCCCTCATAACTATGAAATATCCGGCTGTAATACTGGCAGGCGAAGGCGCGCATGGTGAGGTACTTTCCATCGCGTTCGCCGGTAAGGGACAGCACCAAGACGCGGGCGGCAAAATCACCCACCTGGCGCCGAACACCAGCAGCCAGATCATCAGCAAGTCCATCAGCAAGGACGGCGGGCGTGCCAGCTATCGCGGCCTGCTGAAAATCGTCAAGGGTGCGGACAACGTAAAGAGCAACGTCGTCTGCGATGCCCTGCTGCTGGATGCTGAGAGCCGCTCCGACACCTACCCGTACATCGAGTGCGACGCGCAGAATGTGACGATGGGTCACGAAGCATCCGTCAGCAAAATCGGTGAAGACCAGTTGTTTTACCTCATGAGCCGAGGGCTGAGCGAAGACGAGGCTAATGCCATGATCGTCAACGGCTTCATCGAACCGCTGGTGAAAGAACTGCCGATGGAATACGCGCTGGAACTGAACCGGCTCATCCAGATTCAGCTCGAAGGGTCAATCGGTTAGCCAGAACACGAATTCCGGGCGGCGGCGCAACCGTCCGCCCGGATGACACCCGCATGATACCGGAGGAGATATTTACTGTGGCTGTGGTTAAACAACGCCGCCGCTCAGTTGCGCCTGCCGTGCCGAGTTATACCGAGGCCGATGTCAGGACGTTGAGCGCCACTTATGACGAGCCGGCCTGGCTGCTGGAAAGCCGCCTTGCTGCCTGGGAACTGTACGAAGATATGCCCATGCCGACCCTCAACGACGAGGACTGGCGGCGCACCGATTACCGGCATATCCGCTGGGAAGAAGCCGACCGCATCATCACGCCCAATGGCGCGACACTCGACACGGTGCCGCCGTACAACCGCGAACCATTGATCGGCGAACAGCAGGGCGGCCTGCTGATTTTCGTGGACGGCAAAATCGTCCAGCACGAAATCGCTGACGAATTAGCCGGTCAGGGTATCATCTTCACCGATTTACGAACGGCCTGCCGTCACCACGCCGATCTGGTGCGCCCGAATCTGATGACCAAAGCTGTGCTGCCCGGCGAAGGGAAATTCGCGGCGCTGCACGCCGCCCTGTGGACGCATGGCGTTTTCCTGTACGTGCCGCGTGGCAAGGCTGCTGAACTGCCCTTCCATGTGGTGATGTATAATACTCACCCCGGCGCAAGCCTGGGTCATGTGCTGGTGGTGGTGGACGAAAACGCCCAGGCCACCCTGCTTGTGGATTATGCTTCGTCCCCGGCAGAGCAGCATTCCGCCTACATCGGCGCGACCGAACTGCTGGTCGGTGACGCCGCCAATCTGCAATATGTCGCCTTGCAGGACTGGAACCGCGATACCTACGAATTCAGCTACCAGCGCGCCCGCGTCGGCCAGAACGCTCACCTTGATTGGGTCGTCGGCACGATGGGCGGTCGGCTGGTCAAAAGCTATATGGAACTGGAACTTGATGGGCTGGGCGCACATGGGCGTATGTCGGGTTTCTTCTTCGCCGACAGCGAACAGCTTTTCGACCACGATACGCAGCAGAATCACAACGCCCCGCTCACGGTGTCCGATCTGCTGTTTAAAGGCGCGGCCAAAGATCATGCCCGCACCGTCTGGCAGGGGATGATTAAATCGCTGCCAAACATGCAGCGGATTGACGGCTTCCAGGCCAGCCGCAATCTGGTTCTCAGCCCACACGCGCGCATGGACGGCATTCCCGGCCTGGAAATCGAGGCGGACGATGTGGCCTGCTCGCATGCGGCTACCTTCGGCACGCTGGAAGAAGAGCCGATCTTTTATCTCATGAGCCGGGGCATCCCGCGCGCCACCGCCGAATTGATGGTCATTGACGGCTTCTTCGACGAGCTGCTCCAGCGCGTCCCGTTTGAACGGGTGCGCGAACGCCTTCAGGCGGCGATGGAGGCCAAAATCATCGGCCAGTAAAATCAACGGGCGCGCCCCGGTTCGCGGGCGCGCCCGATACCGACTTCAAGCAAGCGCCGGCGAAGGCCGGCAAGGGGGAACACTATATGGCAAACGCTGCCGAACTGCCTTACGATGTGGAAGCCATACGAGCCGACTTCCCCATTCTGCATCAGGAAACCCGCCCCGGCGTCCCGCTGGTATACCTGGACAATGCGGCTTCCAGCCAGAAACCCCGCCAGGTGATCGAAGTTCTGGACGATTACTACCGCCGCTACAATGCCAACGTTCACCGGGGCATTCACAAACTGAGCGAAGAAGCCACCGCCGCCTATGAAGGCGCGCGGGTGAAGCTCAAGCGACTCATCAACGCCGCCAGCAAACGCGAGATCATCTTCACGCGCGGCACGACCGAGAGCATCAACCTGGTCGCCCAAACCTGGGGGCGCGCCAACCTGAATGCCGGGGATGTCATCCTCACGACCGTCATGGAACATCACTCCAACATCGTCCCCTGGCAGATGCTGGCCGCCGAAAAAGGTATCACCATTCGTTATACGCCGCTGTGCGAGGACGGCACGCTGGATATGGACGCTTTCCGCCGGATGCTGGGCGAAGGCGCGGTCAAACTTGTAGCGGTCATGCACGTATCCAATGTTCTGGGGACAATTAACCCGGTGGCGGAAATCGCGCGGCTGGCGCACGAGGCCGGGGCGCTGGCCCTGGTGGACGGCGCGCAAAGCATCCCGAACATGCCGGTAGACGTGCAGCAGATTGACGCCGACTTCTACGCCTTCAGTGGGCATAAAATGGTCGGCCCGACCGGTATCGGCATTCTGTACGGCAAGCGCGACCTGCTGGAAACGATGCCACCCTGGATGGGCGGCGGTGACATGATCTCCCGCGTTCGACTGGACGGCAGTACATGGAACGAACTGCCTTACAAGTTTGAAGCCGGAACCCCCTCTATCGCGCAGGCTATCGGCCTGGGCGCGGCAGCGGACTACCTGAACGCGGTCGGTTTGGAGCGCATCCAGACCTACGAAAAACGCCTCACCGAATACGCGCTGGAACGCCTGTCCGAAGTGCCGCAGCTAAAGGTGTACGGCCCACCCGCCCAACACAAAGGCGCGGTGGCAACCTTCACTTTTGCCAGCATCCACCCGCACGACCTGGCGCAGATGCTCGACGTGGAAGGGGTTGCCGTCCGGGCGGGGCATCACTGCGCCATGCCGCTGCACGACTACCTCGGCATCGGCGCGTCGGCGCGAGCCAGCTTTTACCTGTACAACACGTTTTCAGAGGTTGACGTCCTCATCGAAGCGTTGTATAAAGCCAGAAAAGCCTTTTCGATTTAGGCAGGGTATCCGCATCATGTATGATATGTACCGCGAGAATATTCTGGATCACGCCCAGAATCCGCGTCACCCTGGTGTTTTATCCCCCGCCGACGTTGACCACGAAGAACACAACCCGCTCTGCGGCGACCGTCTGCATCTGACGCTGCGCCTGGACGAAAATAACCGCATCGCGGACATCGCCTGGGACGGCGAAGGCTGCGCCATCAGCCAGGCGACCGCCTCGATGCTGGCCGAAGAAATTCTGGGCAAAACCGTTGACGAAGTGCGCCAGCTTACCCGCGATGATGTGTTAGGTCTGCTCGGCATTCCGCTGACTATCAACCGGATGAAGTGCGCGCTGCTGTCGCTTAAGACGCTGATGATCGGGCTTTACGGCCTGAAAGAATGGCAGAAACACGACGACGAGGACGAATAGCCTATGACTGAAATAACTTTTACCCCGGTCGCCACCACCGATGAAATCCAGCCGGGCGAACGCCTGGTAGTGGAACTGGGACGCCGTTGGGTCGCCATCTTCAACGTGGACGGCCACTACTACGCCATTGAAGATGTCTGCACCCACGACGATGGCCCACTGGCCGATGGCGAATTGTACGGCTGCGACATCGAGTGTCCCCGGCATGGGGCGCGGTTCGACATCCGTACCGGCAAAGTGACCGCGCCGCCGGCGCTGGTGGATGTACCCACTTACGAAGTGCGCGTCGTTGGGGACGAAATTCAGGTCGCGCCACGTTAGCCGGAAGTGAAAAATGCCCACCAACCGGGCGACTCTTGACGAACTCTACTCTGACCGTGCGCTTCCCCTCATCTTCGGCCATCGCGGCGCCAGCGCCGACGCGCCCATGAATACCCTGCCCGCCTTTGAACTGGCAGTGACACAGGGGGCAGACGGCATTGAACTGGACGTTCGCCTGTCCAAAGACCGGCAGGTGATCGTCATTCACGACGCGCAGGTAGACCAGACCACCGACGGACACGGCGCCGCCGCCCACAAAACCCTGTCTGAACTGCGGGAACTTGATGCCGGAAGCTGGTTTGCGCCCGCTTTCCGAAATACACGCATCCCCACCCTAGACGAAGTTTTTGAAGCGGTTGGAAAACGCCTGTTCATCAACGTGGAACTGAAGTCCGAAACGCTGCGCACCGACGGGTTGGAACAGGCTGTTGCTGACCGAATCCGGCATTTTGGCCTGGCGCGCCGTGTGATCGTATCCAGCTTTAACCCGCAGGCGCTGCGGCGCTTCTGCCGCCTTCTGCCGGAAGTGCCGGTCGGTTTTTTGTATGCGCCGGACGTTCCTCGTTATCTTCGCCTGCTGGCGGTAGGTCTGCGCCACGCGGCGCTGCATCCACACCACAGCATGATAAACGCTGCTTATGTGGACTGGGCGCGCAAACAGAACTACCGCATCCATACCTGGACGGTTAACGAGCCGGCGCGCGCGTTAACCCTGCGCGGCCTGGGCGTGGAGGCCCTCATCACCGACTCGCCCCGCCTGCTGCACGAGACGCTGCGTGGCTGAGTTGTGGCGGCGGCTGGTCGGCCTGGGTTTTCGCCTGCTCTACAACGAGCTGGCGTTCACTTACGATTGGGTCAGCGTCGTGGTATCCCTGGGCGCATGGCGCTGCTGGCAGCGCGCCGCCCTGCCCCATCTTGGCGCGCCGCCGGGTGCGCGCGTCCTCGAACTGGCGCACGGCACGGGAAATCTTCAGCTCGATTTATACGCCCTCGGTTATATGCCGGTCGGGTACGACCTCTCGCCCTACATGGGGCGCATCGCGCGGCGCAAACTGTCCCGGCGCGGGCTGTCGCCCCGGTTGGCGCGTGGACGGGCGCAGCAGCTTCCCTTCGCGGCAGCTTCGTTTGCCGCCGTCGTCTGCACCTTCCCAACCGACTTCATTTTTCAGCCGGAAACCCTGCGCGAAACACACCGCATCCTGCGTGAAGACGGACATCTGATTATTGT